>CAZMRK010000635.1:0-4799 GCA_964568355.1 uncultured Solibacteraceae bacterium | reverse complement strand
ACAACCTGCTCGATCCGAAGTACCGGCAATGCACCACCTGCCACGTCCGGATTCATGGATCCAACAGTGATCCCCGTTTCTTTCGTTAGGAGGAGGCCATGGCAAAAAGACATCTTCTAATATGGATCCTCCTGGCGCCGGTCCTCCTGGCGCCGGCAGCCGTTGCGCAGCCTCCGGTCGCGCCCACGCCCGCACAGGTAGGAGCCACGCGAGGCGACAACAGCGGGGATTACAACATCACCAATTCCTTTGAGACGGGCTACCGCTTCAGTCTGATCGACGGAAATGCCGGCAAATATCGAAGCGACGTGAATTACGGCAACGGCATTCGCCTGCTGGGCAGCAGCCTCAATATACATTCGCGTGACGGGCACGGCCGCCTGTTCGACGAGCTGGTGCTTACCACCAGCGGCCTGGGCAACGATCCCTATCAATCGGCGATCCTGCGCGTGCAGAAAAATCACCTTTACGAATACGACATGCGCTGGAGGCTCGTCGACTATTTCAATCCCGGCCTTACGGTTGCCAGCGGCCTGCACGCCATGGACACCACGCGGCACGTGCAGGACCATGATCTGACGCTTTTTCCCCAATCCAGGCTGCAAGTGCGCTTCGGCTATAGCCGGAATGATCAGACCGGTCCGGCGCTCTCCACTCTTCAGGTATACGGCTCCGGCGGGGATGCCTTCCCGCTCTTCACCGACGTCCGCCGCGTGATGAACGACTATCGCCTGGGTGCCGATTTTCAGGTAGGCGGAGCCAAGCTCTCCGTCACCCACTTCTGGGAGGACTATAAAGAAGACAATCCTTTCACGCTCGCCGGCGTAACCAGCAGCGGGGTTGTGGGCGACCCCACCACTCTCACCCAGTTCCGCCGGAACGAGCCTTACCACGGCACCAGCCCGGGCTGGCTGGTCAATCTGTTCCGCGGCCGCAAGATGTGGGCCATCAACGGGCGCTTCACCTACATCGGCGGCACGCGCGATTTCATTCTGGATGAAACCGCCCTCGGAGTGGATCGCTTCGGCGCGAATCGCAACCGCCAGGTGGTCGTGGGCGGCAGCGCACGCCGCCCGGTGGCCACCGGCGACTTCTCCTTCAGCGTTTTTCCCGGGACCCGTCTGACGGTGGTGAACAACACCTCTGTGCACAACACCCGCATCGATGGCGACGCCACGTACCAGGAGCTCAATCTCGCCACATTGACCAGCAATCTCTTCAATTTCCGATACCTGGGCATCCGCGTTATCACGAACTCCACCGACGCCAATTACCGCGTATCCAAATGGCTGGCCTTCTACGGCGGCTACCACTACTCCACGCGGCGAATTCAATTGAAAGAAGCCTTCGCCACGCCGCCGGGGAGCGAACTGGACAGCACGCTCTACGAACAGAACAACCACCTGCATACCGGGCTCGCAGGTATACGCTTCAAGCCGGTGAAACCGTTGTCCATCAGCCTGGACGGCGAAATCGGCCGCTCCGATCAGCCGTTAAGCCCTGTCGTGGATCGCGACTATCACGCGCTGGGCGCGCGCGCGGAATACCGCCTGAAGACCCTGACTCTTTCGACCGCGTACAAGCAGAACTACAACAACAACTCCGTCACGCTCTCCACCTTCAGTTCGCGGGCGCGCAACTATAACGCCGATGCCTCCTGGTCCCCGCGCGATTGGTTTTCGCTCGACGCTTCCTACTCCAAACTCCACCTGGATACGGTCGGAGGCTTGGCCTTTTTTGCCGGTTTGGGCCGCCCGCAACTGGTCGAAGGATTGAATTCGATCTATGTCAGCAACATCCACGCAGGCACCCTGATGGCCCGGGTCGCGATCCGGAAGCGGGTGGATCTTTACGCCGGCTATTCCATCACCAAGGACGTAGGCGACGGCCGATCGTCAGCCATACCGGCGTCCATCACGGATCCGGTCCAGCAGCTACTGGCGTCGGCGCAGACCTTTCCGCTGACCTTCCACTCGCCGCAAGCGCGCGTCTCGGTGCAGCTCTCGCCGAAGGTCCGCTGGAACGCAGGCTGGCAGTTTTACCGCTATCGCGAACAGTTCGGCCTCTTCTCGTTCGATCAAAACTACCGCGCCCACACCGGCTACACCAGCATCCTCTGGTCTTTCTGACGTAGCGCCGATCGGCCTGCATCTGCGTGCCTCGGCGGTTGCTTATGGTTTTTTGTCCCCAAGTATCCGCCTCTTATCGACAATCGTTGCCCTTCGTCGCTAACAGGATGCTGGTAACCCCCCGCCAAGCCACACTCGAGTCAGGAGGAAGCATCCGATGCGAATCAGAGCTACTTCAGTTCTTGTTGCCGTATTGCTCGCGTGGGCTGTGCCTGTTGCAGCCGGCCAGTCTTCGTCTGCGCAAGTGTGGAACCTTCCCCACGGAAACGCCGTGAAGGACAGCGGTCCACGCACCTACCGGTTCACCGTGGACTACAACACAGCCAACACCAAGGGCGAGGTGATATACCGTCAGCATGTGGTCGGAGAGTACACGCGCGGATTGCCAAAGGGTGAGGTCGCGTGGAAAAACGTTACCGTAGCGGACGCCATCGGCCCGACCGCCACTTTTCCAGCCGCGCAAAAACGCGACTTCATGGAAGGATTCCGCTATCACAACAATCTGGCGAGCACGATGAAGCCAGACTTTTTCAAGGGGTTCCCCCCTGCCGCCGTGGTTGAACGCAATCTTGTCTGGGACACCGGAATGCTCGAGATGTACGGCCAGAGCTACTATGATCGCCTGAAGCTGAACGAGCCTTACCATGCCATGTCCAACGAAGATGTGGCCATGCCCGATGTGGGCACGTTTCATATCCGCGACACCGTCCTGGAGTGGATCGGGTACTCCCAACGAAATGGACAGGATTGCGCCTTGATTCGATACCAGTCATTCTTCAATCCCGTGGAAATCGCCACTGGCGGAATGACATTAAAAGGCCGCAGCGACTACTGGGGAGAAATTTGGGTATCGCTGGCCACCAGGCAAATCGAGTACGGAACCCTCTATGAGGTGGTAGTCGGGGAAATAAAACATCCGGGTCGGAATGCGGCGCAGATTGTGAATGTCTTCCGCATTGGCGCTTTCGAACCGGTGGATGCAAAGTAAATAGAGGATGAGCATTGGACAGGAGACAGCTCCAATGATGCCGGACAAACGGGACTGGGTGTTTTCCTTGCTTTGGGTCAACTTCGCCGTAGTGGTCGTGGTCCTGATTCTCATTGCGGGAAACCAGATTTCCAGCAGCCACCAATTGCTGTACACCCTGGTCTACTCCCTGACTTATGCGAATCTGACCGGGCTTCTTGGCCTCCTCATTCTGGGCGGTCTTGCGAGGAAACTGCTCCGGAATCCGTCCATGATTCCTCTAGTGGCAACTGCCGTCCTCGTGGTCGTTCCCCTGGGTTGCTTGCTGGCGGAAACATTGCAAATGCTGCTCGGCTTCGTAGTCCCCCGGCAGTTCTGGCGGGAGTACCTGCATACGCTGCGTGTAGCCATGCCGTTGGCCATCGTGTTTGGCACGGGCGCGATGGTCCACGCCTCGTTGCGCGGACGAGTGCAGAGTATGGAGGAGAAACTTCGTGAGAAAGAAGTGGCCGAAGAGCGGGCGCGGAAGCTAGCAGCAGAAGCGCGTCTACGCTCACTGGAGGCCCGGATTCATCCGCACTTTCTGTTCAACACGCTGAACTCAATCAGTTCGCTTATCGCGGTGAATCCAGCGCGTGCGGAACAGATTGTGGGGCGTCTTGCGGCCTTGCTGCGCGCCTCGCTCGACACCAGCGGGCAGCCGTTGATTCCGCTGAAGCAGGAACTGGCGATGGTGGAGAACTATCTCGACATTGAGCGGGCACGCTTCGGCGAGAAGCTGCGCAGCTCGATCGAGGTTCCAACTAACCTTGAGAGCGCCAAGGTGCCACCGATGTCGGTGCAGTCGCTGGTAGAAAATGCGGTGAAGTATGGGGTTACTCCACAAAGCGATGGAGGCGAGGTCGTGGTCACTGCGGCCGCGGAGCATGGAAATCTGCGCATCGAAATTCTCGATACGGGGCCGGGTTTTGACTTATGCGCGATCCCCGCCGGACACGGTCTCGACAATCTGGTCAGCCGCCTCAATGCGCTGTTCGGAGTGAAAGCGCGACTGAACGTGTTGCGCCGGGACTGCCATTCTGTGGTAGAGATAGTTTTGCCACGCGTATGAAGCTGCGCGCTTACCTCGTCGATGACGAGCCTCTGGCGCTCGCACGCTTGCATCGGCTGCTGGAGCGCTCCGAACGCGTCGAAGTGGTCGGCTCTACAACCATGCCCGAGGAAGCTATCGCCGCGCTGACCGCCGATCCCCCCGACGTGTGCTTCCTCGACATTCAGATGCCGCGTCTGAACGGTTTCGATGTTTTGGCCAAGTTGCCACGCCAGCCAATCGTGATTTTCACGACAGCCTACGACCAGTACGCGCTCAAAGCCTTCGGAGTGAACTCGGTAGACTATCTGCTGAAACCAGTGGATCCCGAATCGCTGGAACGCGCTCTTAAGAAAGTTGAGGCGCTGCGGAATTCGGGCCAGCCGTCGCAGTCCGACTTCCAATCCTTGCTCAAGCAACTAACCGACACGCTTCGTAAAGCCAGGCCGGAGTATCTCGAAAGGATTGCGTCCCGGCTCGGCGACCGGCTATGGTTTCTCGATTTGGATCGCGTAACACACTTCTACGCCGAGGATAAGCTGACGTACGCCGCATCGGAGGGCAAAGCCTACTGTGTGGATCATTCGATTACTGAGTTGGAAAAAAAGCTGGA
>CAZMRK010000634.1:0-8487 GCA_964568355.1 uncultured Solibacteraceae bacterium | reverse complement strand
CGTCTACATCACGCCCTCCGCGGTGACGCGGCCGGTCGCTGAATCGATCGTCCTGTTTGTTCTGGCTCTCTCCCATAACCTCGTTCTCAAGGATCGGCTGGTGCGCCAGGGCCGCTGGACGGAGAGCACGCGAGAGTTGGGCGCCGAACCGCGGGACCGCGTGGTGGGCACCATCGGCCTCGGCAACATCGCCTGTGAAGCCATCCGCCTTCTGCAACCGTTCGGAATCGCCCGCTTCCTGGCCTTCGATCCCTACGCTCCCCAGGCGCGCGCCGCCGGGTTGGGCGTCTCTCTCGTCGACCTCGATACTGTGCTGCGCGAGTCGGACTATCTCCTGGTGAATTGTGCGCTAACGCCCGAGACACGAGGGCTGATCGGGCCTCGGGAACTGGCCCTGATGAAGCCGGAAGCGTTCCTCGTCAATACGGCGCGCGGCCCCATCGTCCAGCAGGAGGCGCTGATCGAGGCGCTCGAGAACGGCCGTATCCGAGGCGCGGCTCTGGACGTCTTCGAGCGCGAGCCCATCGAGCCGGATTCCCGCCTGTTGAGCCTCGACAACGTCATCCTGACCTCGCATTCGGTCGCCTGGACCGTAGAGCTATTTCGCGACATGGGGCGCATGGACTGCGAAGGCGCCCTGGCGGTCGCCCGCGGCGAACCGCCGATGCACGTGGTCAACCGCGACGTGTTGGGCCGGCCGGGTTTCCGTGCGAAACTGGCCGCCTTCCAAGCCTCGCCACTCGGGAGAGAGGCGTGACCACGCTGCGAAAGCGGTTACACGATGGCGAAGTGGTGCTCGGGCAGATGATCCTGGAACTGTTTACGCCGGGCATCGGACCCATGCTCGCTGCCTGCGGCATGGAGTTCGTCATCTACGACATGGAGCACGGCCGCTGCGACATTGGCCTGCTGGCCGAAATGGTCGCCTCCTGCCGGGGAACCCGGATCGTGCCCATGGCCCGCGTCCCGGACCTTCACTTTCAGCCCCTCTCGCGTGTCTTGGACCTCGGTGTGCGTGGCGTGATGGTCCCGCGCGTGGAGACCCGGGCCCAGGCCGAAGAGATCGTGGCGCAACTAAAATACGCCCCGGCCGGCCGCAGAGGTGTGGCCCTCGGCATCGCCCACGACCTCTACCGGGCCGGCGGCCCCGAATTTTTCTCCCAGGCCAACGAAGACACCGTCGTGATTCTCCTTCTCGAAACCGCCAGAGCATTTGAGAATCTCGATGACATTGTCTCCGTCCCCGGTGTGGATGTCGCCTGGATGGGACACTACGACCTGACCGTATCGATGGGCATTCCGGCCCAATTCGAGCATCCCCGCTTCCTCGCGGCGATGGATGCGCTGGTGGCCTCTTGCAGGCGCCACGGCGTGGCTCCCGGCTTCCTGCCCGCGACGCCGGAAGCCGCGGCCCACTGGATCCGCAAGGGCTTCCGCATGCTCAGCCTGGGCAGCGACATCGGAGTCTTTCAGCACGGTGTACGAGCCTTCGCCGCCGCTCTTCGCCCCTGAAGCCCTCGCCCCTCCTGGCGACGTCTCCATCCGTGCGGCCATCGTTTGGCATAAGATTGGACTTTCTAAGGAGAGAGCATATGCACCGGGACGATAAATCGGATCTTTCGCGTCGCGATCTCTTTCACGGCTTGGGCGCCGCTGCCGGTATGGCCGGTATCTCCAGCCTGGCGGCCGCGCAGCAGCGCTCTTCCGGCCGGCCCGTAAACGTGGGAATAGTCGGCGGCGGCTTCGGCTCGAGCTTTCAGTGGCACCTCCACCCTGACTGCAAAGTCACCGCGGTATGTGACATCCGGCCGGACCGCTTGCAGCGCCTTTCCGAAGTCTATCGCTGTGGAAATACCTACAAGAACTTCCGCGACCTTCTCAAGCACAAGGATCTGGACGCCGTCGGCGTCTTTACTCCCGCGCCCTTGCACGTGTGGATGGATATCGAGGCGCTCAAAGCCGGTAAGCACGTGATCAGCGCCGTCCCTGCCGGCATGTCGGTCGAAGAACTGGAGCGCCTTCTCGAAACCGTCAAGAGCACCGGCCTGAAGTACATGATGGCGGAGACCAGCTACTACCGTCCCGAAGTCGTCACCTGCCGCCAGTGGGCCAAGGAGGGCAAGTTCGGCACCATCATGTATTCGGAAGCCGAGTACCACCACGAGGGACTGCTCTCGCTGATGTTCGACGATCGCGGCTTCCCCACCTGGCGCCACGGTTTTCCTCCCATGCATTACCCCACCCACTCCACCGGCATCGTGATTCCGGTCACCGGAGAGCGGCTGGTGGAGGTGCAGGCCGTCGGATGGGGCGACGGCCACGAGGTGCTCCAGACCAACCAGTACAAAAATCCTTTCTGGAACACCACCGGATTCTTCAAGACCTCCGGCGGCCATTGCGCCCGGATCGCCGTCTGCTGGCACATTGCCGACGGCGAGACCGAGCGCGGCCAGTTTTACGGCGACCGCATGTCCTACATCATGGCGCGGCCCGAGAAATCCCCCAACACAGTGATCACCATCAGCAAAGATGGCAAGACCGGGCTGGATGCCAACGGCTACCCGGAAGGCAAGGTCAATATCGAGGCCTACAATCAGCCGAACCACATGGAGATGCTGCCCGAGCCGATGCGGGTGAAGAGCGGCCACGGCGGCTCCCACACCTTCCTGGTGAACGAGTTCATTCACGCCATCCAGGAAGATCGCTATCCGGCCGTGAACGTCTGGGAGGCGATCGCCTACACCATGCCGGGCATCATCGCCCATCAGTCGGCGCTCAAGGGCGGCGAGCCGATGAAGATCAAAGACTACGGCAAAGCGCCGGCTTAGCGGGGCGTCGGCACGCTGCGCGCCAGACGGATACCGTTCCACCGCAAGCGCCGGTCAGGCCGGTCGCCGTGGCGCATCGCCGGATCTAAAAGGTCCGCGCTGTCCGCGTATCCGCCGCCGCGAAGAATCCGCAGACCGGCCGTCTGTGTGTCTTCGCGCCCGTCTGCCGCGTCGAACGGATACGCTTTGAACAGGCTGGACGTCCACTCCCAGACATTGCCCTGCAGATCGTAGAAGCCCAGCTTGTCGGGCTTGCGCGTTCCCACGGGTTGTGCCGCCTTTTTATCGGCTTCATCAAACCAGGCAACCTCGGTAATCCGAGAATCCGCGTTTGCGCCCGCCCGCGCCGCAAACTCCCACTCCGCTTCCGTGGGCAAGCGAAAGCCGTGCCCCGGAATCCGCTCGTTCAGCTTCTTCACGAAAGCCTGGGCGTCGTTCCAGGAAACGGAATCCACCGGCAGACGGTCGCCCTTTTGAGCGCTCGGATTGGAACCCATCAGGGCCAGCCATTCTGCCTGCGTCACCTCGAACTCGCCCAGGTAAAACGGCTCGATCGCCACCGTGTGAACGGGCCTTGATCCCGGTAGCCGGTCGGAGCCGATTTCCAGGCTGCCGCCCGCCACCAGCAGCATCGGAATGCCCAGGCCGGCGACGCGCACCTCCGCCGGCAGCCCCGTTGCGGCATCGATCCGGCCGCCGGCGATCTCGAATCCCGCCGGAGTACCACCCAGCCGGCGCTCGCAGATCCGCAGATTGCGGGACGCCAGACGATCGCCGGGGCTCTCGCCCAGAGCCGCCTGAAACGCATCGCGCGCCTTTGCCCATTGCTGCGCCTGGATGGCCGCATCGCCCGCCTTCATATACCGCGCATACCGCTCCCACTGCGCGGTCCGCTTTTCGAGCGCCTGGTCGCGTACCTCCGGCGGCCGGTTCGGATTCACCAGCGCATGAACGTGGTGGCACGTCTGGCAGCCGCCCTTCTGCTTCGATTTCGGGCATCCGTCTTTGTGGCAATCCGCGCACAGCCCGGCGATCGCCGCGCCATGGGGAAGCCGTTCCGGCTTGATGTTGTTGCGCTCGTCCACCACGTGGCCTTTGCTCACGCCATGGCACGCTACACAATCGGTACTCGCGCCGCTATGGCGGGAGATGCCCCATTCCACCACGGAGATCACGTGGCACCGCGCGCAAACCCCAGCCTTCCGGAATTGCTCGTCCTGCTGCGCCCATCCCGGCGCCGCCGCGATCAGGCACCCCAGCAACACCACTGAACCGCGCGCGTAAGCAAGCGGACCTAAGCGCCCCATTGTTCCTCCAGCCACCGGTAATCCGCCGGCAACCAATCGCCTTTCCCCAACCGCGCCAGCCTTCGCGCCGCGTCGAGCGCCGCATGCTCTTCCGGACCACGTTCCGCATAGCGCGTGAGCGCCTTGTAGTTGTCCTCCAGCAAAGTCTGGTGGAACATCCCGGTAATGGCGGTTGACAGAAATGGCCGGCTAAAGGCGAAGCGCATGGCCGCCATGCAAAGCGTCTCGTCCGGCATCCGGTCCAGGCTCTTGGTCAACTCGGCCACCGCTGCGGGCAGGATCGCCCGATTGCTACGCTGCCACAACTGCAGCGGCTCGAATTCCGGCTTCATCCCCGGTCGTGCCCGCGGGTCCAGCTTCATAATGGACCCCGAAGCCAGCGGCTTCATGGCGATCAGGCCGACATCCCGCCGGATCGCCTCCGGCAGAAACTGGCTGTAGTCCGCCCGCGCGTGAATGAAGTTGTACGGGAAAAACAGGTAGTCGATGCCTTCCAGCTCATCGAGCGCCATCGACATCGTGCGCTCGATATGCGTGGCAATCCCGATCGCGCGAATCTTGCCCGCCTCTTTCGCCTTCCGCAGAACGTCCCAGTTGTGCAGCGTCTGCGAATCGATCTCGGCCGTATGGAAACGGTACAGGTCCACGTGGCCGAACATCCGGCAGGCTTTGTCGATGTCTTTGGCCGTAATCTCGTGGGCCAGCGAGATCAATACCTTGTCTCGCCGGTCTTTCACCAGCCGGGCGGCCGGCTCCCACTGGCCCTCGGTTTCATAAACGTCCAGCAGGTTGACCCCATAGTCAAAAGCCTGCAGGATAATGCGGTCCCGTCGAGCCTGCCCTTCCGGACTGAGGACCGTGCGATTCGGACCGCCCGGTCGGCGGTCTGCTGGATCCGTGTGAGAACCGAACGACAGCAGCGAAACAGAGAGGCCGGTCTGGCCGAGGCGGCGGTAAATCATACCGCCGCGCCGGTATTCGCTGAGCGTTGCCCCGGATGCGCCGGACCTCCCTGGCCCCAGCCCCGCGCCTACCAGGCCGACCGAGGAGGAAACCAGGAAGCCGCGCCGCGTCTGCTGGGCGCCCATAACTCTCAAAAGAACGTAGCACTACGCGCGGTGCCGCCGCGCGATCAGCGTTCAGAAGTAGATTTTAGCTGCAATCATCACCTGGCGGGGGCTGCCGTTCTGGTTTTGGATCAGCCCGAACGTAGGCGAGGTGATCGCGCCGTCCGGATTGCTCGCGTTCATGTGATTGAACAGGTTCTGCGCTTCGAACCGCAGTTGCAGATACCGGCTCTCGCTGCCCATGTAGAAATTCTTCATCAGCGAGAAATCCCACTGGCTGAACCCGGGCCCTACCAGGCCTGGATCCACCCAGCCCACATCGCCGATCTCCAACTGATTCGGAGTCGCTTCCGCCAGCCGGAACGCCTCGCGATTCATGTAGGACGTCTGGTTCGCCGAGCCGATCAGCGCCTGGTGTCCGGAGACACTGTTGTTGTATGCCACCCGGGGAGAGACGAAGACCGGCCGTTCCGATTCGCCGCTGTTGGATGCCTGCCCCGCAATCCACCACAGCGTGTTCGACCCGGTGATGCGCAGGTATTGCCCGGAGCGGAACGTGGTCGTTCCGGCAGCCGTCCAGCCTCCAACGATCTTGTCCAGCACCTGGCCGCCGATCGTTTGCGTGTCGTTGAGAAAACGCTTTCCCCGGCCGAATGGCAGCTCGGCGCTATAGTTGAGCACCAGCTTGTGGCGATAGTCGGAGTTGGAAAGCGAGTACACGTCCTTGCGCCCCAGCCCCGCCTGCGGAAAACGGTTGCTACCCGGCGTGGAGTGGTCGATGCCGCCGGTGTCTTCCATCAGTTTGCCGAGCGTGTAGTTCGCCAGGAAGCCGAAGCCCCGGGCGAAGCGATGCTCAATCTGCACATATCCGGAGTTGTAGTTGGAAGTTCCATCCGGATCGCCCGTAGTCGAGATCTGCGACCACAGCGGATTGAGTTCGTAAAGCTGGCCCAGAGGAATCATCTGGCCGCTGCGAGCCGTGCCTTCGGGAATCTGGCCGTAGAACGGATTCGGCACCGGCGTCAGCAGGCTGGAGCCCAGATTGCCGATCTTGTGGTACGCGTCCGGCAGAATGTGTTCGCCCACGCCGATCCAGGTAGGCAGCGCGCGGCCCAGGCTGCCGTTGTACGCCACCTCCAGCACCCAGGTGTTGTTGCCCGAACCGAGCTCGCGCTGGATGGCAAACTGTACATCGTGCTCGTAGCCGCTATTGAATTTGGCTGTCTCCGATAGCCACCAGTTGCCCATCACGGAGTTGTTCAGCGCCGTCACATCGCGGGTCAGAGGAATATATCCCGCGCCGCCGGGCATCGGATCGGAAAACGTGAGCGGGTACGTCAGGCCGCCGTCTCCCGTGCCGCCCTGTGCCAGCCGCGCCGAATCGCCATAGCCGACGTTCCAGCGAGCCGAGCCCAGGAACCAGCTACCGGTCTTGGTCAGCCAGATGAGCCCGTAGCTCGACCGAACCACCGTGCGCGGCGTCAACTGGTATGCTACCGCCAGCCGCGGGCCGAAGTGATTGTATCGGGTCTGTTCCAGCGTCTGCCCGGGATACTGCGAAGTGCCCATCGCCGCCGCGCGGCCGTGAATCCCTTGCGACATCCAGATCGGTTGCGGCAGGCTGCGGCCGATGGTCTGTTCCACCTGGCTCCAGTTCCAGCCGGAACTGGGCTGGATATCCCATGTGTAGTCGCGATCCCAGAACACCTGCCGGTTGAAGCGCTCCGTGCGCGGCGGCTCGAAGTCCCAACGCAGGCCGGCATTGATGGTAAGCCGCTTGGTCAGCTTCACGTCATCTTGGAAGTACAGCGCATGATAGGTCTGCAACGAGGCAGGACCGGCCATCTGGTTGCCGTCGCCCCAGGTCGCCTTGCCCAGCAGATAGCTGGCGAACGGGGAGCCGGTGCTGGCCGCGGTGGCCGGGGACAACGCGGTCACCGAGCGCTCCGAGGACATCTCGAAGTTGCCGCCCGTGATCTCGTTGCTGTAGTAGCGGCGATGCTCGTAGCCGGCTTTGAATGTATGCTTGCCTCGCATCTTCTGGACGGAGATGCTGCCCGTATAGCCGGTATCGCGCGTGTCGTCCAGGCTTCCTCCGCCCAGGCCGGTGAGCCCCGCCATATTGGTGATCGCGGGTGTCCGCCCGTTGTCGGTGCCGCCCAGCAGGTTGATTACGTTGGCCGGCAGGTTCCACCCGGAGTCGTTCACTTCGACCGTGGATCCGCTGAAAGTCCGGCTGCGCACGATCCCCGCCCGGAACGTGAAGATGGTCGTCGGCGACATGGTCCAGTCATGCTCCACCGAAGCCGTGTAGGCCGTCTGCGTATCGAGCCCGACGGCTTCGAGCGCGGAAAGGGCTCGCGGTGTGGTCTGGTTGTAATCGTACTGGGCGATGCTGAAGTGCGTCGAGTGGTTCGAATTCCAGTTCTGGTCCAGCCGCCCCGTCCAGCGATTGTTGTTGGATGGCTTGTTGCGGGTATACGTGTAGTTGTTCTGGTTCGTGGTGTTGGGCAGCGGTGTGGTGTTGGGCTCCGGATAGTAGCCCGTGTAGATCTTCGCCAGCGCGTCGAACCGGCTCTGTGGAATCTTCATCCCCGGAAATGGGTCACGTACGAGTTGCCCGTTCACTAAACGGCCCGTGTCCGGATCGTAGATCTGCACCGGGTTACCGGCGTCGATCAGGCTCTGCGAGAAATCTCCCTGCCGCTCCAGCATGCTCGGCACCGAGGCCTGCTCCGCATTGTTGCCGGTCACGTGCCTCGTCCCCTCGTAGTTCACGAAGAAGAAGGTACGGTCTTTGCCGTTGTACACTTTCGGGATCCAGACCGGTCCGCCGAACGTGAAGCCGAATACGTTGTCGTGGAACACGCTTCTGTCCACGCCCAGCCAGTTCGATTTCCACTGGTTGGCATTCAGCTTGTCGTTCTTGAAAAATTCGTAAGCGCTGCCGTGAAACTCGTTCGTGCCGGAGCGTGTGGCCAGGATTACGGCTCCTCCGGAGAGCCGGCCGTATTCAGCCGACAGCCCGTTGGTCATAACCTTAAACTCGGCTACTGCTTCCTTGGAGGGCACCGATGGCGGAATGTCGTGCTTATATCCGGTCGTCACCGGCTGGCCGTCCAGAATGTACTCGGTCTGGTTGGTGCGGCCGCCGTTGATGCGGAAATCCTGCCCGTAGCCGCCCGTGCTGGACTGGCCGTTGACGTTCGGCGCAAGCTGCGCAAACGCCAGCGCATTGCGGTCGTACTGCGGCAGTTCCATAATCCGCCGGTTGTCGATCACCAG
>CAZMRK010000633.1:0-3738 GCA_964568355.1 uncultured Solibacteraceae bacterium | reverse complement strand
CCCAGCAGCGCGCCGAGCGGGCACACGTAGCGGCACCAGAAGCGCGCCCGGTATAGATTCAGGAGGACCACGGCGATGAACAGAATAGCGATCAGCGCCGCGCCGTAATAGTGCGGCTGGGTCGCGGCCAGCACACGGCGGCGCAGCACCTCATAGACCGGCTCCGAGACGGCTGTCACACGATACGGTCCCACGCCGGGATCGGCCTGGTAGATCCAGGTGAACGCCTCACGGGTCGCGTCGTTGACCGCGGGGAACAGCACCACCGCCAAGGCGCGATAGAGGAAGGAAAACGGATCGAACCATCCAGCGAGGTTCAGGCCCAGAGCGGTTCCTACCAGCACCGCAGCCAGGATGTAGTACTTGGATTTCTGCCAACCGGAATAGCCGCCCACGGCGATGCGGTGCTTGGCCGGCGACCGGCGCCAACCGTTCAGCAAGTTGTGCAGCGCGCCGAAAGGACACACCCATCCGCAGAACCAACGGCCCGCCAGCAGCGTCACACCCAAGGTCACCAGTGAGAGCAGGAGGCCGGATGCAATCTGGTGCGCGCTGATCCAGGTGGAAAGCAAGACCAGCGGATCGAGCTGGAAAAACAGCTTGACGCCTTGGCCTGTCCGGTTCACGGGCTGGTACACCGCCTGCACAAACAGATACAGGAACAGGCAAAAGAAAGCCGTTTGACTCAGACGGCGAAGCCAGACGGGAATGGAAGTCTTGCGGCGCGCCATGATGCGGATGCTCTCCATTCTCCCGGCTATACTTCGATCCGCCGCGGCTGAAGCGATTCGTACGCCATAGTGCCCAGGCGCCGCGCGTGAGCTTCGACGATGTATCCGATCTCCTGCGGCTTGAGGCCGAGGAGGCCAGCGGCGGCGGCATCCATGGCGACCTGGTCCACACCCGCCATTACCGTATCCCTGCGCTGCACGTCGGCGAGATTGCCGCCCACCGGTCCGTTGGCGGTGAGCACGCGAATCGCATCCATCACCACCAGCGCCGGACGCACGAACGCCGCCAGATCCACTACGGCGTTGCTCAGATCCTGGTGGAAGCGATTCCGTTCTCCTCCGGCAATGCCCATCAGGTTTTTCATGCCCAACGTGGCTTTGCACAGGCCATGATGTTTCACGATGGGGACATTGATCAGCTTGGTGACGCCCACGGCATCGGCGTAGATCTCCCAGTTGGGAAGCGCCTTGCCGTTCAGCCGGGTGCGACGGAACTTTCGCTCGTCGAGGATGAAGGAATCCGCGCCCACCTTCTGCGCCGCCTGCTGGATGCCGGAGCGCGCAAAGGATGCGGGCGCAGGGTTGCACGAGTTGTCGCTGACAATAACGCGCTTGGCGCCCGCCTGGTAGCACAGCGAGACCAGCGTGGCCACCACATCGGGATTGGTGGTAGCCGCCTGCTCCGGCCGGCGGTTCCAGCCGATGTTGGGCTTGATCCAGACCACGTCGCCGCGGCTGACGAACCGGTTCATGCCGCCCAGAGTGTTGATCGCCTGCTGCGTCAGCCGCCGCGCTTCCTCGGCGATGCCGTCGGGGGCGTGAGGAGAGCTGCGGTAGTGAGCAATCGAGATGGCGGGTCCGGCAGCCAGCAGGCCGGCCGAGGGCACCAGAGGAAGCCCCAGGCCGGCTGCGCCAGCCCGCAAAATTTGTCTACGCGTGCAATGGATCACGATGTCTCCTGTCGATCGCGGTTCCCGACGGCGTGGTCGCGGAAGCTAGGGGAGCCGTTCGACGGCATCCCGGAAGAAGGTCTCGGCACCCGCGGCGGCGGGGTTCAACAAAAGGACCAGGTAGCGCCCTTTCACCCTGGCGATCAGCGTGCCTTCGAACGAATTGCTTGCGCGCAAGGCCCCCACGCCGAACTCCGGCGCGGCCCGGCACTGGCCGCTCTTCTGAAAATGGCCGGCTAGTGACTGAAGCCGGCTCCGGGCGTCCGCCGCATCCCGGCCCACCGAGACGACCAGCTTGCTTTGCCCCTTCTCCCAGGTATAGTCGGCCTGGTAGGCCGGGCTTAGGAAAGCATGACCCAGCGGATCCTTACGCATATACCGCTCGCTGTGCGGTTGGCGATCAGCCGAGGGTAGCCGGGCAATCAGGGGCGGAAAGGTCCGGCTGCCGCCGAGCTGCGCCGAGAGGCTTTTGGCGACCTGGTCGAGCAGACGGTCGGCGGCATTTATACACTGGAGCTTCGCAGCGGAGTCCGCCTGACAACGGGCAGGCAGTATCGCCATGTTATTCAAGAGCTGGTCCACACCTGACACAACCTGACACGAGAAGCTACTGCAGGCTGCTGCCGGGAGCCCGCGCCATTTCGTACACTGGTTGCCGGCTCGCGGCCCGGCATCTGAATCCCCAGCCAGCCGCCGCGTATCTTATGAACGTATCCGTATAGCTTATAGATACGCGAAATGATTTCCCGCGGCTTCCGCGCTACTTGCGGGACAGGAGGACGAAATTGCAACCCATACCCAAAACATTCAAGATCGGCGGCACATTGGAAGTGAATCGGCTGGGCTTCGGAGCCATGCGTTTGACGGGGCGCGGCATCTGGGGAGAGCCGCAGAAGGCCGAAGAGGCCCGGCGGGTCCTCCGGCGCACGGTGGAACTCGGCGTGAATTTCATTGACACGGCAGACAGCTATGGTCCGGCCGTGAGCGAGCGGCTGATCGGCGAAGCGCTCGCGCCATTTCCAAAGGGCCTGGTGGTGGCGACCAAAGCCGGCCTCACGCGGCAGGGTCCCGACCAGTGGGCCCCGGTCGGAAGGCCGGAGTATCTGGTGCAGCAGGTGGAGATGAGCCTGCGCTTTCTCAAGACGGACGTGATCGACCTGTGGCAGTTGCACCGCATCGATCCCAAAGTCCCGGTCGAAGAATCGTTGGGAGTGATTGCCAAGCTTCAGAAGGCCGGCAAGATTCGTCACGTAGGTCTCAGCGAAGTCAAACCGCGGGAAATTGACCGGGCCCGCAAGGTGATCCCCATTGTCAGCGTGCAGAATCTGTACAACGTGGCAGACCGCCAGCACGAAGACGTGCTGGAATATTGCGAAAAGCACAACCTTGCGTTCATCCCATGGTTTCCCGTGGCAGCCGGCAAGCTGACGCAGCCCGGCGGCAAGCTGGACACGATCGCCCGGCGGCACGGCGTGACGATTGCGCAGCTATCGATCGCGTGGCTGCTGCATCGCAGTCCCGTGATGCTGCCGATCCCGGGCACCTCTTCCGTGGCTCACCTGGAGGAGAACCTGAAAGGCGCCGATATTTCCCTTTCCGATGCGGAAATGAAGGAAATTGAAGCAGCGGCCTGAGGCAGCCGCGCGCCGATAGTGTCGGATCCGGGCGTTACCATGCCAAACGCAAACCGAGGCGGAGCTGGCGCTGGTCGGGCTGGGCGGCGGTGACCACCAGGAAGTTCGAGGCGCTGATGTTGGCGTTCGGGTTCATGAAGTGCGGTGTGTTGGTGGCGTTGGCGGCTTCCGCGCGGAACTCCAGGTTGTAGCCTTCGCGAAGCGCAAATTTCCGGAAGAGTCCCAGGTCCAGATTGACGGCGCCGGGTCCGCGGAGGATATTGCGCCCGGCGGTGCCGAAGCGCACGCCGGTGGGCGCGGCGAAGGCGCTGGGGTCGAAGAAGGGCTGGCCGGGGCCAATGCCGCCAAGCTTTTCCACGACCGGCTTAATCTGGTCGGCGGTTTGGGTGTTGCCGGGCGCGTTGAGCGAGCCGGCGGCGGCCG
>CAZMRK010000632.1:0-5428 GCA_964568355.1 uncultured Solibacteraceae bacterium | reverse complement strand
GGCGGTGCGCCAAGCGAAGAGCTCATTCACGATCGCCGCCGGCGATTTCACCACACAGGCCGAGACCAGCGCGGCCTCGGGCGTCAGGAAATCGAGCCCCGCCATGGGCGCCGGGTCGCCGAGCCAGGACGCGACGCCGTTGCGCGTCCCGGGAAACGTGAGGACCGCGCGCGTGTCCGGCTTTCCGTCCGTCTCGCGCTGCAAGACCATGACGGATTGCGGCGGCGCTCCGGGCAGCGGCGCCGTACGCGGCTTGCCGATACTGCTCAGGTCGGCCGCCAGCAGCAGACCGACGCCATCGCGATAGAGGGCGGCCAACTGGGCTCCGAAAGGCGTCGAGGTGAAGGCTCCGCCGCTTGCCAGAGACGCGGTCATCTGTTGCAGCGACGCAGCATCGGCGGCGAGGACCGCCACTTTGCCCGAAATCGCCACGCGCAGCGGCCAGCCGCTATCGGCCAGGAACTGTTCCAGACCGTTGCGCACGACTTCCGCCAGAAACACCGGTTTCCCCGGCGATCCGCTGGGCTGGCGCACGGCCGCCATCACGATCTCGCTGCCCAGATAATCGCTGAAGGCATGCAGCTTGGTGAGCTCGGCATCGGTTTTGGCGCCGTTCTGTTGCCACCATTCTGCCAACGCAGGGTTACCCTGCACTTTGTCGTGAAACACCTGCTGCACTTCGCCGAGCGGTTTGCTCAGATTGGGCAGGCTGGCGAATACAACGGTCCCGGCCGGCAACAGCGGCAACAGTGTGCTGGTGTAGCGGAGATCGGGAAAGCGAACGGCGTCCAGGCGCTCGCCCGCCGCAGCGGCTGCCTGCAACAGCGCCAGATGCGCGTCGAGGTTGCGGCTCCAGGCGATCTCCTGGCGAGGCGCCACCGGCTCCACGCTGGTGTCGCTGGCGTACTGCTGCCCGGGCCGAAGCATTTGTTCCCGCCCTGCCTGCGCCACCAGCACGGAACCCTCCACCACGGTGACGCGCGATCCTTTCAGCCCCGCATTGACACTGAAGACGGTGCCGGTGACCGCCACGCGGCAATCGCGCGTCGCCACGTAAAGATGCCCGGCGCGCCGCTTGGCCGCTTCCACCAGAATCTTTCCCCGCTCCAGGCGGATGGTCAGGTCGCTTCCGCTGCGGGTCACCGAGAATTCGGAGCGGTCGCCCATCTCCACGCGCGATCCGTCTTCCAGACGCACGAAGGCGCCGGAGTCTCGCGCGGTCCGGATGGAGGCTCCAGCCGGTATGTCCTCTCCCGGTCGCAGCGAGGCTGACTGCGGTTCGGAGACGCGCAGCAGCGTACCGGTCACCGACTCCACGCGCGCGCGGCTGCCTCGCGGAGCGGTACGGAAATAGGTGAAGGCACCCCAGGCAGAAAGGCCGGCTCCAATCGCCAGAGCGGCTGCCATGGCCCATCGCGCATAGCGGCTCCGTTGGACGGCGGAGCGCCGCTCCGGCAGCGTCCGCACCGGGTGCAACACCCGGCGGCACAGCACGCACTGGTGCAGATGATCTTCGAGCAGCCACACGCGGCTGGCCGGCAAGGTGCCGGCACGGTATTCCGGAAACAGCGCCTGAAAATCGGCGCAGCTTTCAAGCGGCGGCTGTAATCGCGCCCAGACCCGCTCGGCGGCGGCCTGCTCCACGGCGGGATCCGGGACTTCTCCCTGAATCTCGCGGATGGTTCGATCCAACCCGGTTTCGTTCGGCTCTGCCTCTGGCGTATTCATGACGGATCTCCCAGGAACGCTCGAAATTCCCGCTCCAGGCGGTCGCGAGCGCGGGAGAGGGTCACGGCCACGGTTCCTTCGGTGGTCTGACAGGCCCTGGCAATCTCCGGGTTGGTCTTTCCTTCGAAGAACCGCAACGCAAACATTTCCGCGGTACGCGGACTCAGCCTGGCGACCGCTTCCCGCAACCACGCGCGAATCTCCGCGGATGCGTGAAGGCGGTCCGGAGCCAAGGCAGCGCTGGCGGCCGGCGGGGCGATCTCCGCCAGCGGGATGGAGGCGCGCTGACGCGACCGCAGCAGGTCCAGCGCCGTATTCACCGCCGCCCTATGCAGGTAGCTCTCGACGTGCTCCAACGCTTCGGCGCCGGCTTCCCGCCGCATCAGGCGCAGAAAAACCGTCTGCAGCACATCCTCCGCATCGGCAGCATTGCCAGTCACCCGGTAGGCGGCACGGAAGACCAAAGGCGAATACTGCCGGAAGATGTCTTCGATCTCCCGGATCTCCGCCGTGGCTCCGGCCGCCAGTCCCTTGCTCCCTTGTTCTCCAGACATGAGACGCCCTTCCCCGGCCTTTCTTAACAGGTCAATGAAAAGGAACGCAGGAATGGGAGAAGAAGTTCAGGGCTCGATGCTCCAGCGCATGCGAAGTCCCGGGGGCAGGCGCAAGCGCGATCCTTTCACGAAGATCACGCCTTCCCCGGGTACGGGAGCCGGCGGAAACGGTTGACCCCGCAGCGCGGGCCAAGCCTGGTGGGGACCTCCCGCCTGGAAAGAGAACGGAAGAAAGTACTGGCTTCCGGAAGCCTCCAGGTCTTCGAGAGAGGCGCGGAACTCGGCTCTGCGGCCCTGGCCCTCAAGCTGGCTGAACTCCAGGCCCACCACCCAGAAGTCACCTAAGCGGGTGTTGCGCTTCTCCAGACGCGTGAGATGGCCTGCTACGGGCGCTCCTTTGGCGAACAGCACGCCCTCCTTGCCCGAGACCGCGTGCGCCAACCTGGCCTGCACCGGATCGCCGACAGCGGCTCCCTCTCCTTCAAAGGCCGCGGCCAGCTCGATTTCCAACGTCAGGCGGGAAGGCAGGGCGACCACGGCGGCCGGTCTTGCAGGCTCGGGGGCCGTGGATGGGTCGGCGAAGCTCAGCACCGACTGTCCGGTGTACTGGCGGCATTCGCTGAATCGCGTCTGATTGCGGCTGGCATTGCCGGCCGCATCGACCAGCACCAACTCCGAAGCGCGAGGAAGGAGGTAGCTGGCCTCGCCGATGCGCACGCGCTGGTATTCCAGCATGTGTTCGGCTTCCGAGACCGAAAGCTCGGAAGGAATATCGTCGGCCTGCAATTGCAGCCGGAGCAGGTCGAGCGTCTCCTTGTCCACCCAAAATGAGCCGTGATATCCGACCGCCGCGGATTTCACTCCGTTGGAAATGACATACTCGCTTTTCAGGCGAGCGATGCGGAAATGGTATTGGACGACCGCGCGCCCGGTCTGCGGCGTCTCCCCGCCGTAGGTAAAGATGGCCGCCTTGCCGGCAAATACCGCCCGTGCGTGCAAGGCAAAGTCGCCGTTGCCGATCGTGCCTCCGCCAGGCACCATCTCGTCGATGCGCTTCTCTTCAAAGTGTGAATCGCCCGGCCAGGCGTAGAGTTCGCGCGAGCCGGACAACGCCACTTCCAGGCGCAGAGTATCGATTGGTTCGAAGCGGTCCGCGGATTTGAGCTTCCGGGAGCGCTCCACGGTCAGGCGGCAGGTGTAGTTTGGCAGGCCGGTGAGATTCTCGGCCATCTTCTGGCGGATGCGTTGCAGCAATTCCACCGGAGAGGAGTTTTGCGCGGCCAGTGCCGCGGCGGCAGCCATCGACAAACCGAGCAGAAAGCGGAGCATGGCCGGCCCTTTGTGGGTTACTGCTCCAATGGTAGCAGGGAAGGCGTCGACAGGAGTGTCGACGCGGCCCAATGAATCGGGCGCTACAGGTCCGCTCTGCGCGCGTCAGCAAGCGGAGAAACGTAGCGGTTTTACTGGATGTAGCGGTGATAGAGGCCCATGTAATAGGGCAGCAGGAAGACTGCTCCGTCGGCTAGGGTATGCCCGGATCCTCCGCTGTCGAGGCGGTAGGGATTGTGATTCCAGAATTCGAAAAAGCGTTCGTCGACCGGTAGCACTTTGCCGTTGCGCCGGTAGCCTGAACCGGCCATTTCCTCGTCCTCGGCTACGTAGGCGCGCAGGTGGACGATGTCTTTGCGGTGGCTGTTGGTGTGGCGCCAGTCGATGCGATCGAGCGGCAGGCGGCGGAGCGTTTCGATGGATTCTTCGAGCCAATTGCCCGTAGGAGTGAGGTCGTAGGTTCGGTAGGCGTCGGTGAATTTCTTCCCGGTGAGGCTGGCGGCAGCAAGGAAATTGAAGAACGGATTCAGCTCCAGGCGTTCGATGGCCCAGTAATTGGCCAGGGCATAGCCGTATTTCTGAAGGAGGTGGTCATCAGTCTCGTACTTCAGGAGGTTATAAAAGCTCATGAAGGCCATTTCGTCGTCCGACTGGTTGCCGGAGCCCGGGCCTACGCTGATCTTCGGCACCATGACATTGGTCGCGTACTTGTGCTCGCGGACCAGGCGGTCGTAGGCCCGGCGGTACTTGAGGTCGCCGGTGACGTGCTCGGCCACTTTGAGATAGGAGAGGATGCTGAGCGAGTTGAGGCCGCGCTCGGCCCAGTGATCGGGATTGTCGTTGAGGCTGGCCGGGTCGAAAAAGGCCCAGCGCGTCACCTTACCATCCCAGTCGACCAGCGAGTAGTTGTGATCGAGCAGGTGGTCGGCGATGGCGCGGACCACCGCGCGGACGTCCTCCTTCTCCTGCGGCGTCGCGGCAACCAGGTCGTAGTATTGGGCGTAGAAGAAGAAATGGCCGTCGAGTTCGTCCGAACTGGTGTCTGTTTTCCAGAACCACTTGCCATCCGCACTCTTCGGCCAGCGGGGCGTGAGAATTTTCCAGAGATGATCCCGGGTGGCGCGGGTGCGCAGATCCCGCTCGCGGCTGTCGTGGAGATTGGGGTCGGGGCCGGAGGTGGGGAGAACGGCTCGCGCTGGAAATCCGGGCGGCGCGGGATGTTCGCCGCCCTGGGTTACCTGGCTGAGAAAGCGGAGCGCCTCAAAGGCCTTGCGCGCCCGTTCGCGGGCGAGCGGATCGCGCGTAGCGGCATAGGCGAAACACTCGCCGGCGCCGTACATGGAGGTCCAGAGCCCGTCGTTGTCGCTGTCATGCTGGACCCAGGTGGTTTTGTCTCCAGCCTTGGGAAGATGGACCGCCATGATGTAACCGTACTCGGTGCGGCGGTGCCGGCGATCGATCTCGTCTTCGAAGAACTTGGCCTTTTCGGCCAGGGTCATGGGCTTGCGCTCGATCAGGCCGGCCCCGCCCGGGGTGGCGAACCAGGCGTCGCCGCCAGGGGTTACGCTGATGGCGCGGACTTCATCCGACGGCAGCCAGCGCAGGCCCTGGCGATACTCCCAGGTGGCGCCGTCGAAACGAATGGCGCCGCGGTGGGTGGCGAACCAGACGACCCCGGGCTCGCCGCAGGCCATGCTCGTGAAATCGTCATAGGGCAGACCGTCGAACCCGGTGAAGAGTTTCCAGCCGCCGGGATCGCGCCGGCCGGCGCCCTGCGGACCGGCAAACCACAGCCGGTTTCCGGCATCGTAGGCCAC
>CAZMRK010000631.1:0-5338 GCA_964568355.1 uncultured Solibacteraceae bacterium | reverse complement strand
CGGCCATCTGGGGTTGTCAAGCCGCCTCGATCGTATGATAGGTGGCATGAAGCGCCGGACTTTTCTCGAAACGGTAGCCCTGGCAGGCGGCTTACCGGCAGGCGCGGCCGTAGCGCCGGGAGCAGGCCTGGAATATCCGCGACGGTTTAGCGGCAGGCAGTTGAGCCAGATCGCCTTCCCCTTAGGAGGTATCGGGACAGGGAGCATCAGCCTGGGCGGGCGAGGCCAGTTACGCGACTGGGAGATCTTCAACCGCCCGGACAAGGGAAAATCGCCGGCATATGCCTTTGCCTCGATCTGGGCACAGGGCGGGTCGCGGACGGCGGTGGCGAAGGTGCTCGAAGCCCGGTTGCAGCCGCCCTACGAGGGGCCGTCAGGGCTCGGATCGGCCAACGTTCCGGGATTGCCGCGACTGGCCGCCTGCACCTTTACGGGCGAGTATCCGCTCGCGCGGATCGACTTCCAGGATCGCGAACTGCCGGTGAAAGTACGGCTGGAAGCGTTTACTCCATTTATCCCATTGGATGTGGAGGAATCGGGGCTGCCGGTGGCGGTGCTGCGCTACCACGTCCGGAACCCCTCGGCGAACCGGGCGGTGGTGTCGATCGCCTTTTCCATCGACAACCCTGTGGGAGGCGAAGGCCGGGCGAATGAGTTCCGGACAGGCGACGGGCTGGAGGGGCTGTTCATGCGCAATCCCTTCCTGGGAGCATCGGATCCGCTGGCAGGTTCGTTTGCGCTGTGCGTGCTCGATGCCAAGCCGACCTACCTCCGAGGTTGGCGCGGAGGTACGCGGTGGCGCGTCGGTCCGCTGCTGTTCTGGGATGATTTTTCGCGGGACGGGCGCCTGGGGTCGGAAGCGGCCATTCGGGATGCGGTGGGATCGGTATGTATCCAGCGGGAGATCCCGGCGCAAGCAGAGGCCACCTATACGTTCCTGTTAAGCTGGCATTTTCCCAACCGCACGCCGGCCCGGTGCGGCTGGCAGGCGCCTAAGGGTGACGAGCACGCGGTCATCGGAAATCACTACTGCCGGCGCTTTCGAGATGCCTGGGAGGCAGCGGCCTATACAGCCGCTCACCTGCCGGCTCTGGAGCGGCGCACGCGGTCGTTTGCGGGGGCGGTTCGAGAGACGACGCTGCCCGGAGCGGTGAAAGATGCGGCCATGTCGAATCTTTCCACACTCGTGACACAGACCTCGTTTCGCACCGCCGATGGCGCATTCCACGGGTTCGAGGGCTGTAACAACCAGTCTGGCTGCTGTTTCGGCAACTGTACCCACGTGTGGAACTACGAGGTAGCGACCGCCGAGCTATTTCCGGCGTTTTCGCGCTCGCTGCGGGAGAACTCGTTTGGTTTCTGTACCGACGCAGAGGGCCGTATGGATTTCCGGGAACTGCTGCCCGCAGGTAAGGAACACTACGGAGTAGCAGCGGCCGATGGCCAGATGGGCCAGATCATGAAGCTTTATCTGGACTGGAAGCTCTCCGGCGATACCGAGTGGCTGCGGCAACACTGGCCGGCAGCCAGGCGCGCGCTGGCTTTCGCCTGGATTCCAGGTGGCTGGGATGCCGACCGCGACGGAGTGATGGAGGGCGTGCAGCATAACACCTACGATGTGGAGTTCTACGGACCAAATCCGTTATGCGGCGTCTGGTACCTGGGCGCCCTGCGCGCCGGAGAGGAGATGGCGCGAGTGCTGGGCGACCAGGAGACGGCCGGGGAATGCCGGCGGCTGTTCGAAAACGGCAGCCGCTGGGTGGACCAGAACCTGTTCAACGGTGAGTTCTACATCCAGCAGGTGCGGGGAATTCCGCGCGACCGGATTGCCAAAGGACTACTCAGCGGGATGGGCGCGGTGGACTCGGAGCATCCGGATTTTCAGGCCGGCGAGGGATGCCTGGTGGACCAGTTGCTGGGCCAATATATGGCTCACGTAGCAGGGCTCGGAAGGCTGCTCGACGAGAAGAACATTCGCAAGACCCTGGCTTCAATCTATCAGTACAACTACAAGCGCAACCTCTATCGCCACGATTCCGTGCAACGGGTCTACGCCCTGAACGATGAAGCGGCCCTGATCATCTGCGACTATAGCCGCGGCAAACGGCCCGAGATTCCCTTCCCGTATTTCGCGGAGGTCATGACCGGTTTTGAGTACTCGGCGGCAGTGCTGATGCTTTATGAAGACATGGTGGCGCAAGGAGTGGAGCTGATCGCCAATATCCGGCGGCGGTATGACGGCGAACGGCGCAACCCCTGGAACGAAGCGGAGTGCGGACATCACTACGCGAGGGCCATGGCAAGCTGGTCGGGATTGCGGGCGCTCAGCGGCTTCGGGTATCACGCGGCATCCGGAAGCCTGATCGCGCGGCCCCGGTTTTCCGCGGAAAAGTTCCGCTCCTTCTGGTCTACAGGGCTGGCATGGGGCACCTTTTCCGTGACGGCGGAGGCCGGAGCCACCCGGTTCGGCTTGACGGTGCAGGAAGGCGAGTTGAAGTGCCGCTCGGTTGAACTAGCCGCACCGGGGACAAGCTCTCACGCGAGCCTTGGCGGGACTGCGGTCCCGCACCAGTTCCGGGAAGGTAAGTTTACGTTCACTGAGGAAATCCGGATTGGCCAAGGAACTCACTTTGAGCTGGTGGTGCGCCGGTAGAGGGAGAGAGAATTATTCTCCATTTTCAGTGCTTTTGTTTTTTGGGAAACTTTTTCGACACGACATCCCGGATTTGGGGGCTAAGTACCGTGAAGGCGAACTTCCAGTTTGGCAAGTGGATTGCGATTGGTGGGGAAAGTCTTCGGGAAACAGTCCGGAAACTGGGATCGTCCTGGTGGTTCCCGTCGAGGAATAACCCTATGAGCATGCTGTTTGTCGCCACTTTGTTGATTGTGATGCTGGGAGCGATGCTGGTGTGGTTGCTCCGCAGCCTGTTTTCGTCGCAGAAGATGCTCCCGGTTTCTACCGGCTGGATCGAAGATATGTCGGCGAGCCGGTATGAGCCGATGAACCGCCTGTTGCGACGGGACGATTATCAGTATCTGGCAACCCAGGGTGGCTTCGATCCGGAGATGATTGCGGCGTTGCGGCGCGAGCGTCGCAGGGTGTTTCGCGGATATTTGCGGAGCCTGAGCGACGACTTTCAAATGGTATGCACGGCGTTGCGCATGCTGCTGGCTCAGTCCGCGCAGGACCGCCCCGATCTCGCGCGCATTCTCTTGAAGCAGAAGCTATTGTTTCAATGGGGTTTGCTGGCGGTCGAGTGCCGGCTGCTCATGGATGCCTGCGGCTGGACGGCGACCCTGGATGCCCACGAATTGCTCGATGGGTTGGATCTGCTGGGGCAGGAATTGCGGCGCATGATTCCCGCGAGTCCCTATTCAATGGCGATGCGCGTCAGTTCCGCCGCCTGATCACTAACTCAGGTTCATTATACTTAGTCAGGCCGCAGAAATAGCGGCAGTACCATTCTCGCGAGCGGTTAGAAAAGGTTCCGGGCCATGCAGATCAACCGTGGTATCCATGAAATCTTCGAGAGGCATTTCATAGCGATTGCCCGCCACTATGAAAGCGACGTTGCCTGTCCTGGGGTACAAAGGAACCGTCAACAGCGTGGCCTGAGTGCCTTTTAGCAGGATCTCCCGCCGTGCCCCCCGGTTCACCGCGGCGGAATGCTTTACGAAGATTCTTTGATTTCGCATAGACTCTCCCGATAACCCCGATATCTCGTTTGTCTAACTCAATTCACATCTGAGGTATTATAGGCAGTTTTGGAAAGAAGTCTCTATTCGGACAATTGCCTAAGGGTATCCTCCCGTACGGAAATAACCTCATTTGGGGGGATAAGAGCCACCCCTCACGACGATACCCTGGCGATTACAATTGATAGTTCATGGCTTTTCAACGTCTTCCCATGCGCGAGTCGGTCATTCGACGGACTACGATCCTTTCCGCGCAGATTGGGGCTACTAACCTTTCTCAGGGGTTCCCGGATGATGACCCCGCCCCGGAGCTGAAGCGATTCGCCGTGGAGGCGATCGACGGACCTTATCACCAATACACCAATCCCTGGGGATCGCCACTCCTGCGCGCGGCGATCGCGCGAAAGTTGGCCAGGTTGAATGGTATAGAAGTGGATCCGGATCGGAATCTGGTCATCACCTGCGGAGCTACCGAGGGCATGATTGTAGCAATGGAAGCCTTGGTAGAACGCGGTTCGGAGGTGATTACTTTTGCCCCAATGTATGAGAACTACGTTTTACAGTCGATCGCGGCCGGCGTAATACTGCGGACACTGGAGGCAGCGGAACCGGATTTTTCCTTTACCCGGGAGGAACTGGAGGCATTGTATAGTCCCCGGACGGCCGCGATTCTGCTCTGCAATCCCTGGAACCCCACGGGAAAAGTCTTCCGGCGGGAGGAACTGGAGATTCTTGCAGAATTCGCGGAGGCACACGACCTCCTGATCTTCTCGGACGAAACCTACGAATGCCTGGTCTGGCCGGGATACCGGCACGTCAGTATCGGCTCGCTGGCGGCGGCCAAGAATCGTACCGTGACCGTAACCTCGCTCGGCAAGACCTTTTCCGTCACTGGCTGGCGCGTGGGGTATCTGGCGGCAGAAGAATCGCTTACCAATGAATTGCGCAAGATGCACGATTTTCACACGGTGACCGCCCCGCACCCGTTTCAGGCCGCCCTGGCACGGGCCTTGGATGAATTGCCAGAGGCATTTTACAAGCGCGTCCGGGCGGACTATCTGGCGCGCAAACAGGTGCTGTGCGAGGCATTGACGCAGGCCGGGTTCACGTATTACGAACCGGGCGGGTCCTATTTTCTCTGGTGCGGGTACGAGCGGCACTCGAAGGCCGATGACACCGAGTTCTACGAGAGGCTGCTCTATGAGGCCAAGGTTGCGGGCGTAGCAGGTTCGGTATTTTATCCTGCTGCAAGCCCCAACCCGAAACGCCTCCGGTTCACGTTTTCAAAGTCGCGGGAGACGGTTGCGGAGGCGGCGCGCAGGCTCATCGCATGGGCGGAGAGGCCGTGATGAAAGGCCAGGAGCCGCAAGCCGGAAGAATCGGGGCGGTGATCGTAGACGATGAAGAACTGGCTCGCGGGGTGATCCGGGAGATGCTGGCTCCACATGCCGAGATCCGGATTGTGGCTGAGTGCTCGAACGGATTCGAAGCGGTTAAAGCAGCGGGGGAGTTACGGCCGGACTTATTGTTCCTGGATGTTCAGATGCCCAAGCTGAATGGATTCGAGGTGCTGGAACTGATTGATCCGAAGATCGCGGTGGTATTTGTGACCGCTTACGATCAATACGCCATTCGGGCATTT
>CAZMRK010000630.1:0-3430 GCA_964568355.1 uncultured Solibacteraceae bacterium | reverse complement strand
TCGCAGCCGGAGCGTTCAATGAGGCGCTGATAGTCACCCACCCCGATCCCGATGAAGGCGCCGGTGCGGCTGCCGCGCAGACTGACGGGCGGGATCCCCGCATCTTCCAGCGCATGCCACGTGGTTTCGAGTACCAGGCGCTGCTGCGGGTCCAGGGTCTTTGCCTCGGCTGCGGAAATCCGGAAGAATGCTGCGTCAAACTGGTCCACGCCTTCGATGAACGATCCGTAGCGGGGTACGAGCGCGCCATCGGATTCGCCCGATGCAGCGCCACCCCAGCGCTCCGGCGGCATTCGCTCCACGGTTTCTCTTTTTTCGGCGATCAATGTCCAGTACCGCGCCGGATCGTCGGCACCGCCCGGGAAACGGCAGCCCATTCCGATGATGGCGATCGGTTCGTCGGGGTTGGCTGCAGCGGGGGCGGCCTCCGATACCGAATGCCGCGGCACTTCATCGAGTATTGCCAGAAGCTGATCCGTCAGGGACTCGAGATTCGGTGTGTCGAACAGGATCGTGCTGGGAATCGTTCGGCCCACAGAGCGTTCGAGCCAGGTGCGCAGCTCCGCCGCCATCAGCGAATCGACTCCTTGCTCCTGAAAGCCGCGCTTCGAGTCGATTGCATGAGGCCCGTCGAGAGAGAGCAGGCGCGCCAACTCCATCCGCAGCCGCTCGATGAGGCGAGCTCGCCGCACGGCCGGCGCCAGGGCCGCTAGTTCCGTCACCCATGGCGCGGTCGAGACGTTTTCTACCTTTCGTGCGAGCTTGGCAAGCAATGGGAGCGGCCGGCGTGCTTGTAGAGCGGCGCAAAACCTGGAACGATCGAGGTCGGCGGCGATGGCGCCCGGTATGTGGGACGCCAAGACGCGATCCAGAGCGGCGAACGCCTGGGCTGACGGGAGCGAGCGAAGTCCCATCCGGTCCAGCCAGGAACGCTCTTCCTCGGTCGCCATGCCGCTGTCGAGCCAGGGTCCCCATGCGATGCTTTGCCAGGTGGACGCGTTTTCGTCTGCTGCTGTCCACGCATCGAGGCTCGCGTTGGCAGCGGCGTAGGCGGCAAGCTCTGCCGATCCCCAAACACCGGCAACCGAGGTGAATGCCACGCACTGCATTGGTTCGAGCTTTCGCAGATGCTCCTGCAGCAGGCGGGATCCCGCCAGTTTCGGGGTCATTGCACGTTGGAACTGGTCTATGCCGAGGTCGCCAGCCGCCCGCCGCTCGCAGACGCCCGCCAACTGGAAGACGCTGCCCAGCCGCACACCAGAAGCGTTGAGCCGGGCGAATAACTTCGTGACGGTGTCGGCGTCTGCCAGATCCACGCGTTCGACTTCGATGGTTGCGCCGAGTCGCGCGAGCCGCTCGTGGGGCATCGGGCCTTGCAGAGATCGAGTGGTGGTCAGAATAATGTGGTTGACGCCTTTGCCAATGAGCCATTCGGCGAGTTGCAGGCCGATCCGTCCCATGCCGCCGATCAACAGCGCGGCGCCCGACGGAGGCTGCCACGCAGCATCGGCAAGCAGGCGCGGCATGAGGCGCGGAACATAGACCGCATTGTGCCGCAGCGCCACCTGGTCCTCGTCAGAGTCCGTGGCCAGCCAGCGGGCGAGGGTGTCCCACGCGGCTTCGGAATCGGAATCGGAATCGGAATCGAGATCCACCAACCCTGCCCATCGTTCCGGTTGCTCCAGGGCCACGCTTTTCCCAAAGCCCCAGAGCGCAGTGGCTTCCGGCTGAGTGACGGGACCAAGGGCGACGGCACCTTGGGTAACCACACGGATTTTTGCCGGCAGCGCGCGCATTGCCTCGGCGAGGTCGGCCAGCATTCGTTCGGGTTCGCGCGCGATCAGGCCGTCCAGCCACAGAATCTCGGTGGGCACCTGATCCGATGCCGGCGGCCGGTCGGACGCCACGCAGCGAATGCCGTAGCGCGCTAGAGCAGCACACGCGGATTCCCGTTGGCGGGTCGTTCCCCCGATGACCCACATCAGCTTTTCGCTCGCGGACGCGGGTGCGGGTACACCGTGCGTTTCCCATTGGATCTGGTAGTGAATATCCGGTGCAGGCGTCCCTTTGGCCTCCATGAGCGTATAGGGCCGCAAGTGGAACGGATAGGTGGGGAAGATGCCCGCTTTGCGGTGAGCCGGCGGGTGGAGTGGAGACAGGTCGACACCTGCGATCACATCCACCGATGCCACCGCATCGAGAAAGCTCAACCGCTCCGCGCGCCCGGATCGAATGCTCGGAATACAAGTGGGGGCGGGGCTGCTTGCGATGCTGCGGACGAGTCCCGCCAGCACGGGGTCAGGACCGACCTCGATCCAGCAGTTCGTGTCCGGCAGAAGGCGCCGGGCGGCTTCGACCGCAGCCTGAAACCTCACCGGAGAGCAAAGCTGATCCTGCCAGTACCGGCGCGTCGCTACTCTCTGCCCGACCGGTTCGCCGTCCAGCGAGCTCAGGAAGGGGATACGCGGAGGTCGCAGCTCAAGCTGCGCCAGTGTGTCGCCAAACTGCGCGGAAACAGGCTTCATCAGATCGGAGTGGAACGCGTGCGATACGCGCAGGCGGCTCGCGCTGATGTGCAGCCGTTCGAGGTGCGTGGCAAGCGCGTCGATGGCTGGAACCGCCCCCGCGACCGCCTGCTGGGAAGGGCCGTTATAACAGGCGATGTCGAGGGGGCCCGGCACCTCCGACAGAACCTGCCGGATAAGATTCTTCAGCTCAGCAGCGGGAGCGCGCACCGAGAGCATGGCTCCTTCGCCGGGCGCTGCTGCCATCAGGCGGCCACGCAATGCAGCCACGCGGAGGCCATCCGCCTCAGACATCACGCCCGCGATGCAGGCTGCGGCGATCTCTCCGACGCTGTGGCCGAGGACGGCACAGGGCTGTACTCCGAAACTCGCCCACAACGCGCTGAGCGCCATCTCGAGTGCGAACAAGGCCGGCTGCGTGTAGCGGGTGTCGTCGATGGACGGGCCGGCTGCATGGCGCTCAAAGAGCAGCGGGCGCAGCAGAAAGCCTTCCTCCTTCTCGAGGAGTTCGTGGCACCGATCGATTACGTCGCGGAAGGCAGACCAGCGCTCGTAGAGTTCGCGGCCGGCCCCCACCCTTTGCGCGCCCTGTCCGGTGAACAGGAACAAGACGCCTCGATCTCTGGCCGAGATCCGCCCCTGCACGACGCCGCTTACGGGATCGCCTTCCCGGACAGCGGAGAGACGGCGGAGAGCACTGATGGTGCGGGCGCGCGCCTGGTCAGGTGCTCCGAGAACGGTAACCGTAGCGCGTACATCGAACCTGCGACGCCCGTGAACGAGCCCAGTCGCGAGGTCCGTTAACGAAATACCCGGCTCCTGTTCCAAGCGGTCCGCCACGGCGCCTGCGAACTGCGCCAATTCCGCGTGTGTCCGGGCTGATAGCGGCAGTGCGTGCTCGGTTT
>CAZMRK010000629.1:0-3181 GCA_964568355.1 uncultured Solibacteraceae bacterium | reverse complement strand
AGCCAGTTTGCGGCTGATCTCGCGGTAGCGGTCCAGTTGGCGCAGGTTTTCCGGTGCGGAAATAAAAGCTACGTAGAGCGGCTTGCCCAGTGCGCTGCGTCCGAACTCGGTGACGCGAATACGGTCGCTCGTCGCCGCCAGCCTGTGAAAATACCCGAAGATCTGGGCCGAATCGGCCAGCTTGTAATCCTCCCCCGGAGGAAATCCCAAAGACGACTGAGGGGTCGGCACGGCCGCGCGGCCCGCGATCGTACCCAGCAGGAATACCAAAACTAGCCGGCGCATGTGGAAACTAAAGATCTTATCAGTGTGGTGCGGCTTTTCCGAAAACCTCGATCTCCCTGAGACGCTATCCTGAAAGATATGGCATCCGGGCCGGAGACCACGGCGAGAGGGCCGGCGCTTTCCGGACCACCCCCATCCGCACGCACACCAAGTTCCTGGGCGGCCTTTTGGCAGATCGTGGTGCGTTACCAATCCGGGAAGGTCTCTCCCTGGCTGGCGATTCGCAATGCCGCCGGCATCGGCCTGCCGCTGGCGTTAGGGGTAATCTTCCATCAGGTCCCCATGGCGCTGGCGATCGCCACCGGGGCGCTCAACGTCGCTTTTTCGGATAGCCACGAGCCCTACCTGCTGCGCGCCCGCCGCATGCTGGCCGCCAGTCTCCTGGTGGGTGTGGCGGTCTGCGCCGGCAGCCTCTGCGGCCGCAACAACTACCTGGCCGTCTTCATGGCGGGAAGCTGGGCCTTCGGAGCCGGCATGCTGGTGGCGCTCAGCCCCGCCGCGGCGGATTTGGGCGCCTTGACACTGGTGGTTCAGGTGGTCTATGCGGCCGTTCCGCTCTCCCCGGAAAAGGCCGTCTCGGCCGGTCTGCTGGCCGTCGGAGGCGGGCTGCTGCAGACCGCCCTGGCTCTGGCGTTTTGGCCGCTGCGGCGCTACGTCCCGGAGCGCCGCGCCCTGGCCGACCTCTACAACGAGCTTTCCCGCGCTGCCGCCGCGCCCATTCACGCCTCCCAGGCGCCGCCCGCCAGCGCGCAGAGCACGCAGGCCCAGAATGCGCTGGCCTCGCTCGTTCGCGACCACTCCGTGGAAGCCGAACGCTATCGTCTGCTGCTGAGCCAGGCGGAACGCATGCGCCTGGCCCTGCTTGCCCTGATGCGGATGCGCGACCGCATTGAGCGGGAGAATGCCTCCAGCAGCGAGGTCGCTATCGTGGATGCCTTCTTCGCAATCTCTTCGCAAGTGTTGGCGACCGTGGGCGATTCCCTTCAGGCCGGCGCCCCAGCCCCCGCATTGCCGGGATCTCTCAACCAGATACAGGATCTGGCCGAAGAATTGCGCTCCCTCACCGGAAGGCCAGGCCCGCCGGTCTCGGCCCTGGCCGGCGATGTGCGCTTTCAAATGGATGCCCTGGCCGGGCAACTGCGTTCCGCCATCGACCTGGCCGCGTATGCCACACCGGCCGGCATGGATGCATTTCAGCGGCGGGAGAGCCGCCAGCCATGGCGTCTGCGGCTCAGCGGCACCGTCGCCACGCTGCGCGCCAACTTGAATCTGGGCTCCGCCGCCTGCCGCCATGCGGTCCGTCTCGCAGTCTGCATCGCCCTGGGCGAAGGCATCGGACGCGCCTTCGCACTGGAGCGCTCCTACTGGCTCCCCATGACCATCGCCATCGTCCTGAAGCCGGATTTTTCCGCCACCTTCAGCCGCGGCCTGCTGCGCCTGGTCGGCACCTTCGCCGGGCTGGTCTTCGCGACCTTTCTGTTTCATGTGCTGCCCGCCGGTCACGGCGGCGAAGCCCTGGCGGTAACGGCCCTCATGCTCGTGGCGCGGTGGTGGGGGCAAGGTAACTACGGGATCCTGGTGACCGCCATCACCGGTCTCGTGGTTTTTCTCATCGCCATGACCGGAGTCTCGCCCAAGGACGTGATTGCCGCGCGCGGAGTCAATACGGTGGCGGGCGGCGTGATCGCCCTGCTGGCCTACGGGCTTTGGCCCACCTGGGAGCGCAGCCAGTTGGCCGAAACCATCGCCCGGCTGCTGGATGCCTACCGCGCTTACTTTCGCGCTATCCGCGACAGCTACATCCGCCAGGAGAACTTCGTTCCCCACGACCTGGATCGCACCCGCATGGCGGCCCGGCTGGCACGCTCGAACCTGGAGGCGTCGGCCGAGCGGTTGCTTGCCGAACCCGGAACGTCCCGCCAGACCGTGGAGTGGCTGGGCGGACTGCTGGCCAGTACGCACCGGCTGATCCATGCCCTGATGTCGCTCGAAGCCGGTCTGGTGAGCAGCCATCCGGTCCCGCCTCGCGAAGCCTTCCGGCCCTTCGCCAACGATGTCGAATTGACTCTCTATTTGCTGGCGGCGTTCTTGCGGGGATCCCGGTTGACCCGCGAAATGCTCCCCGATCTCCGCGAGGACCACCACGCCCTCGTGCACTCCGGCGACGCGCTCACCGAGCGCTACGCCCTGGTCAACGTGGAAACCGACCGCATCACCAACAGCCTCAATACCATCAGCGAAGAAGTGCTGAGTTGGCGCGGATAGCCGCCATCGCGTGCTACAGCGGCAGGCGCAGAGTCGCCACGCAGCCCGGCCCCGGAGACCGGTTTTCGAGCATCAGCGTTCCTCCGTGCCCCTCGGCGATCTGGCGGCTGAGCACCAGCCCGATGCCCGAACCGCCCGGCTTGGTCGTAAAAAACGGCACGAACAGGTTGGCGGTATTCGACAGGCCGGGTCCTTCGTCCTCCACCCGGACCTCCAGGTGCGTCCCGTTGCGCGTCCAGCCCACCTGGACCCCACCCGAAACCGGCAGGGAGGCATCGGCGGCGTTCCGAAGCAAATTGATCAGCACCTGTTCCAACTGATCGGGATCTCCCTGCAGCATCACCTCCGGTCCTGGCATCACGCTCACTTTCAGGCGCGTCTCCAGGCCCACCACGCGCTGCACCCAGGCGCTCACATCCATCGGCTGGAACTGCGGGCGGGGTAGTTTGGCCAGCCGGGCATAGGCTCCGATGAAGCGGCTCAGCGCCTCGGATCGCGTGGAAATGACCGCCAGCCCCCGGCGCATGTCCTCTTCCCAATCCTCCGGCAGCGGGTGGCGGATCAACATGCTGGCCAGGCTGCCCGCAATCGATTTGATCGGCGTGAGCGAATTGTTCAGTTCGTGGCCTAA
>CAZMRK010000628.1:0-6299 GCA_964568355.1 uncultured Solibacteraceae bacterium | reverse complement strand
ATGCGCGTCTGAATTTCTGCCACCCGTTGCAGGTGGCCGACGGTGTACTGGGCCATGGAAGCGGGCCAGCGGAAGATGCGCGAAAACCGCGGCGGCGCGATCAGACCGGTGATCTGGTGCAGTTCTTCGCGAATTGCGGCGAGCACGCTCTCGTCACTCTCGGAAAGCACGCCGGCATCCTCCATCCCCCCCAGAAAGCAACGCAGCACGACGGTTCCCGGCGGCACGCGGAAGGAGAACTTGGTTCCTACCCAGGTGCAGGCGATGAGGCGGCGGCGTTCCCGCTTGGGAACCAGGAAGCCGAAGCCCGCAAGCGGGTGAGGAAAGGCGCTCTGATCGAATCCCAGGGCCACGGTCATGGACGAACTGTAGGGCACCTGCGCCAGCAGTTCCGAGGCCCGGGGCGCGATCCGGCTGACCAGGGATGCCGCCGAGTGCGCCTCGCAGGCCAGGACCACCTGGTCGGACTCGATCCAATCGCCATGAATCTCGACACGAAAGCCGGAGCTCGTGCGCTCGACGGCGCCGGCCCGGCCGGAGATGATGCGAAGCTTGCCGGCGAGGGCAGCCTCCAAGCCGCGGACCAGCTCTCCCAGACCGCCCTTCAACGTGCGGAAAAGGGGCAGTCTGGCGGCCTGGCTGCGCGCGGCCTTACGTTCGGCCAGCACGCCCTTGGTAAGGCTACCGTAACGGGCCTCCATTTCCACGAAACGCGGCATGACCGCCGAGATGCTGAGAGAGTTGGGATCACCCCCGTAGATGCCCGAAAGCAGGGGCTCGGTCAGGTAGTCGACGGCTTCGGTTCCGTAGTGGGCCCGCACAAAATCGGCCACGGAACGGTCTTCGCCGGAGGTCCCGGCCGGTGGATGGAGCAGTTCCAGCGCCATACGCAGCTTGGTACGCCAGCTCAACAGGCTGCTGGTAAGCATGGGCAGGACCTTGGTGGGCACCATGAGCTGCAGGCCGTCGGGGATCGGAACCAGGCGGCCGCGCTTCCAGATGTAGGTCTTGCGCAGGTGATCGTTGGAGCCGATGAGGTCGTTGGCCAAGCCAAGCTCGCGGGCCAGGTCGGCGGCCGCGGGCTTGATGGAGAGGAAGCTGTCCGGGCCGCCCTCGATGACGCAGCCCTCCAGTTCCTCGGTCTGGATCACCCCGCCCAGCCGTGGCCGGGACTCGACCAGGGTGGAAGGGATGCCCGCCTGAGCCAGATAGTAGGCCGTGGATAGCCCGGAGATTCCCCCGCCGATGATCGTAACGCGAGGCTGGGGGGACTGGGTCACGGACGGAATTCCCGCACGATCTCCACGGCCGCTTTCACGTTGTCGACCGGTGTGTCGGGCAGGATACCGTGGCCTACGTTGAAGATATGGCCGGGACGCGCGCCGGTGCGCTTGAGCAGTTCGGTGATTTTCATCCGCAACTCCGGCAAAGGAGCGAACAGCGCCACCGGATCGAGGTTGCCCTGGATTGCCGACCGGTAGCTGATATCCATCCAGGCCTGGTCAATATTCGTGCGCCAGTCGACGCCCATGACATCGCCGCCGGCGGCGTGCAGTTCGCGGAAGAAGCCGGAGGCGCCGGTTCCGAAATGGATCACGGGCACGCCGGTGGAGCGGATGCGTTCGATCAGGGCGCGGGAATAGGGCTGTACGAAGCGTACGTAGTCGTCCGGGCTGAGAGCGCCTACCCAGCTATCGAAAACCTGGATGGCGCGTGCTCCGGCGGTCACCTGCAGGCTGGCGAAGGGCGCCTGGACATCGACGATTTTGCCCATCAGGCGGCGCCAGAGGGTTTCGTCGCTGTACATCATCTTCTTCGTACGGATATAGTTACGCGACGTGCCGCCCTCGATCATATAGCTGGCGAGGGTGAACGGGGCGCCCACGAAGCCGATGACCGGCACCTTGCCGGCCAGGGCGCGCACCACGGACTGAATGGCCTCGCCCACGTACCCCAATTCATCCGTATTGGCGGTGGAAAGCGAATCGACGTCCGCGCTGGTGTGGACCGGATTGGAGATGGAAGGACCTTCGCCGGCGGCAAAGCGCAGCTTGAGCCCCATGGGCTCGACCGGCAGGAGCAGGTCGGCGAAGATGATGGCTGCGTCCACGTCGAGAATTTCAACGGGTTGCAGCGTCACGGTGGCCGCCAGGTCCGGGCGCTTGCAAATTTCCAAAATCCCGTGCCGGGCGCGAATTTCCCGGTACTGCCGCAAGTACCGGCCCGCCTGGCGCATGAACCATACGGGCCTTACGTCGGTGGGTCTGCGCCGACACGCATCCAAAAATCGGCTTGTCATTGGAGCCACGCGCATGGCTGATCCGTCCTGTCTTCGCAAAGAAACGCGCGAAATCCTGCTTGAAGATGTTTGGACGCCCACTGGCGGCCATTGATGAAATAGGGTTTTGCCCACGCCTCGCTGTCGAGCGTGCGGGGGGCCAGAACCGATACCGAGAGCATACCAGGCGCCGGGTAGCCGGTCCGGGGGTCCATGATGTGGGCCCACGTTTTGCCTTCGGCCCGGAAAAATTTTTCGTAGCTGCCCGAGGTGGAAAGAGACTGATCCTTCAGATAGACCGTGGCAACGGTTTTGCGTTCGATTTTAGGATCGCGGATGTTGATTTTCCATCCGCGCGGTTCGTTGGGCGGGGATCCTAACCCATAGATACTACTGCCGGAAGCCGCTACCAGGGCGATTTGGACGCCACGCTGCCGCAAGATTTCCACAACGCGATCGACGGCATAACCTTTTCCGATGCCGCCGGGGTCGAGTTCCACACCGGCGTGGTCGAAGCGGACGGTCTGGCTGGCAGAATCCAGATGCACGTGCCGATAGCCCACGCGGGTCAGCGCGGCCATGATTTCGGCTTTGTGCGGCAGGTGTCCCGAGCCTTTATAGAACCCCCAGACTTTCATCAACGGACCTACGCTGATATCGAACGCTCCTTCACTCCGGCGGCTGTAGTCCAGACACTCGGAAAGCAAATGAAACAACTCGGCGGATACCTTGACCGGATGATCGGCGGCGGTGCGGTTTACTTCGCTCCACTCGCTGTCAGGTTTGTAATTCGAGAGCAGACCGTCCAGCCGCCGGACCTCGTCGAAAGCTGCTTGTACGGCCGCCTCCAACTGGTCCCGATCCTCCCCATAAACGGCTACCGAATAAGTGGATCCCATGGCGTCGGCGCTTTGCTCCAGGCGAAGGAGTTCACCGCGGGCCGGCAGGGATCCCCACGCAGCCGCTAACAAAAACAAAACCAGCACACTTTGTCGCAACCACTAGGATACACAAGCCTATTTCAAAAACAAAGGACTTGTAACCGCAGAAGCCGGCTGGAATTGCGGAATATAGAACTAATAAAAGGGGTTATCGGCCCAGCCGGGTGATCTGGTAGCGGTTCGTGTGGTACCGCGGATTTCAGGACGGGTCTTCGGTGTTCCCGCGCCTCTTTTTAGCCCGTTTCAGGAGAAGCTCCACCCGGGCGGGGGCGTCCACCCAGTTATCGGGCTCGAAATGCAGCTCGGGGACCCGGCGCAGCTTCAGCCGTCTGGCCACCTCCTGCCGCAGATAGTGGCGGGCATGGTCCAGCGCGGTCAGGGCGCGGCGCTGTTCGATTTCTCCTCCGTCCAGGCCGACCTTGACCCGGGCATGCCGGGAATCGGGGCTGACCACGACATCGGTCACGGCCACTCCGCCGAGACGAGGATCTTCCATCTCGAAACCGATGATTTCGTAGAGTTCTTCCCGAAGGGCCTCGGAAACCCTTTCGATGCGATGCTCATCCATAAAATTCTGTTTCCCGCCCCGGTCAGGCCAGCCATTCGACGGTGGTTTCGACCAGAGTTCCTCCCAGCAGAGCCGCGGCCTCATCCTCCACGGATTGCAGGACCCTCTCGGCGTGACTGTGATCGGAAGAGACGGTGACGACGGCAATGGCAGCACGCTGCCACAGATCCTGGTGGTCGATCTCCGCCACTGCCACGTTAAACTTACTGCGCAGGCGATCTTTGAGGCTTTTAACTACATGCCGTTTTTCTTTTAACGAATGGGAGTCCTCCAGCCGCAACTCCAGCGTGAGAACTCCGATTGCAGCCATTCGAAAACTCCCGGAAGCGGATTGGCGGCGAGCCGCTACCTAAACGAATACTTCGGAATCGACCCGCTCGGTAACAAAGGATTCGATGATATCTCCCTGCTTGATATCGCCGTAATTCTCCAGGGTGACGCCGCATTCCATGCCACTTTTCACTTCGCTCACATCGTCTTTGAAGCGCCGCAGCGAAGCGATCTTGCCGGTGTACACGACTACGTTGTCCCGCAGCAGACGGACCTCGCTGCCGCGGGTCATGAAGCCGTCCTGAACGAAGCAGCCCGCCACCGAACCCACCTTGGTAATCCGGAAGGTCTCGCGGACCTCAGCCTTGCCCTGGTAAACCTCGCGATACTGGGCTTCGAGCAGACCCGACATGGCGCGTTTGATCTCGTCGGTGAGGTTGTAAATGATGGTGTGCAGGCGGATATCCACCTTCTCCTGCTCGGCCACGGCGACCGCGCTGCGTTCCGGCCGCACGTTGAAGCCGATCACGATGGCGTTGGAGGCGGAGGCCAGCAGCACGTCGGATTCGTTGATGGCGCCTACGCCGGAGCGCAGGACGCGGACCTTGACCTTATCATTGGACAGCTTCTGCAAGGTCTCGGTAATGACTTCGGCGGAGCCGCCCACATCGGCCTTGAGAATGATCGCCAACTCCTTCACCTCACCGGTAGCCAATTGCTTCTGCAACTGTTCCAGGGTGAGGCGGGAACTCTTGGCCATACTGGCCTCGCGATCCTTGGCTTCGCGATAGAGCACGATCTGTTTGGCCTTGGCGGTATCGGTCACCACCTGCACATCGTCGCCGGCGTCGGGCATGGATTCGAGCCCCAGCACCTCGACCGGGGTAGACGGCTCAGCTTCGCGCACCGAATCGCCGCGATCGTTGAACATGGCGCGCACCTTGCCGAAGACGGCTCCGCAAATGAAGAAGTCGCCGACATGCAGCGTGCCGTTGCGCACCAGGACGGTCGCCACCGGACCGCGTCCGCGATCCAGCTTGGCTTCGAGCACGGTGCCGGTTGCGGGGCGGTTGGGGTTGCACTTCAGATCCTGGAGGTCGGCCACCAGGAGAATCATTTCGAGCAGCAGGTCGAGGTTGGTCTTGGCGCGGGCCGAAACCGGAACCATGACGGTATCGCCGCCCCAATCTTCCGCCAGCAGACCGCGGTCGGCCAGTTGCTGCTTGATGCGCTCCGTCTGGGCGTCGGGCTTGTCGATCTTGTTGATGGCGACAATGATGGGTACTTTGGCGGCGCGGGCATGGTCGATGGCTTCGATCGTCTGGGGCATAACGCCGTCATCGGCGGCGACGACCAGAATGACGATATCGGTGACCTTGGCGCCGCGGGCGCGCATACGGGTGAAGGCTTCGTGGCCAGGCGTATCGATGAAGACGATCTTGCGGCCGTCTTTTTCGACGTAATAAGCACCGATGTGCTGGGTGATGCCGCCAGCCTCCCTGGCGGCCACATTGGCTTCGCGAATGGCATCGAGCAGCGAAGTCTTGCCGTGGTCGACGTGGCCCATGATCGTGACCACCGGAGCCCGCCGTTGCAGATCCTTCTCCACCTCGGCGGTATCGATCTGCTGCAGCGCCTCCTCTTCGTAGGTCACCGTGCTGGTAGAGGCGCCGAACCCGCGCGCAATCTCGGTGGCCAGGGCGGAATCGAGGGTCTGGTTGATTGTGGCAAAGATGTTGCGATCCACCAGTTTCTTGATGACCAGGTTAGCCTTGACGTCCAGTTTTTCCGAGAGTTCTTTGACCGTAATGCCTTCCGAGATGGTGATGGCGCGATTGATGGGCGGCGGGCCCATTTCCGCAGAACGACGGCTGGCCGGCCGCAGGATTTTTTCTTCCTGCTCCACCTGCCGGTCACGCTGAGGCCGGGATCCGCGCTTATCGGGCGCACGACGCTGCTGGTCGGGGGGCGGTGGCGCCACGCCGGGTTCGAGGCGCGGACGGGAAGTCGGATGCATCGGACGCGGCCCGCCGGGACGCGCCGGAACGCCGGGGCGGGCCCCTTGTCGCGCGACGATGGGCTGGCCGGGGCGAATGGGACCGCGATAAATCGGCTGTCCGGGGATGGGGCTGCTGGTCTGAGGCCGCAGCGGCACACCGGGACGGGGAGCCGGAGCCGGAGCGCCGGGAGTCGGCGCGGGCCGGGGCTGGCTGAGTTTGGCAACCAGATCGGGCCGGGGAGG
>CAZMRK010000627.1:0-28778 GCA_964568355.1 uncultured Solibacteraceae bacterium | reverse complement strand
GCGGTCGAAGCGGTCCAGATCGCGGTCGGCGCCGGTTCCCTCGCCGGCCTGCCGGAAGGCAACCTCCCGGCATCGGCCGATCTCGTCCAGAATCTCCGGGATCCCGTCCGCCTGCGACGCATAGACCGCGAAATCCCGATTCGCCGCCACCTCGCAGGTCGCAGGCAGCGACGCGATCCGGCGCGCCAGCACATCGCCGCGAGCCGGCACATACCGGCTGACCGGCGGCACGGATGGCGCCGCCCGCTGGGCCTCGCACCGGTGGCCGAGAAAATAAGTTCTGGCCCGGATGTACTCGGTCGCCTGGCGTGCGTTGGGATAACCTGCCAGCACGCTCGGAGCAATGGCATTCCCCACGCGTAGCTGCACCGTCTTGCCGGCCAGTTTCGAAAACTCGTGCGCCAGCCCTACGGTCCGCAGTCCGGGATGCAGCACGCCGGCCAGGTGGAACGATGCGCTGTTGCAGCCTTCAAAGAAAAGCGGAACCACACAGCACCGGGCCTTCAGCGCCAGGCGGGCGCAGGTCTCTTTCCAGGCCGGATCGGTCACCGCCAGGTCCCGCCAGCTTGGATGCGCCACTTCGCCTGCCGGGAACATGCTGATGAGATGGCCGCGCGCCAGGCCCTTCATCGCCCGCCGGAGAGGGGACACATTTTCCGAGACGGCCTCGCGCGTCTCGAACGGATTCACCAGGATCAGATGTTCGCGCAATTCATAGATCGCGCTCAGCACGGAATTCGCCAGAATGTACCAGTCCGGGCGGATCCGATCGAGGATCGCGGCGAGAATCAACCCCTCGACAATCCCGTAGGGGTGATTGGCGGCGATCATCGCGGGCCCGGCCGCCGGCACCCGCCGCAGGTCGCGCTCGTCAATGGCAAAGTGGATATCCAGCAGATCCAGCAGGCACTTCGCGAACGTCGAGCCGGTGCCGCTCCGGCGCGCCTGCTCATAGCTCAGCCGCACCTTGGCGGGAATCAACAGTTTTCTTAGCGCCGGCTCGAGAGGTGTGGACCACGGGCGTAGAGCCGGAGGTAGAATTGGCGCGAGCGAAAGGACGGAACCTGGTGCGTGGGTATCCATGCTGACAGACTGCCCGCACGGCCATTACGAGTTGATGACGGCTGGATGAAGCAAGCGTGAGAGCGCGTAAAACGCAGGAACACTTGCGATTTTGCGATCCATTTCCACTCCGCCCAGGCTATTCTGATAGAGACCAACCTGCACCGCGGAGGCACTATCCCACCGACTCTTCAGCGCCAAAACGAGCCTCTCGATTGCGGATCCACCATCCTCGCCGCCGTATTTCGGGCGGCAGACCAGCCGCTCTCCCTGGAGCGCTTGCCCATCCCGAAGCTCGCCGCCGGAGAAGCGCTGGTTCGGATTCGCTGCGCGACCATCTGCGCCAGTGATCTTCACTCCCGCTTCGGACGCCGTCCGGTGCCGACGCCCAGTATTCTGGGCCACGAAATGGTGGGAGAAATCGCGGATACGGGTCCCGAGGGCGTATGCGACTACCGCGGTGTCCGCCTCGCCCGCGGAGATCGCGTCACCTGGTCCATGGTGTGGAGCTGCGGCGATTGTTTTTACTGCCAACGCGGCCTGCGTCCCAAATGCGAGCATCTGGCGAAGTTCGGCCATGAGGAGCTCGGCTCCGCCCGTCCGCTGTTCGGCTCGATGGCCGAATATTGCTGGCTGCCCAGAGGTACGGCGATTTTCCGCGTGCCTCAGCCGCTGCCGGACCTGGTTGCCTGCCCCGCCAGTTGCGCCACCGCCACCGTCGCGGCAATGTTCCGGACAGCCGGCATCGTTGAGGGGCAGACCGTAGTGGTTCATGGCGCCGGCATGCTTGGACTCGCCGCCTGCGCCATGGCCGCCTCCCTGGGCGCGGAAAACATCGTGGCCGTTGAGCCCGATCCGGAGCGCCGCGAGATCGCCCTGCGTTTCGGCGCATCGGTCGCGCTCGATAGCGCGTTCTCTCCCGAGGAGATCCAAACGCGCATCAAATCGCTCACCGCCGGCCGAGGTGCGGATGCCGCCTTCGAACTCTCCGGCCATCCGGATTCGATCGAGCTCGGCATCGGATTGCTGCGGCCTGGCGGGCGGCTGCTCCTGGCCGGCGCCACCTTTCCCGCCCGCCCCGTGCGCCTCGATGCGCAACAACTGGTGCGGCGCATGATCCAGGTCTCGGGCGTCTATAACTACGCGCCGGAAGATCTCGAAACCGCGCTGCGATTTCTGGCCGGCGCGAGCAATCGCTACCCGTTTGGGAAGCTCGTGGCAAAGACCTTTCCGCTTGCCGAGGCCGACGCCGCCTTCGCCTTCGCGGAACGCGAGCGGCCTTTGCGCGCGGCGCTGATCCCTTAGGAAGGTTTACCAAAAACGTGCAATCCACCGTCAGAACCTACTCCGGCGTTCGCGCCGTGATCTTCGATATCTCCGGTACCGTCCTCGATTACGGCAGCCGCGGTCCCGTAGCGGCGTTCGTCGAACTGTTTGCGCGCCATGGAGTAGCCCTCTCGCCCAGGGAAGCCCGCGGCCCCATGGGCGCCCATAAGCGCGACCACATCCGCAGCCTGCTGAATCAGCCGGAAATCGCGCGCCGGTGGGAACAGGGGAACGGCAGCGCGCCGTCGGATGACGATCTCGAACGCCTGTACACCGAATTCGCTCCTCTTCAGACGGCTGTGCTCGTGAAACACTGCGATGTCATTCCCGGCGTTCCCGGGATCGTGGCAGCCCTGCGGGAGCGCGGAATCCGGATCGCCAACACCACGGGCTTCGATAGCAGCATGATGCAAGGCCTGATCGAACAGGCGCGGGAGGGCGGGTACACATCGGATCTGTGGGTCTGCCCCGACATAGTCGGAGAAGGCCGGCCCGCGCCTTGGATGGCATTCTATGCCGCGCGGAAGTTCGGTATATATCCGATGAGCACCTTCGTCAAAGTGGGCGACACGCCGCTCGATATCGCCGAAGCGCACGCCGCCGGAATGTGGGCGGTCGCCGTGACCCGGTCCGGAAATGAGGTGGGCCTCTCCCGGCAGGAGCTCGAAGCCATGCCGGACGGCGAAGTGCGCGAATGTCTGGCCGCGGCGCACGCGCGTCTCTCCGCCGGCGGGCCGCACTACATCATCGAGACCGTGGCGGAGCTGTTGCCCGTGATCGACGAGATCACCGCGCGGCTGCAGCGGGGCGAGCGTCCATAGCGGCCTGTCTGACGTGTTGCGGGGCGCGGTGATTCCAGAACGTGGCCGTGATCCCCGCCCCCAGCGCCGCCACCCCGACAAAGCCGTGAAACAGGACATCCCATCCCCACCGCGTCGCGACCAGGGCGATCAGGTAAGGCGAAAACAATTGGCCGAGCGAAGCGATGCCATTCACCATGCCGGCGGCCGACGCAGCCGCATCGGTCCCGCCGGCGTCCTGCGACGCCGCGCCTTGCAGCAGCGTATCCGGACCAAACGTCATGAAGCCGATCAAGGAGATCCCGGCGAGGCTGCCGGCCCAGCCCAGCCTGGCCAGGTCGCTATGCAGAAAACATGCGGCCGCAAGGCCGATCATCATCGTGGACACCACGGGATAGCGGCGGGACTGCGCAAAACGGTCCGACGCATAGCCGGCCGCGAGCGCGCCCGCAATCCCCGCAAGTTCGTAGACCGACGACAGGTACCCCGCCTGGTCCGGACGGTAGCGCAACTCTTCGGTGAGGTACAGCGGAAGCCAGTAGAGAAAGGAATACCGCGTGACCTTGACCAGCAGCGCCGTGATCGCCGTCGCCCATACGACCGGCTGCCGCATGATTCTGCCATAGCCCGTGAACGCGCCGCGCGTCGCCTGCCCCGCTGGAGCCGCGCCTTCCGGACCATCTCGCGCCAACAGCAGAAAGATTGCCGCCACCGCCAGAAGCGGTAGAGCCGGCGTAGAGAACCCCCTGCGCCACATTCCCCCCGCGACCGCCCAGGATGCCAGCAGCGTGGCCAGAAAGCCGCCCAGGATGTAATTGGTGCTCCACCATCCAATCACGACGCCGCGCTCGCCGGGCGCGAACCACGCCGCCATGGTCTTGAGCAGTCCGGGCCAGCCGCTCGATTGCGCCAGGCCGTTGACCATCCCAAGAACCAGCAGCACGCCATACGTGGGAGCCGCCGCCATGCCGATATTCGCAAGGGCCGCGGCCGTCAGGCCCGCTCCAACGACCAGCCGCGCCGAAAACCGGTCCGCGAGGCTCCCCATCAGAAATTGGCCGGCCGCGTAACACAGGCTGTACGCAAACAGGATATCCGCCAGCCGCGTCTTCGACATTCCTGCGTCCGCCTGCAGGAACGGCATCACGACGCTGAAGTTCTTCCGGCAAAGATAGAACCCTGCGTATGCCAGCCACGTGACGGCGAAAATCCGCACACGAAGCGTGGAGAATGGGCCGATAGTGGAAGAGTCTGAGTGCGCTATTCCTCGAAGGATGACACGCCCCTGCCACGGCACAATGACGATTGCGTAAATATTCGATGAATGCGTGAGGCCTCCGCCCCCGGCGTGCGACAATGATTGCCGATGACGCGCCGTCACCTCCTGCTGGGCATGCCCGCCTTCCTGCAAAACCGCCGCCAGCGCATCATGATCCTGATGGTGGACGGCCTGGGAGCCGACTATATCGCCGCCAGCCGGATGCCCGTTTTGACCGCCTGGCAGCGAAAGGGAATCAGCAAGATCGTCAACGGCGTCATGCCGTCCGTCACCAACGCCAACAACACCAGCATCTGCTGTGGCGTATGGCCGGAAACGCACGGCATCACCGCGAATTTCTATTTGGACGAGGCGACCGGGCGCCCCGAGTATATGGAAAGCGCCTCGCTGGTCCTGGCTCCCACGCTTTTTGAAAAAGCCCGCGCCGCCGGCGTCACCTCGGCTCTGCTCTCTTCCAAAAAGAAAACCGTCTCCCTGCTGCCGCGCGGAGCGAGCCTCGTTCTTTCCGCCGAAATCCCCGCGCCGGAATGGCTGGAACGCATCGGCAAGGCTCCCGACATCTATAGCGGCGAGATCAATCATTGGCTCCTCCGGGCAGCCGCGTGGATTCTGCGCCACCAGCCCGACGTGGGCGTGCTCTACATCCACACCACCGATTACCCGATGCACATGTGGCCGCCGGAGGCGGAACCGTCGCAACGCCACCTCGCCGCCTTTGACTCCCTGCTGGGCGAACTCGCCACCGCCGCCCCCGATGCCGCGATCCTGCTCACCGCCGACCACGGCATGCACCACAAATCGCGCTGCTGGGACCTGACGAAGGCATGCGCCGCCCGCGGCGTCGCGCTCCGCGCCGCCATCTCCGCCGAACAGGATAAGTATCTGAAGCATCACAGCGGCTACGGCGGGACCGCCTGGGTCTATCTGCAATCAAACCGGGACGCGGATCGCGCCGCCGCCGTCATCCAAAAGCTCGCCGGCGTCGACGAGGTGCTGACTCGCAGCGAAGCCGCCCGCCGCTTCCGTCTGATGCCTGCCCGTATCGGCGAACTGGTAGTCTTGGGCAATCGCGATACGGTCTTCGGCAATCTGGACTCGGAATCCGTGGACCTGCCCGCGGCCTATCGCAGTCATGGCAGCATCGCCGAAGCCCGGGTGCCCCTGCTCATCCACAATGCGGCGAAAGCTCCCTCGGCGGAATTCTTCGAAAATAATCTCGATCTCGCCAGGTGGCTGTTCCCAACCCGCAACACTGCCCTATGAACGAAGCTTCCGTCGATCGCGTTCTGGCGCTTCTCGCCGGAGCCCATGGAGAATACTTCGGCGAACCGGTCAGCCAACTGGAGCACGCCCTGCAATGCGCGCATCTGGCGCGGCAGGCCGGCGCCGATGACGAACTGGTGGCCGCCGCCCTGCTCCACGATATCGGCCATCTGGTAGCCGGCGCCGCCGCCGAAATCGGATCGCCGCAGCACGACGGCATCGGAGCCGCCTATCTGCGCCAGCTCGAATGCTCCGCGCGGGTCGCCGATCTGGTAGCCGGCCACGTGGATGCCAAGCGCTACCTGACCGCCGTGAAGCCGGAATACTACGCGCAATTATCGGAGGCGAGCCAGCAGACCCTGGCCTTGCAGGGCGGCCCCATGTCGCCGGAAGAAGTGAACCACTTCGCCGGCGCCCCCGGATTCGCCGATAAACTGCGCCTGAGAACCTGGGACGAGCGCGCCAAAGAGCCGTCGGCGAAAGTCCCCGCTCTGGACACCTACCGCGCCGTCCTGGCCCGAATCTAGTGGGGTGTCTCCGAAGCGCGCGTCTCGGTAACAACGTGCGGAATTTACCGAGCCGCGACCGGAAGGGAGCGGTATCAGGACTTCGGAAATAGAGGTCTAACGAAACATGCCGGAAGCACAAATCGCCATCGTCGGTGGAGGCATCGTCGGCCTCGCCCACGCCTGCCTGGCTGCCAAAAGCGGCCGGACCGTTGTTCTCTTCGAGCGCCACGCCGCGGCGCAAGGCGCATCGATCCGCAACTTCGGAATGATCTGGCCGATCGGACAGCCGCCCGGAGAGCGCCTGCAACTCGCCCTGCGCAGTCGCGGCCTCTGGCATTCAATAACGGAAGAAGCCGGCCTGCACGTGACAAGCCGCGGCTCCATGCATCTCGCCTACCGCGAGGACGAAGCCGCCGTCATTCGCGAGTTCGCGGAAGTGGGCCCGCCGCAGGGCTACTCCTGCCGGTGGCTCTCCCCCGCGGAGGTTCGTGCCGTCGCGCCGGGCGTCCGGCCCCAGGGCTTGCTCGGCGGCCTCTGGAGCGACAGCGAAATGGTCGTCGACCCTCGCGAAGTGGCGCGCGCGTTACCGGCCTTTCTCGCCGAACGCCTCGGCGTGTGCCTGCGATACGCGAGTGTGGTCCACGCCATCGAGCCGCCGCTGGTCCACACCGCGCAGGAAACCTGGCGCGTGGAGCGCGTCGTGGTGTGTGGCGGAGACGACTTCGTAACGCTCTATCCCGATCTCTTCACCCAAAGCGGCCTGCAGCGATGCAAGCTCCAGATGATGCGAACCGCGCCCCAGCCTGGCGGTTGGAAATTGGGCGCAGCCCTCGCCGCGGGGCTCACGCTGCGATTCTACCCGTCGTTCCGGATCTGCCGGAGCCTCCCCGCGCTCGAACAGAGGATCGCCACCGAAACGCCCCACTTCGACCGCTACGGCATCCACGTCATGGCCTCGCAGACCCCCGCCGGCGAAATAACCACCGGCGATTCGCATGAGTACGGCGATGCGATCACCCCGTTCGACAAACCGCAAATCGACGAATGGATTCTGTCCTACCTGAGCGGCTTCCTGGACCTTCCCTCACCCGCCATAGCCGAGCGCTGGCACGGAATCTATGCAAAACATCCCACCCAGGCATATTTCCTAGCCGAGCCGCACCCCTCCGTGCGCATCGTAACCGGCCTGGGAGGAGCCGGCATGACCCTCTCCTTCGGCCTGGCCGAACAAACCTGGAACACCTGGCCCTAACCACTCACTGAAGCTGAAGCTAATAGCTGATAGCTGATAGCTCCTCCCCCCTCACAACCCCGCCCGAGTCGGCCGCTGCTTCTCCGACTGCAAAAACGCCAGCAAATCTGTCAGCTCTTCCTTCGAGAGCGTCTGATCGAACCCCTCCGGCATCAGCGACACCGTCGACCGCGCCATCCCGCCGATCTTGCTGCGCGGAATCCGCACCTCGCCGTTCGGCCCCGTCACCAGCACCACCGCGTCCCTCGATTGCGACCGGATCACGCCCGTCAGCCGGTCCAGCCCCGTATCCACGTTGTAGACCTCAAACCCCGGCACGAAGCTCGCGCTCGGATACACCACCGCCTCCAGCAGATCGTGCCCGGACCGGATGGCGCCGATGCCGGTCAGGTCCGGCCCCACGTGCCCGCCCTCCCGGCCGATCGTGTGGCATCCCGAACACCCCACCTTCTCGCCGAAGAAGATATGCCGCCCGCGCCCCACGTCTCCGCCCGCGGTCAGCAGCGGAGCCAGTTGCTGCAGCTTCTGGATTCGCTCCTTCTGCGCATTGGCCAGTTGCACGAACAGCGGCTTCGATTCCTCCTGCGTCGCCGCCGGATAGCCTGCCAGAATCGCCTTCAGCCGGTCCTCGCCCAGGCTGCCCAGCGCGCCGCTCGATTTCCGCAGCACCGCGATCAGCGCCGAGCCCACCTCCGGATCGTTGGATTTGCGGAAGCATTCGAGCAGCGTCGTCAGCGTCAGCGGATCCGCCTGCGGCAGATACTGCTTCGCCAGCGTCAGCAGTTGCGCCTTGCTCAGCGTCGAGCGGCCCAGCGCCTGCGCCGCCGTCTGCCGCAGCACCGCCTCCGCGTTACCCGTCACGCGCGCCGCCAGGAACTGGTATTGTCCTTCGCTCAACTGCGGCTTGCGCACCACCAGCACGCCCAGCGCCGTGGCCCGCAGCCGGTCCGGAGCGCTGCCGTCATCGGCGATGCGCGCCAGCGGCTCATCCGGCACCGGCAGGTTGCGTTCCCGCACCAGTTCCACCGCCCGCAGCCGCACATCGGGATGCGGGCTGTCCAGCAGTTTGCCCACCTGCGCCACCCAGAGGTCCGGAAACTCGCGGATCGAGCCGCTGTCGATCGTGTCCAGCAGGAACAGCGTCCGGCTCTCCGGCAGCTTCGGATCCGCCAGCAGCCCGGCCACCAGCTTCTGCGCTCCCACATCGGAGCGGAACGCCCGCACCGCATCGCGCACCGCGTCCTGCTCCCCCTCGCCCAATTGCGGATCCCGCAGCCGGGCATTCAAATACTGCAGCACCACGCCGGCCCACTCCTCGTGATGCGAGACCACCCACAGCGCAGCCGCGCGCAAATCCTTCTGCTCGGACCGCAGCATCCCCGCCACCTGATCGCGCTTCAGCGGCGAGTGGTCCATCTGGTCCAGCGCGATCAGCGCCGCTTTGCGCACCGAGGGCTCTGGCGCCCGCAGCGCCGCCGTCACCGGCCCCGGCTGCTTCAACGTAATCAGCGAGTAGATCAGCGAATGCTCCACAAAACGGTCCGGCACATCCGTGGCCGCCGCCAGCAGCGCCGGCACCGCGCGCGGATCGCCGATCTGTCCCAGCGCGGCCGCGGCCTGCCGCCGCACCACCGGATGGTCGGCCTTCGCCATCGCCATTAGCCGCTCTACTGCCTGTTGATCGCCGGCCATGCCCGCCGAGCGCGCCGCCGCCGTCCGTACCTCGAAATCCGCGTCCTCCAGCGCCGCCCGTACCGCCGCCTGCGCTCCCGCCGTGCCGATCCGGTACAGCGCGAACACCGCTGCCGCCCGCGCCTCCGCGGTCCCCGAGCTTTTGCGCAGGTTCGCCAGAGCCTCCACCGCCGGCTCTCCCGCCGCCACCAGCAGTTCCACCGCCTGGTCGCGCACAAACGGCCGCTCGTCTTCCAGCAGCTTCGCCAGCTCCGCCGGAGCCAGCTTGCTCATCTGCAATTTCTCTCCCCGCGGGTCCGCTACCGCCGGAGCGCCCTTTTTGCGGATGCGGTAAATGCCGCCCTTGATCTCCGGCTTGGCCACCCGCGAAATCGGGCATCCGTGGATGAACCATGCGCCTGTATCGAACACCAGCATGCTCCCATCGGCGTCCTCGATGACCTCCGTGGGGTGGAAATCCGGATCCATTGACGTCAGAAAATCCTCGTCTTCCGTGCGAAACGTCGACCCCTCCCGATACACCACGTGCCGCTGCACCCGGTGCGGATTGAACTGCGCGCTGAACAGGTTGCCTTCATACCCTTGGCCGAACGCCTTGCCGCGATAGCGCAGCAGCCCCGCCGGAGCAATCCGCGCGAATTTCGTCATCACCGGCATCAGGTCTCCGGTGCGCTTGAATTCGCTCACCACCGAATACCACTTGGGATACACGCCGCCCTCCACGAAATGCAGCAGCGCGTCGCGCTCCCCGTTCTCCGGGTCTTTGAAATAGGTCATGGTCCCGATCATCTCGCCCGCCGGCGTGAAGGTGACTTCCACCGGATTGTCGAATCCGCCCCCGGCGAAAGCCTCCAGGCCCGTCCCGTCCGGACGTACGCGCCAGATGCGCGACGCCATCCCGTCAAACTGCTTGCCGTCTTTGGTCTTGATGTGGAACCCGTGCCGCCCGTCGGTCAGGTACAGCCACCCGTCCGGCCCGAAAAACGGTCCGTGCAGGCTGGCCGCGTTTGAGGACATGGTCCAGCCCGACACGATGGCCTCTTTTTTGTCCGCAACCCCGTCCTGGTTGGTATCTTCAAAACGGAACACGTCCGGCGGCGAGGCAACATATAATGCGCCTCGATTCCACACTGCGCCCGCCGGAATCGTCAAATGATCGGCAAACACCGTGCTATGGTCGTAAACTCCATCCCCGTTGCGGTCCTCCAGCAGTCGGATCCGGTAGTCCGGCTTGCTGGCCATCTGCTGGTTGTTCAACGTGTTGCCCGACGATTCGCACAGAAACAGCCGGCCCTTTTCGTCCAGCGTCCCCATCATCGGATAGGAGACCAGGTCCTGCCCCGCCACCTGCACCACTTCGAAGCCGGGTGGAACATGCAAGGCCGCCAGGCCCGTCGCCGGCTGCGTAGACCGGTGGCAGCCCGCCAGCAAAATGACACCTGTCAACAGACACGTGGGCGCAATCAGGAATCCTCTGGAGTGCATAGCTTCTTCAGATTTTCTTACACTCCGCCCCGCCGCGCCAGCCGCTTTTTTCCACCCCGTCCGGCCCGCCGGATGTCAAATCGCATTTGTCTGGATAAAATTAAGCTCAGATGAAGACTTCCCGTCACCTCGCATTGTGGTTTGCCGCGGCCGGATGGCTCGCGGCGCAGGCCGCGCCTCCGCCCGGCGATTGGATCCTTCCCAACTTCGCCCACCGCCTGCGGGTGCGCGTCTCCGGTCCCGCCGGACGGCCCGTGCGAGGTCTCGCCACCGTTCCCGTCACGCCCGCTCAGGCCCTGGCCCCCGGCTTTCCCGGTACGCTCGCCATCGCCGTCCTCGAAAGCGAAGCCGGAACCGCGCCTTCCATTCTGCCCTCCCAGGTCGACGACCTCGATGGCGACGGCGCCCCGGACCAGGTCGAGTTTCCCCTCTCTCTCAACCCCGGCGAACAGCGCCTCGTCTCCATTTACTACTCCACCACCCTCCGCGATTCCATCTCTTATCCCCAACAGGTGCAGGCCAAGCATAACTACGGCTATAACTTCCAGACCGCAACGCTTGAATCCGAGCTGATCGGATATCGCACTTATGGCGCTTTCTTCCTCGATGTACAAGCTCGCGTCGCCGGCCACCCCGGTCTGCATAACGACCTGGTAGGCTACTTATCCATCCGCCGCGATTTCGATCTGGGCCGCGATATTTTCCACGCCGGCGAAACCCTCGGCCTGGGCGGTCTCTTCCTGCGCCGCGAAGGCCGCATCTATCAGCCGCCCTTCAACGTGCCCGATTACGCCCACAAGCCGCAGCCGCCCCTCGTGCCCCACTACCGCGTCGTCGCCCAGGGCCCGCTCCGCGCCATCGTCGAGGCTACCCTCGACCGCTGGGAAATCGATGGCGATCTGTTTCGCCTCGACGCCCGATATTCCATCGATGCCGGCGAAGCCTTCGTCCGCTGCCGCGTTGCCGCTGTGCCGCTGCGCATCGCCGCCGGCCGCCGCTATGACTTCGGCATCGGCGTGCGCGACTTACCCGGACAAACCCTCGCGAACGGTCGCGGCCGCGCCATCGTCGTCGGCGAGCAGGAAGCCCGCAATGGCCCTTTTGGACTAGCTGTCTATTTCGATCCGGCCGACTTTGATTCCGCGCCGCCGGTGCACACGCGCGAAGCCGATAACCAGGTCGCTGTCAGCCGCCGCCCTCTCGCCGCCGGCCAGGCCCTCCAGCTCGAATACGCCGCGGCCGCCGCCTGGAGCCGCAGCGGCATCTCCGATCTCGCCACTTACCTGATAAATTTAAAGAATGCGATCGATTCTCGCCTGGTAGTGAGCGATTTTCGATATGAGCCGACGCCTCGGCCTGAAAAAGTCGATGCGGAAGCCCAATAAGATCGCCGGTCCGATGAGAACTTATGCCCAAAGCAAAAAAGGACGTGTATTACATCGAGGTCGTTGGCAGGGCTCTCGATGTCCTCGAAGTCTTCGTGCATGAACAGAAGGCTCAGCTAACTCTCAAGGAAATCGCCACCCGGCTCGAGCAGAATACCAACACGGTATTTCGCCTGCTTTATACTCTCGCCAGGCACGGCTATATCATCAAAAGCAGCAAGAAATATGAGCTTGGCTCGAAACTGCTCGATCTTACCAACGCCAAGCTGCGCCACACCGACCTGGTCGCCGTCGCCGGTCCCTATATGGAGGCGCTCCGCGAGCGTTTCCGCGAGACCGTGAACCTGGGCATCCTCACCGAAGGCAAGATCCGCTACATCGAAGTGCGCGAGAGCCTGGAGCGCTTCCGCCTGGCCGAAACCGTCGGCGGCAGCGACCCGCTGCATTGCACCGCCCTTGGCAAAGCTCACCTGGCCTATCTGCCCTTCCCCGAAGTGCGCCGCCTCATGCGCGAATACGGCATGCAGCGCTGGACCACCCGCACCATTACCTCGCTGGCAGCCCTCAAAAACGAGCTCGAAAAAACCCGCGAGCGCGGCTTCGCCATCGATCGCGAGGAAAGTATGCTCGGCGCCTTTTGCATCGCCGTCCCCATCCTCGACGACAGCGAACAGCCCGTCGCCGCCATGAGCATCGCCGGTCCCCTGGTGCGATTCAACGAAAACCACCTCAAATCCGCCTCCGATGCGCTCCGCGAAGCCGTCGCCGCGGTCGAAGCGAAATTGCGCGCCACCGGCAAACCCACCGCCCCGCGCCATCCTGTTTTGAGCGAAAACCTGCTGTCCGGCAGCTTAAATTTGACTGACACAAATCTGATTTGACCTTGACAAGAGAAGTGAGCGGAAGTACCCTTGGTGTGATTACCGAGCCGCGACCGTAAGGGAGCGGTTCTGAATTATCGAGCGATTCATCCATGCTCATCGACGCCCACGTCCACATCGGCAAATCCGCCCGCCTGCAAATTGACTGCAACGGCGAAATGCTCGTGCGCGTCGCCGACCAGTTGGGCATCGAACACATCTTCTGCACCGACCTCACCGCCCTCTTCTACGACATGCACGAGGGCAATCGCCTGCTCTACGACGAGATGCGCCGTTTCCCCGACCGTATCATCGGCTACGCCAGCCTGCACTCCACCCGCTTCGGCCAAGCCGCCCTCGACGAATTGGAGCGCTGCCGCCACGACTACCGCATGAGCGGCCTCAAAATCTACTCCACCCCCGAAGCCACCATCGCCGAGCCCGCCATGATCCCCATCCTCGAAAAGTGCGTCGAGCTCGATTTCGTCGTTCTGGCCCACACCACGCCGCACGAATGCGAGTACCTCATGGCCGCGGTGCCGGAGTGCCGCTTCCTGATGGCTCATGCCGGCGGCCAGCCCTTCGCCAAGGGCGATTGGAACCGCGCCATCATGGCCGCCAAACGCTTCCCCAATCTCTACCTGGAAACCGCCAGCTCCACCATCGACACTCACTTCCTCGAAACCGCCGTGGCTGAGCTCGGCCCGGAAAAAATCATCTTTGGCACCGATACGCCTCTCCTCGATCCCTGGGTGCAGTTGACCAAAATCCGCGAGACCGCGCTCGACCGCCGCTCGCGCGATCTCATCCTCGGAGGCAACATCGCGCGCCTCATCGGGTTGCCGGCATGATCCTCGACGTTCACGCGTATATCGGCCGCTGGCCCTACTGGCCGGTTCTCTGCTCCACCCCCGCCGAGGTCGTTTCCGCCATGGAACGCGCCTCCATCGATGCCGCCGTCGTCACCTCCACCCGCTCCCTGTTCGTCAACTGGCCCGATGGCAACTGCGAAACGGCCGAAGCCGCCGCCGCCCACCCGGGCAAGCTGATCCCCTTCGCCGTGGCCGGTCCGCCCGAGCTGAGCCATGCCCTCGATGTGAACCGTTTTGATTTCGATGCCCTCTCCTGCCGCGGCATCCGTCTTTATCCGCAGTTCCACACCTACCACCTGCTCTACGAACCCTTCATCGATCAGGTCTGCGAGCAAGCCGCCGCGCGCCATATCCCCGTCCAGCTTCCTTTGCGCGTGCTCATGAACTGGGGCATGCCCATGCTCGATCTCGGCTGGATCGTCGCGCTGGTCGAGCGCCATCCGCGCGTTCCCTGGATTCTCACCGGCCTGAACTATTTCCACGAGCTGCGCGTGGGCCTCGCGCTCCTGCGCCGCTTCCCCGATGTGCATCTGGAGACCTCCTGCATCCAGGGCTTCCAGGCCATCGCCAAGATCGTCGCCGAATGCGGCAGCGATCGCCTCCTGTTCGGCAGCGCTTTGCCCCTGCAAAACGCCGCCGCCGGGGTGAGCAAAATCCTGCACGCATCCATCGGCGATGCGGACCGCGAAGCCATCCTCTCCGGCAACGCGCGCCGCCTGCTGAAACTTTCCTGACGAATATGGACGAAATCAGAATTGGCATCATTGGTTCCGGCTTCATGGGACGCACCAACGCCGAGACAGCCACCCGTTATCTGCCCGGCGCCCGTCTCATCGCCATCACCGGAGGCAGCCGCGCTCCCCAGCTCGCCGCCGATTATGGAGTCCCCGCCGAGCCTACCGTCGAGGCTCTCCTCGCCCGCCGCGATATCGACGCCGTTTTCATCAGCACGCCCCACAGCTTCCACGCCGCCGAGGCCGTCGCCGCCGCTCAGGCCGGCAAGCACATCCTGCTGGACAAACCCATGGCCACCAGCGTCGACGATTGCGACCGCATCCTCCACGCCGCGCGCGCTTCCCGCGTCAAGCTCATGATCATGTTCGGCCAGCGCTTCCGCCTCATCAATCGTGAGGCCCACCGCCTCATTCGCGAAGGCGCCATCGGCCGCGTCACCATGATCCACGGCTTTACGCTCAATCCCGGCGGCCTGGCCTCCCTGCCTCCCTGGCAGTCCCGGCCCGAAAATCGCGGCAGCTTCTTCGCCCACGGAGTCCACAACATCGATCAGGTCCGCTGGTTCACCGGCGATGAAGTCTCCACCGTCTCCGCCCGCATCCAGTGCGATTCGCCCTCCGGCAATGAAGTCTCCACCATGGCCGTCCTGGGCCTGCGCGGCGGCGCCATGGCCAGTCTGTGGGTCAGTTGGGCCGTCCCTGCGCCCGGATTCCCGCGCAGCGGCTTCTCCGCGCAGGTGGTGGGCGAATCCGGCATCCTCGATCTGGATGCCTACGGCGCCCTGCGCCTGGGCCGCGAAGGCCAGTGGACCACCGTCGCCGAGCAGCCCCCCATCGATTGGAAAGGCAAAGGCATGCTCGACCCGGCCCGCATGGAAGCCTATGCCCGCCAGGGCCAGGAGTTTCTGGACAGCATCCGCCAGGATCGCGATCCTTCCGTCACCGGCGAAGACGGCCGCGCCTCCGTGGCCATCGCCCTGGCCGCTTATCAGTCTTCCGAATCACAAACCACCATCCGTCTGGGAGAACGTTAATCATGCTCGCCGTGGAAGAGAAACTGGCCCTGTTGGGCGGCCCGCAAGCCATCCGTGATCGCTTGCCCACCTTTCTGGAAAGCGCCGGCCGCACCTTTGGACCTGAAGAGGAACAGCTTCTGCTCGGAGCCTTGCGCTCCGGCTGCCTCACTCGCAACGGCGGCACGCTGGTCAAGCGCCTGGAAGCCGATTTCGCCGCCGCCCTGGGAACCCGTCACGTGGTGGCCTGTTCTCACGGCAGCGCCGCCGTTCACCTGGCCGTCGCCGCCCTCGATCCCGAGCCCGGCGACGAGTTCATCGTGCCCCCCATCACCGATCTCGGCTCGCTGGTCCCCGTGCTCTGGCAGAATTGCGTCCCGGTCTTCGCCGATGTGGATCCCCGCACCATGACGCTCGACCCGGCCGACGTCGCCCGCAAGATTACTCCTCGCACCCGCGCCATCATCGCCGTCCATCTGGCCGGCCAGCCGTGCGACATGGACGCCCTCTCCGATCTCGCCGCGCGCCATCACCTCGTCCTGATCGAGGATTGCGCCCAGGCCTACTGGGCCGAATATAAGGGCCGCCTGGTCGGCACCATCGGCGATATGGCCTGCTTCAGCCTCCAGCAGAGCAAACATATCACCAGCGGAGAAGGCGGCCTTCTCGCTACCTCCAACGCCGAATATGCCCACCGCGCCGAGCTCTTCGCCGATAAGGCCTGGCCGCGCAACTCTCCCGCGCTCGGCTCCGACCGGTTTCTGTTCCTCGCCCAGAACTATCGCTATACCGAACTGCAGGCGGCCGTCGCCTTGGGCCAGATTCCGAAAATCCCCGCTGTCGTCGGACGCCGCCGCCAGCGCGCCGAGCAGTTGACCCGCCTGATCTCCGGCATCCCGGGCGTCAGAGGCCCCTACATCCCCGAGAACACCCGCCCCGTGTACTGGCTCTACATGCTGCACATCCGCAATCATGTGGCTGAGTTCGGCCGCGCGCTTCTGGCCGAAGGCGTTCCGGGCTGGCCGCGCTACATCGTCGATCCGCTCTACCGCTCGCCCATCTTTTCCCAGCGGAAAACCTACGGCACCTCCGGCTTCCCCTTCTCCCAATACGGCCATCAGGAGTTCGTTCCCGGCCTCTGCCCGCAGGCCGAAGCCGCCCTTTCCGGCGTCTTTGCCATGCACTGGAACGAAAACTACACCGAGTCCCAGGTGGAGCAGATCGCCACCGCCATTGCCAAAGTTGCCGCGCATTTCGCGCGGCCCCGGTCGTAACCCATGCGCTGCCTGATCACCCTCCTGTTCGGCGCGCTCGCGTTGAGCGCCGCCCCTCTCCCCTGGTATATGCAGGAGACCGCCATGAGCCCGGACGGTCGCCTGACCTTCCTGGAAAAGCCCTGGTGGCCGCGCGCCAAAGCCCTCGCCGAGGGCCAGAGCTTCACGCTCGATCTCAATCGCGACGGCCGGCCCGATACGCTGGTCAAACGCCAGGACGGCAACATCATCGAGGTCATCGACGATAGCGGCCATGCCGCCCAAATCGAAAATCAGGCCAGCGCCGCCTATGTGGTCAGCCTTCAGGGCACCGGCCTGGTCGATCGCATGGTCGTCTTCCTCGATAACAACGGTGATGGCAAAGCCGACGAGACCGAGTTCCGCCACTATCGCGACGGCTATCTGCGCTATGCCTGGTTCAGCGAAGACTACGACAATACCGGCGGCCCCGTCTTCGGCCTCAAGAACTGGAGCTACGGCGGCACCGACCACCCCGCCAATCGCTTTCGCGGCAACATGATGATCTACCTCAACAAGTACGATCCCCAGTCCCGCGAGTGGCTGCCCCTCTCCGAATGCCCCTTCTCCTTCTGGGACTTCAATCACGACGGCCACGGCGACGTCGTCCTGCGCGTCAGCGCCGCGCCGCTTTCGAGCAACACCGGCAAGGACGCCGATTACGCCAATCACTACGAATACATGTGGGCGCCCCAGGCCACGCCCCTCTCCCAGACCGGCAATATGAACGTGCGCTTCAGCTTCAATGTCGATCCCGATCCGCGCACCGAGCCGCTCAACAAACCGCACTACAACTTCGGCTTCAACATGGTGGGCGAGCAGCCTTATCAATACCCGGATATGCGTTACACCAATCCGCGCCGCCGCCCGCCCCAGACCGTGGTGCGCATCCCCTGGAAAGACGGCATCGCGGTTGGCATGAACTATCCCGCCCAGACCACCGGCTTCACCTGGAACGAAGCTCACGACGTCTGGCGCTGGGAAGGCCAGTTCTGGATCTTTGAACGCATCTTCATGCCCAATACCGGCGGGCCCACCATGCGCTGGAATATGCGCCGCGAATACTCGCCTCAGCCCGCCTCCGAACGCAAGCTCTACTATTCGGAGGTCGATAAGCGCTACCACCTCTTCGGCGCCCGCGAAGGCTGGCTCGAAGTCGGGCACCTGGTCAACGACACCAAGGACCTCGAATTCCGCTACTTCGATAGCGATGGCGATGGCTACCTCGATACCTTTGAGGTCTTCCAGGGCTCGAACCCGGTGCCCGTGCGCGTGACCCGCGTCTCCCGTCCGGCCGTGCGCCCCGTCACGCTCACCCGCGAAGCGCTCCAGCAGGACTACAACCTGCGAGTCCTGCCGGAAGCCATCGAACAGAACCAAGTCCTCATCGCCGCGCTCAAAAAGGTGGCACCGAACCGCGACCGTGAGGGAGCGGACTCCACGCTGACCGCACTAGCCGCGGCCTACGAAGCCGAAGCCGGGAAAACCACCTACCTCGAACGCCGCCGCTACTGCCTCGACGTGGCGCGCGAGCTCTACTTTCTGAAAGCCCGCGATCTCCTCTACACCCGCAACGCCTCCGGCCCCTACCCCACCCTGAAAGCCAATCCCAAGGCTTCCCAGGTGCGCGAGCGCGGACCCATCAATGGCGGCTACACGCTCGGAGACTCTCTCCACTACTGGCAGCAGGCCCGCCAGATCGAGCAGTTCGTGGAGGCCTATGGCGCAGGAAACTTCCTGGAGGCCAGTCGCCTTGCGGATCAGTTGCGTTAATCGAGGGCGGGCCCTGGCGCCCGTCCTCCTGCTGCTCTCCCAGGCGGTACCCCTCCTCGCGGCTACTCATCCGGTCATCTATCTCACCCAAGCCGATGTGCAACAGGCGCGGCGCAACATCGCCCGCTATCCCTGGGCCAAAGCCACCGCCGAGGCGATTCGCCGGGAAGCCGATACCTGGCTCGCGCGTTCCGACGCCTGGCTGCGTCAGGCCGTGCCGCCCCCGGGAGCCGCGTTTGCCTATGGCAGCACCGGCTGTCCCATCTGTAACGCAAGCTGGGGCACCTGGGCCCAGACGCGCGCTTCGTTTGACGATCCCGGCCACGTGGTCTGCGCCAACGGCCACCGCCTGCCCGATCCGGCACATCCCGATTCCGGTACCGGCTATCGCGATTCCGCCGGGCGCATCCATTACTTCGCCGGCTCCTACAATGCCTGGGTCATCGAGACCCTCACCTTTCGCGCGCTCAGCAGCCTTGCTTACGCCTACACCCTCACCGGAGACGAACGCTACGCCGCCAAAGCCGCGGTCCTGTTCGACGCCCTGGCCGCCGTCTACCCGCAGGACGACAAAGGCTCCTGGGACTACCCTTCTGATCCGCCCAGCGGGCGCTTCAATCGCCCCTGGTACCAGGTCGCGCGCGTTCTGGTCCACTACGTCGATTTCTACGATCAGCTCTATTCCAGTCCGGCCCTGGATGCTCCCTCCATAGCTCCGTCATCCGCCCCGCTTTCACGCCGCCGCAATATCGAAGAAAACCTCCTCCGCAATGGCGCGGAATACTGCTACCAGCAGTCCCAAAAGGGCTCGCTCAACAACGGCGAAGCCGATTACATCCGCGGATCTCTGGCCGTCGGAGCGCTGCTCGATATCCCGCGATACGTTCGCTGGGCCGTCGACGGCCCCTACGGCATCTATTCGCTGCTCGAAAACAATGTCGATCGCGATGGCGGCTATTTCGAGACTTCTTCTCTCTACGCCAACCACACCCGCGAGCTGTATTTCTCCTTCTCCGAGCCGCTCCTCAACGCCGCCGGCCTCAATCTTTACAACCACCCCAAGCTCCGCCGCTTTTTCGCCTTTCATAATCTGGCGCAGTCCGCCGTCGGTCATACTCCTCGCTATGGCGATAGCTCTCCGGATACGGCGCGCCTCACCCCGCCCGCCCGTCCCTACGACCGCGACGACTATGACTCCCTGGAGCACCTCTACGCCCGCACCGGCGACGCCCGGCTCGCCGGAGCCCTGCGCTGGCTGGCCGGTGATCGCGACCTGCGCGCCCTGCCGGCCGCCGTTCCCAGTGCTTCGGGCGGCGTCTTCCAGCAGGATCGCTGGCTGCTGTTCCACGCGAAGGATCTGCCCGATCTCCCGGCTGCGCTCTCTCCCGAATTCGAGCGGCGCCTGACCCGCAGCGATTTCTTCGGCCAGAAAGGCCTCGCCATCCTGCGCTCCGGCGAAGGCGGCGATTCGCAGGCGGCGCTCCTGCGCTATGGCCCCTCGCTCAACCACGGCCACTTCGACGACCTCAATCTCAACTATTTCGCTCTCGGTTACGAAGTCACCTACGACCTTGGCTACGGCAACGCCGCCACTCACACCCAGGTCGGCTGGGCCAAGCAGACCGTCAGCCACAATCTGGTCACCGTCGACGAGACCTCCCAGTTGCAGACCGGGGCCACCGGCGGCAGTCTCCACCTCTTCGCCGACCTGCCGCAGCTCAAACTGGTCGAAGCCTCCTCGGAAAACAGCTATGCCGCGCAACACGTTTCGGTCTACCGCCGCACGGTTGCCGTCATCGGAAGCGGCGCGGACAAATATCTGCTCGACCTCTTCCGCGTCGCCGGCGGCCGCCGGCACGACTACGGATTCCATGCCCTCGCCGGACGGCCGGCGCTCACCGGCGTCGTCCTCGGCCCCGAGCAGCCCGGCTCGCTTGCCGGCCCCGGCGTCGCCTGGGCCGATCGCCAACTCAACGACGGTTATCTCTCCGGCGTTCCGCAAACGCCATACTGGAATCCGCCGCCCGGCAATGGCTATGGCTTTCTGGTCCATCCCCGCTCCGGCGTCACCAGCACGGAATGGACCGCCGATTGGACGCTCCCCGGCGACGTCCATCTGCGCCTCCACATGCCCGCTACTCCCGGCATGGAAGTGGTCACCGCGCTGGCCCCCGGCATCACCACCGCGCAGCCCAAAGCCGGCTATGTTCTCGCCCGCCGCCGCGGCGATCGCCTCAGCAGCGAATTCATCGCGGCTGTGGAACCCTACACGGCGGCGCCGCGCATTCAAAGTATCGAGCGGCTGCCCGGCCCCGGCATTGTGTTGCGCATTCGCCACCGCGGCGGCGCAATCGACTACATCTACTCCCAACCGGGCGAATTCGCCTGGGCCCGTGTGACCGAAGGCCGGACCGTGGCTCAGTCCCTCGCCGGCCTCAATCGCCTTCCCGCCGCAATCGAGCGCCGGCTGCCCGCCCCGCTCCCCTACCCCGCGTCTCCTCCCTCCTGGAAAGGAGAAGTCTCCACCGTCGATCCCGAACACAATCTCGTCACTACCTCCGCGGCGCTTCCGGCGGATGGCTCGCTCGCCGGCCAGGTGATCCTCTTCGCCAATCCCCGCTACTCGCGCAATACGGCCTACCGCATCGAACGCAATGACGCCCGCCACCTCTGGCTCGCCCAGGTGGTCACCCTCGGCCGAGGCATGGTTTCCCAGGTAAAGGACAGCCGGACGCTGACCAGCGCCATCCCCCACGAATACGCGCGCCCGGTCACCCGCAAGGGCGATACGCTCTTCTTCCAGGGCAAGCGCATCCGCGCCGCTTCCGGAGCCGCCGCGATCGTTACCAGCGCCGAAGCCGGCCATGACTTGATCCTCAAGGTCTCGAGCACCACGGGCTTCCGCCCCGGTGACCTCTTCTTCTACGACGACCTCCAGCCGGGCGATACCTTCCAGATCCCCGCCCTCTCTTCACAAACACGATGAATAGCCTGCGCCTCACCTTCCCGGATTACGTCGTCATCGCCGGATACTTCCTCGTCGTGCTCTGGGTCGGCTTCTACTTCAAGAAGCACCAGTCCGCTGCCAGCGACTACTTCGCCGCTGGGCACCAGATCCCCTGGTGGCTGGCCGGTATCTCGCATTACATGTCCAGCTTCAGCGCCTTCTCCTTCATCGCCTACTCGCAGACGGCCTATGCCTATGGCTGGGTGTCGGTCACGCTGTTCTGGGTCACCATGCCGGCCTGCATCCTGGGCGGCCTGATCTTCGCCCGCCGCTGGCGCCGCGCACGCGTCATCACCCCCGTCGAGTTCCTCGAAAAGCGCTTCAGCTCGGCCCTCCGCCAGCTCTTTGCCTGGGCCGGCATCCCCGTCAAAATCTTCGACGACGCGCTCAAGATCTTCGCCACCGGCCTGTTTCTCTCCCTCGGCGTCGGCATGGAGCTGAACTCCGCTATCCTGCTCTGCGGCGTGGTCATGGTGACCTATACCTTTCTCGGAGGCCTGTGGGCTTTGGTGGTCACCGATTACGTGCAGTTCATCATGAAAATGATGGCCATCGGCCTCCTGTTTCCCATCGCTCTATGGAAGGCCGGCGGCGTCAGCCGCGCCTTTACCGGACTGCCCCCGGGCTTCTTCCACTTGAGCGGCGGCCCTTACGGCTGGCTCTACATCATCGGCTTCACCTTGCTCATGATCATCAGCTATAACGGCTCCTGGTCCCTCGCCCAGAAATACTACTCCGTGCCCGACGAGCGCTCCGCCACCAAGGCCGCCTATCTCGCCGCCGGCCTCAACTTCTTTGGCGCGCCCCTCATGCTGCTCCCCGCCATCCTCGGCCGCCACTTCCTCCCCGATCTGGTCGCCCAGCACCGCACCGCCGATACCTACGTGCTCCTGGTGCTCGAACTGCTCCCCGTGGGCATGATCGGCGTGATCGTCGCCGCCATGTTCTCCGCCACCATGGCCACCGTCAGCGCCGATCTCAACGCCATCGCCAGCGTCCTCACCAAGGACGTCTATCAGCGCATGATCAATCCCGCCGCCTCGGACTCCGGACTCTTGCGCATCGGACGCATCGTCACCGCCGCGCTCGGAGCGCTGGTGATCCTGCTGAGCCTGTGGGTCGCCCTCAGCCATTCCGAAGCCCTCTTCCACGTTATGGTCACCGCCTTCGGCCTGCTGCTGGCTCCTACCCTCCTGCCGCTGCTGGCCGGTCTCACCGTTCGCTGGCTTACCTGGAAAGGTGCCTTCGCCGGCTTTCTCGCCGGTCTGATCGCCGGTTCCCTGACCCTCGCCATCAAGACCTGGTATCTGCCCACCGTCCCCGGCATCACGCCCCAGTTCGCCAATTACACCTTCGAAGGCATCTCCATCCTGATCAACATCGCCGCCACCTGCGCCGCCATGTGGATCGGCAGCCGCTGGATCGCTCCCAGCCCCGGGGAACCGGTCCGCATCCGCGAATTCTTCGCCAACCTCGATCGTCCCCTCAGTCCGGAAGAAACCAGCGGCCACGAAGTCGTCGCGCCCCTGAAAGCCATCGGCGCTCCCACCATCGTGGTCGGCCTGCTGCTGGTCATCGCCGCCCTGTTCGTCCCCACTCCTGCGGCCCGCTATACGGATCTGGCTCTGGGCGCCGCGCTGGCCGGATTGGGGCTCTTCCTGTTCCTCCGTCACAAAAAATAGATTTTTATCTGCCCAACCGTTTCAATCACTTAGCGGGCTCGCCCGGCGGGCGCGCGCAGACAGGACGCTAACCTGTAGGCGAAAGAGTTGCTCGCTCGCCGAGATGCAACCGTCGGTCAATGGTACAGGCGCCTACCTAGGGGGCCTCAAGTCCTGATCAAAATCCGTTCAACGTCCCAGGCGAACTGCCGTCTCCCGCAGGCCCCAAAAACCGGCGGGAGAAAGGGATCGATCCCCCAAAGCAGCCACAGATTTGGGAGGCACGATGATCAATACGCTTTGCAGGTTGTTTGTTCTTTGTAATCTCTGGGTATTCGGGTTGGCGGCGCAGGAGATGTCCTCGCAGTTCCTCTTCAGCGGGGGCATCGGGTTCGATCAGTACTCCAGCCCCCGATTCTCCGGTGAAGTCAATTTTGGCGTGAAACTGCGCGAAGGTACCTATAGCACTACCGGGTACTCCATGCTGGCCAAAAGCTCCACCGCCACTACCGGCGTGATGCAGCAGTTCTATCACGGCGGCCGCATCACCCTGTATGCTCTCGGCGCTGCGGGCGGAGCTATGTCCGACACCAACGCCGGTACGGCCGCGGTGGCCGGCGGCGCTTTCCTCTATGACCTCTATTCCAATGGGAAAGCTACCGGTGTCTTCGTTTACGGCACCTGTCGCGCCGCTTACTCCTCTCTGGCCGGATGGCATCCGGTCTTCCTCACCGGCATCGGCTGGCGATCGCAGTAAAACGAGGACAGGCGCCCGCCTGTCCTCTTCTCTTCAAGCTGTCAACGTGTGCCCTGCCGCGGGCATCTCCACCCACTCGGAACCCGCCTGCGCCGACTCCACCGCCCGCGTAATGAACTGCATCCCCCGCAGCCCGTCGTAGACCGTCGGGAACTCGTACTCCTCCGTCTTCAGCGGCTTGCCCGCCTGGTAGGCCCGTATGGCCCGCACCGCCCCCATGTAGATGTTGGCGAATGCCTCCAGATACCCCTCCGGATGCCCCACCGGGATGCGCGTCGCCGCCGTGGCCGGCTTCGACAGATATTCGCCGTGCCCGCGCGTCAGCGTCTGCCGCGGCTGCTGGTGACGGTACAACTGCAGCTCGTTGGGATTCTCCTGCTCCCACAAAATCGCGCCTTCCGACGCGTACACCCGGATCTTCAGCCCGTTCTCCTCCCCCGTCGCCACCTGGCTGCACGTCAGAACACCCTTCCCGCCGCTTCGGAACCGCAGCAGGATATTGGCATCCTCGTCCAGCTTCCGGTTCGGCAGAAACGTGCTCGTATCCGCGCACAGCGCCGTCACCGGATCGCCCGTGATGTACTCCACCAGGTTGAACGCGTGCGTGCCGATATCGCCCAGAGCGCCTCCCAGCCCCGATTGCGCCGGATCCACCCGCCAGGATGCCTGCTTCTGCCCGGTCGTCTCGATCGGCGTCATCAACCAGTCCTGCAGATACTCCACAATCACCTTGCGGACCGTCCCCAACTGCCCGGTGCGAAACAGTTCGCGCGCGTGGCGCACCAGCGGATGCCCGGTGTAGTTGTGGGTCAGGGCGAAGACCAGCCCGCTGTGCTCCACGATCCGCGTCAGGTCCAGCGCTTCCTGCAAATCGAACGTCATCGGCTTATCGCACACCACGTGGAAGCCCGCGTCCAGAAAAGTCCGCGAAATCGCAAAATGCGAGCGATTCGGCGTCACCACGCTCACGAAATCGATGCGCCGGTCCGCCGGCAGGGCCGCTTCGGCCGCGGCCATCTCTTCGTAGGTCCGGTAGACCCGCGCCGGATCCAGGCTAAGCTGCTCGCCGGTCTTGCGGCTGTTTTCGTAATCCCGCGAGAAAGATCCCGCCACCAGTTCCACCTGCTGGTCCAGTGCCGCGGCGATGCGGTGCACGGCGCCGATGAACGCCCCCTGCCCCCCGCCCACCATCCCCATACGTAGTTTCCGGTTCTTTGAGTGCATAAACGCCTCCATTCTATTAAACTGGGCAGCAGGAGTGGAGTGTTATGCGCACGGGATTCTGGGTAGCCGCCGTCCTGGCGGCCTGGGGAATGGCGCCGGTCTGGGCCGCGCCCGAAGTCACCTTCAGCCGCGATGTCGCGCCGATTCTCTACCGGCACTGTGTGTCCTGCCACCATGCCAACGACATCGCCCCTATGTCGCTGATGAGCTATAAGGAGGCCCGCCCCTGGGCCGCCGCCATCAAGGAAGCCGTGCTGCTGCGTAAAATGCCGCCCTGGAAGGCCGATCCGCATTACGGCAAGTGGTCCAACGATCCCAGCCTCACCGCCGCGGAAATCGAGACCATTCGCGCCTGGGTCGACGGCGGCAAACAGGAGGGCGATCCCAGGCAGATGCCCGCCGCCCCCGTCTTCGCCGAAGGCTGGAGCATCGGCAAGCCCGACGCCGTCTTCCCCATCCCCGAGCACAAGCTGGAGGGCAAAGGGCCGGATGAATACACCTACGTCAACGTGCCCACGCATTTCACCGAGGACCGCTGGATCGTCGCGGCCGAGCTGCGTCCGGGCAATCGCCGCATCGTGCACCATGCCCACGTTTTCGTGGTAGAGCCGGAAAAACCCGCGGCCGCCAATGCGCCCAAAGATCCTGCCGTCGAGTACAGCCGCTCGCTGCGCGTTCGCGAAGGTACCCTCGAATTCATCAAGCCGGATGCCCCGGTAATCGATGACGGCTGCGCCATCGACGACAACGGAGCCTTTCCGGGCAGCCGCCAGGGCGATCTCGGCAGCCTGATCAGCTCCTATCTCCCCGGCCGCGCGGCCGACGTCTATCCTCCCGGAACCGCGCGCAAAATTCCCGCCGGCTCCAGCCTCCGCTTCCAGATCCACTACTCGCGCGCCACCGGCAAGACCGAGACCGATATCAGCAGCGTGGGACTGATCTTCGCCAAAGAGCCTCCCCGCCAGGTCGCCCGCCGCATCGATCTTTCCAACCATATGTTCCGGATTCCCGCCGGCGATCCGGACCACCCCGTCTCGGAGTGCCACACCTTCCAGAAGGACCTCTACATCACCAGCCTGACGCCGCACATGCACCTGCGCGGCAAAGCCATGCGCATGGAGGTAACCTATCCCGACGGGCGCAAGGAAACGCTGCTCAACGTGCCGCGCTACGACTTCAACTGGCAGATCACCTATCGCGCCGCCAAGCCGATCTTCATCCCCAAGGGAACGCGCCTGGCTATTCTGGCCCGCTTCGATAACTCGCCGAACAATCCCATGAATCCCGATGCGACCAAGCCGGTGCGCTGGGGAGCGGCCAGCGAGACCGAGATGATGGATGGCTGGGTTGAGTACGTCGACGCCGCGCCGCATCCCGCCGAGCAAGGGGTCTCCGCCCGGCTGCAATAATCGCGGCTTACTTCAGCGAGGATTCCAGAACAAGAGCAAGGCGAGCCCCCGCCAGCGCGATCTGGCGGCGGGCCGCCGTCAGCGCATTCCGGTCATACTTGGCGGTCAGCGCATAGGGACCCGCGCCCAGCCCGATGGGCTTGGCGTATACCGTCTTGCGGGCTACTTGCCAGGATGCCTTTACCCATGCCACTACGTCCGGGGTGCCCGTAGGCTGCGGAACCCGCGGCAGGTCCGCAGCGGCCTTGATGATTACATCCGGGTCCTCGCTGGTTCCCAGCCGCCTGTCCCAATAGAAATGCAGCCCCACAGGCTCACCGCCGTTCACCGGCGTGATGTTCACCTTCAGCCCGCCCTGATCTCCCTTCGGAATCTCCGGCGTGAAGCGCGATGCGCAGTGCAGCGGCTGGTGGATATCGCCGATCAGGTGCAGCACCCACACCAGGTCGTAGGAGCGGCGGCTGGCCAGTTGCGGGTCGGAGCCCGGATCGATGGCCATTGTCTTCAGGAAAAGCAGCAGCCGTTCCTGCGCGTTGATCTCCGGCGGATCCTGGCCCTGGGCGCCGCCCGCGGTCAACGGCAGGTCGATGTAATGCCAGTAGCGATGCTGCAGGTGATCGTCGTAGCCCGTATTCCGGCCCGCATCCGGATTGGTAGGATTCTCGCCGTCGTTGGTATAGTTCCGGTCCTGTTTGATCTCGTCTGGCCAGGTTGCGGCGCGCATCATCGCGACCCGCATCCGCTGTTCGTCATCCTGGATACCGGCGGTCCATTTCGGATAGTCCGGATGCAGACGCAGCAGACGATCCACCTTGCTCCTGGTGGTGCTGTCGAGGCGATCGAACGCCACACAAGCCACCATCATATGGCCTTGAAAATCCCAGGCGGCCGCCGTCCGCAGCCCGATGCCCGTTCCAAAGATCAGCCACACCAACCATCGCAGTTTCATTCAGCAGTTGAGGCCACTATACGGAGAATCTGTAGTGGGAGCAATAGAAAAATCCAGCTAACCGGCCTATGACGTCTATCGCGCCGGCGCGCCATGAAAAGGTACCAAACCCTCAGTACTCGTCGGAACGCTCCACAGCGTCCCTCCCGCGGTGATGAAGAGCGTGTGGTAGCCTGGACCGCCGAACGCACAGTTGGTCACCTCATCGACGGGCACCGCGATGAACTCCAGCAGCTTCCCTTCGGGCGAGAGCACATAGACGCCGCCCTTGAACCGGTCGGCGCTTTCGTAACGGTTGGAGCGGGTCACTCCACCCGCCACCCAGATGCGTCCCTCCCGGTCGAGCTTCAATCCATCGGGACCGCGGCCGTTCTGCCAATCGAAAATCAGCTTGCGGCTGGCCAGGTCCAGAGTGCCGTCCGGCTTCAGACGGAAGCGATAGAGCTTGCGCGCGCCTCCCACGTTGTTGTTATTGTTGTCGGCCACATACAGATACTGATCGCCGGGAGTGGCGAAGATGCCGTTGGGCCGTTCCAGCTCCCGATTGGTCAGGCGGGTGATCTTACCGGGCGCGTCGATCCGGTAGACCGCTTCAACCCCCATCTCCATATCGTCGCGTTTGCCGTAGCGCGGATCGGTGAAATAGATGCGGCCTTTCGAGTCCACCGTCAGATCGTTGGGTGAGTTGAAGCGATGCCCCTCGTAGCGCTCCGCGAGCACGGTGACCTTGCCATCCGCTTCGATGCGGATCACGCGGCGGCCAGTGGCCTCGCACACCAGCAGGCGGCCCTGGGCATCGAACAGCAATCCGTTCGGGCCGCCGCCGGCGCGAAAGACTTCCGTCTTGCCGGCGGTATTTCGCCGCAGTATCCCTTCATGGCCAGTAAAATAGAGGTAGCCATCGGGATGCCAGGCAGGTCCTTCATCCGCCCCAACCGATCCGAGATTGACGGGCTTGGCTCCAGGAGGCAGCGGCGCCTCCGCGGCAGCCAGCCCGCCGGCAAGAACCACCAGCAACGGGAGAATGCGCATACTTTGCAAGTCTATGACAAAGCCTTGCGAATCGCAGATTCCAGCCGCGCCAGGCCGCCCTCCACATCGGCGCCCAGATGGATGCGCAGCGCGCGCCGGCCCCGTTCGGTGAGCACCTGCAAATCGCCGAGCGCCTGCGCCG
>CAZMRK010000626.1:0-9839 GCA_964568355.1 uncultured Solibacteraceae bacterium | reverse complement strand
AGGCATAGCTGAGGACCACCCACGGTTCGCCGTTCTTCACTCGGTCATCGGAGGAGGTAAGTGTCCGGCCAATCGCGGCGGGGACACCCAGCACCTCAAAATAGTTGCCGGAAACCAGTTCAGCGGCAGCCCGTTCGGCCGATCCGGCGTTGGAAATATCAACAGATTCCTGACGCCGGGCGGCGATGCCGGTCAGCGCACCGGTGCCGCCATCTCTTAGATCCACGTAGGCGGGATAGGCGAAATAATAGACCTCGTCGGCCGAGGTACACATGCTCCGGCCGCCGATGTAGTCACCGCGGCGATCGAATTGAACCAGCCGCTGGGGCTCCGGCACCGGCAGGGTGCGCAACAGGACCCGGTCGGCCAGGGTGAAAATCGCGCTGTTGGCGCCGATGCCCAAGCCTAACGACAGAACAGCCGAGGCGGTGAATCCGGGATTTCGGCCCAGGCTCCGCAGGGCGTACCGGATGTCCCCGGGAATCGAGAGGGTGAACACAGCCACTGCAGATGAGCAATTGCCGTACCGCGGCAGGGCTGCCCCATCGGGCCGCTACGCCCGCCAGGCCGTTCGATTCCGGGAAGCATTTGTCCGGTTTCGGACGCTTCAGGCTTTGCGGATGGCGATGCCCAGTTCGCGCAACTGGCGCTCGGGAACCGGCGCGGGCGCCTCGCACATGAGGTCGGTCCCGCGGGCGGTCTTGGGAAACGGAATGACATCGCGGATCGAGCTTTCACCGGCCAGGATCATGACCAGGCGGTCCAGGCCGAGCGCGATGCCGCCATGCGGCGGGGCTCCATATTCGAGCGCCTCCAGCAGGAAGCCGAAGCGGCGATGCGCTTCCTCGTCGGAAAACCCGAGCGCGGCGAAGACTTTGGCCTGCACGTCACGGCGGTGAATACGGATCGAGCCCGAACCGAGCTCCACGCCGTTGAGCACCAGGTCGTAGGACTTGGCGCGGCAGCGGGCTGGATCGGCGGTCAGCTTCTCCAGATCCTCATCATGAACAGAGGTAAACGGATGGTGGGCGGCGTTCCAGCGATTCTCTTCCTCGTCCCACTCGAACATGGGGAAATCCACCACCCAGAGGAACTGAAAGTTCTTCGGATCGAGCAGCTTGTGGCGATCGTTGTATTTCTGGGCAGCGAACAGGCGCAACTGGCCGCAAGCTTGGTAGACGGTCTCTTCCGGACGTTTGCCCTTCGGCTCGCCCGCCCAGGTGGCCAGAATCAGCAGATCCTCTTCCTTCGCGCCGACCCGCTCGCGGACCTTGGCCATCGCCTCCGGATAGTCGCGCTCCAGGCGCCTGGCATCGTCGAAGACGCGCAGTCCTCGCTCGGTTCCAGCGGCCTTGAGCTCATCGCGCTCTTTGCGGCTCAACGCCCCGGTCGAGGGGATGTGAATCGCCACCAGTGGCAGACCGGCAGCGGCCAGATCCGGCAGCAAATCTTCGACCGGGTGCATGGGGGGAATGCGCAGGTCGGGCTTGTCGATACCATAGCGCCGCATCGCTTCGGCATAGATCAGACGCGGGAAAGGGCACGCAACCTCGTAGCCTGCGACCGCGCAGATCCGCTGGACCAGCGGCTCGATCACCTCGTAGATGCGCTCCTGCTGGGGGAAGGACATCTCCAGGTCGATCTGGGTGAATTCGGGCTGACGGTCGGCGCGCAGGTCTTCATCGCGGAAACAGCGCACGATCTGGAAATACTTCTCGAAACCGCTCACCATCAGCAACTGCTTGAAAAGCTGGGGCGATTGCGGCAAAGCGTAAAAATGACCGGGCTGCACACGGCTCGGAACCAGGTAATCGCGCGCGCCCTCCGGCGTCGAGCGCGTCATGAACGGTGTTTCGATCTCCAGAAAGCCCAGGGAGTTCAGGCATTCGCGGGTGGCGAAAGCGATTTTCGAGCGCAGCATCACGTTGCGCTGCATGTGCGGCCGGCGCAGATCCACGTAGCGATACTTCAAGCGCACATCTTCGCTGACGTCCACATCCTCTTCCATGGGGAATGGCGGCGTGCGGGATTCGTTCAGGACCCAGAGCTTTTCCGCCACTACCTCGACCTCGCCGGTTTCGAGCGCGGGGTTGACCGTCTCGGCCGTGCGCCGTTCCACCCGGCCTTCCACGGCGATGACATATTCCGAACGGATCTGCTCGGCCTTGGCGTGAACCTCGGGTCCGGCATCGGCATGAATCACCACCTGGGTGACGCCATCGCGATCCCGCAGGTGCATGAAGAGCACGCCGCCCAGATCGCGGCGGCGATGCACCCAGCCCATCAATAAAGCTCGCGCTCCGGTATCGGAAGCGCGCAGTTGCCCGCAGGTGTGCGTGCGCCTGAGGTCGCCCAGAAAATCCAGTGCTACAGAAGTTTCCATCGTATTATTCGCGTGCATTCGCGGTCAGTTTGGCTCGCAGTTCGTCGCGGCTCACGTTGTGCTGTTCCCCGCTCTGCATGTGTTTGAGCGCATAGTTGCCCGCTGCAATTTCGTTGTCGCCCAGAATCAGCGTATAGCGCGCGCCCAGCTTGTTGGCCAGCTCCATGGCTCGCTTGAGCTTGCCTTCCGCGGCCAGTTCCACCGAGATGCCGGCGCCGCGCAGATCGCGAGCCAGAACGCCGGCGTGGCGCAGGGCCGCCTCTCCCAGCGGAGCGATGTAAAGATCGAGCGTCCCCGCGTATTCGTCCGGCTCTACGCTCATCACCAGTCGATCCTCACCGATCGAGAAGCCGATGCCCGGCGAGTGGATCTTCGACCCCAGCGACTCCGCCAGCCCGTCGTAGCGGCCTCCGCCCAGCACCGAGTTCTGTGCCCCCAGCGCCCCATGCACCACCTCGAAGGTCGTGCGCATGTAGTAATCCAGGCCGCGCACCAGGCGCGGGCGGATCTCGAAATCGATTTCGCGGTCGCGCAGGTACTGCTGCACGGCGGCGAAATGCGGCCCGCACTTCTCGCAGAGGTAATCCAGGATGCTCGGCAGGCGGTCGATGACCGGCTGGTCGGCTTCCACCTTGCAGTCGAGAACGCGCAGGGGATTGGTCTCCGAGCGGCGCTGGCAGTCCTCGCACAATTGCCCCGAGACCTCCTTCAGCGCCTCCCGCAGCGCTTCTACGTACCGCGGCCGGCAGTCGGAGCAGCCCACGGAGTTCATCAGCAGGGCGAACCCTTGCAAGCCTACGCGCCGCAGGATGCTGACCACCATCTCGATGACTTCGGCGTCAATCACCGGCGATTCCGAGCCGATCGCTTCCGCGCCGATCTGGAAAAACTGCCGGTAGCGGCCCTTCTGCGGGCGTTCGCGGCGGAACATCGGCCCGATGTAGTAGAGCTTCTGCACGCCCGGGCGCTGGTCCAGGCGGTGCTCAATGTAAGCCCGGATGACCGAAGCTGTGTTCTCCGGCCGCAAGGTCAGCGAACTGCCGTCGCGGTCCTCGAACGTGTACATCTCCTTGGTGACGATGTCCGTCTCGGCGCCCACACCGCGCGCGAACAGTTGTGTCTCTTCCAGGATCGGCGTGCGGATTTCCTGGTAGTTGTAGGCGTGGAACACCTCGCGCGCAATCGCTTCCACGCGGTTCCATACCGTGGTGGAAGGGGGCAGTAAGTCTCGGGTTCCTTTAACGGCTCGAATCAAAACTCGTTACCTGGATTTGGCCGGCGGTGAAATAGAGTCGGAAAGTCCATGCTAACATGCCGCGCTACAATCGTGGTATGCGCCGAGCCGGTCTTGTACTGCTCGCTTGGGCGGCGATTCTTCCCGCGCAAAAGCAGCCTTTCACCGTTGACACGATGATGCAGTTGGTGCGGATCAGCGACCCTCAGATCGCGCCTGACGGCCGCACCGTCTCCTTCACGGCGCAGACCATCGATGTCGCCGGGAACAAGCGTCCGAAACAGATCTATCTCGTGCCGCTCGATGGCGGCGCGGCGCGCCGCATCACCTATGCGGGCGACAACAACGAGCGCGCGCGCTGGTCTCCGGATTCCCGGCAGATCGCCTTCCTCTCCGACCGTGGAGGCTCGGCGCAGGTCTGGGTGATGGATGCCGACGGCCAGAATGCCCGCCAGGTGACCAATCTCTCCACCGAGGCCGGCGGCGTGCTGTTCTCGCCGGACGGCAAGAACCTGGTCTTCACCAGCGATGTCTTCCCCGAATGCGGCGCCGACGATGCCTGCAATCAGAAGAAACTGGCCGCGGAGAAAGACAATCCGGTCAAGGCGCGCATCTATACCGGGCTGCTCTATCGACACTGGACTAAGTGGGACAATGGGCGCCGCAGCCACCTGCTGGTCGTTCCGGTGGCCGGCGGACCGGCCCGCGATCTTACCCCCGGCGCCAACGACGTGCCGCCGTTTTCCCTGGGCGGCCAGGACGACTACTCCATCTCGCCGGATGGGACCGAAGTCTGCTATGCCGTGAACGCCGATCCCAACCCGGCCACCAGCACCAATGCGGACTTGTTTGTCGTCCCCATGGCCGGCGGGCCGGCGCGCAAGATCACGGTCAATCCGGCGGCTGATAACAGCCCGCTCTACTCGCCCGACGGTAAGTACATCGCCTGGCGCGCGCAAACCCGCGCCGGATACGAGAGCGACCGCTGGCGGCTCCAGGTGCTCGAACGCACCACCGGACGAGTCACCAACCTGACCGAGACGCTCGACCGCTGGGTCACCGGCTTTACCTGGCATCCGGATTCCAGCAAGCTGTTCTTCACCACCGAGGACCGCGGCCGCCAGCCCATCCAGTTCATCTCCGTCGCCGGCGGCGAGGTGCACATGGCCGCCAGCGGCAACAACACCCTGGACGAAATGCAGTTCACCCGCGATGGCAAGACCATGGTCTATAGCCAGCAGAGCGCGGCCCAGCCGAGCGAGCTCTATCGCGCCTCCGCCACCGGAGGCATCCCCGCGGCCCTCACCCGGCTGAACGATGCCGTGCTGAATGCGCACCAGCTCACGCCGGTGGAGGAAATGTGGGTAGACGGCGCCGAAAATGCCCAGGTGCAGACATTCGTCATAAAGCCCTACGGTTTTCGCCCCGGCCAGAAATATCCCGTGCTGCTTCTGATCCACGGCGGGCCGCAGGGAGCCTGGGGCGAAAGCTGGAGCTATCGCTGGAACCCGCAGGTCTTCGCCGCCGCCGGATTCGTGGTGGTGATGCCCAATCCGCGCGGCTCGGTGGGATACGGCCAGAAGTTCATCGACGAGATCAACGGCGATTGGGGCGGCAAGGCATTTGACGATGTGATGGCGGTGGCCGATCACGTCGTGACGCTACCCTACACCGATGGCAGCCGGATGACCGCGGCCGGAGGCTCCTACGGCGGCTACATGATCGACTGGATTCTGGGCCATACCCAGCGCTTCAAAGCGCTGGTCTCGCATGCCGGCGTCTACGATTTGCGCAGCGAAGCCGGCGAGACCGAAGAGCTCTGGTTCCCCCTCTGGGAGTTCGGCGGGCCGCCCTGGACCAACCCGGAGATGTACGCCCGCTGGTCGCCCAGCCACTTCGCCAAAGAGTTCCACACCCCCACTCTGGTGATTCACGGCGAGCTGGACTATCGCGTGCCGTACGGGCAGGGGCTGCAACTATACACCGCGCTCCAGCTCCAGAAAGTGCCCTCCAAGCTGCTGCTGTATCCCGATGAAGGGCACTGGGTACTCAAACCGCGGAACAGCATCCTCTGGTATAACAGCTTCCTGGATTGGATCCAAACCTGGACAAAGAAGTGAGAAAACTCTTCGCTGTCATTCTGGCCGTCCCTGTGGTCATTCTCATCGTGCTGTGGATGCTCTCCTCCAACAGCGTGCTCAGCGTCAATCCGCCGGTCACGGCCATCGGCGTGACCACGCCGGTCAAGGTGCATGTCTCCAATCCCCACGGGGTGCGCCGCATTACCGCCTTCGTGGAGCAGGGTGACGCCCGCTACCAGATGGCCGAAGAGACCAATCCGTCCAGCCGTATCGGCTTCTGGCGTCACCATGTCCTGCCGCGCGACTATCAGTTCACGGTCGGCAAGAGCAAGGCGGCGGCCCTGCACGACGGCAAGGCGCGGCTGATCATTGAAGCGCAGTCCAACGACCTGCGAGGCAGCACCGATCGCGTCATCCTGGACGTGGATGTCGCCACCCAGCCGCCTCGTCTCCAGGTGGATGAAGATCAGCACTATCTCAACCAGGGAGGCGGTGAACTGGTGACCTTCCAGCCCTCCGGCTATTGGACCGAAGCCGGAGTCCATGTCGGCGGCTATACGTTCCGCAGCTTCCCGCTCCCTGGAAAGGGCAAGGACCAGCGCTTTTCGCTGTTCGCCTATCCCTGGGATCTGGCGCCGGACGTGGTGCCCCGGGTCTTCGCGCGGAATCCGACCGGTACCGAGGCCGCCGGCCGCTTCTGGTTCAAAGTCTTCCCCAAAGCCATCCGCTCGCGCGAACTGGAGATTAATGACGACTTTCTCGATCGGGTAGTGAACCAGATCGATCCCGGCGGCACCGGTGAGCTGCTCGACCGCTTCCTGAAAATCAACGGCGAGCTGCGCCGCAAAAACAACCAGACCCTGGCCGATCTGCGTTTCAAAACCGAGGAAAAACGGCTCTGGCACGGCGCCTTCCTGCAGCTCTCCAATTCCAAGGTGGAGTCCAACTTCGCCGATCTGCGGACTTACATCTACAAGGGCAAGAAGGTGGATCAGCAGGTGCACCTGGGCTTCGACCTTGCCGTCAGCAAACACACGCCGGTCGAAGCCGCCAACGATGGACGCGTTCTCTGGGCTTCGGACCTGGGAATCTACGGCAACTGCGTGGTGTTGGACCACGGCTATGCCCTGCAGTCCATCTACGGCCATCTCAGCCGCATCGATGTCAAAGTCGGCGACATGGTCAAGAAGGCTCAGCCGCTGGGATTGAGCGGCGCCACCGGCCTGGCCGGCGGGGACCACCTGCACTTCAGCATGCAGATTGATGGTGTTCAGGTGAATCCGGTCGAGTGGTTCGATGCGCATTGGATCCATGACCGGGTCCTGGCCAAGCTGGAGCCGGGGGCGGCCCAGTAGGGGCAGTTCCGGATGGTACTCGACTTATGCCGGATTGACGGGCGGCTTTTCGGTTCGTTACACTAAGCTGTCCGTTTGCATTCGGTCTTGCGGTCAACTCACCGTAATAGAAGGCTTTACAGGACGGTCGTTCGAGAAGGACAGGGCATGCAAAGACACATTTTCACATCAGAATCGGTTACAGAGGGACATCCGGACAAGATGGCGGACCAGATTTCGGACGCCGTACTCGATGCGGTCATGAGCCAGGACCCCACCGGGCGCGTCGCGTGTGAAACGCTGGTGACCACGGGCATCTGCTTGGTGGCGGGAGAAATCACCACTTCCTGCTACGTGGATGTACCCAAGGTCGTCCGTGAAACCATCCGGGAGATCGGATACGACGACGCCAGCTACGGATTCGACTGCAAAACTTGCGGTGTTCTCAACACGATTCAGTCGCAGTCCCCGGACATCGCCATGGGCGTGGATACCGGGGGCGCCGGCGACCAGGGCCTGATGTTCGGCTACGCCTGCAACGAAACGGCGGAGCTGATGCCCCTGCCCATTACCCTGGCCCACAAGCTGGTGCAGCGGCTTTCCGAAGTGCGGCGCGCCGGGATCCTCAACTTCCTCCGTCCCGACGGCAAGTCTCAGGTCAGTGTGGAATATGTGGACGGCAAGCCCGTGCGCATCGACGCTGTCGTCATCTCTACCCAGCACTCCGATAGCGTGAGCACCGAGGATCTGCGGGCCGCGGTTCGCCAGCACATCATCGATCCGGTGGTTCCCGCGGATATGGTGGATGCCGCGACCCAATATCACATCAACCCGACCGGACGTTTCGTGATCGGCGGGCCGCATGGCGATACCGGGCTGACCGGGCGCAAGATCATCGTCGATACCTATGGCGGCATGGGACGGCACGGCGGCGGCGCTTTCTCCGGCAAGGACCCCACGAAGGTGGATCGCTCCGCCTGCTACATGGCCCGCTATATCGCCAAGAACGTCGTGGCGGCCGGGCTGGCCACCCGCTGCGAAGTGCAACTGGCTTACGCCATCGGCGTAGCGGAACCGGTTTCCGTCATGGCCAACACCTTCGGCACCAGCGTGCTGCCGGAAGAACGCATTACCGAACTCATCCGGGCGAATTTCCCGCTCACGCCGCGGGGCATCATCGAACACCTGCAACTGCGCCGCCCCATCTACAAAAAGACGGCGGCATTCGGCCACTTCGGCCGCACCGGCGCCGGCTTCACCTGGGAAGTCACCGACAAAGCGGAAGTGTTGCGGGAGGCCGCCGCGCTGGCCTCGGCGGTGGGCGCTCGTTAGCAGTTCGGGGGCGCCATGCCTGCGGAAGCGCCAGTCGCTTGTGATATCAAAGATATCGCTCTTGCAGAGATAGGCAAGCGGCGCATCGAATGGGCCTGTCAGTCCATGCCGGTGCTGCGCAACATCCGCAAACAGTTCATTAAGAGTCAACCTCTGGCGGGCCTGCGTCTTTCGGCCTGCCTGCACGTCACCAGTGAAACCGCCAATCTGGTCATCGCCTTGCGCGATGGAGGCGCGGCCGTAGTTCTCTGCGCCTCCAATCCACTCTCGACTCAGGACGAAGTGGCCGCCTCTCTGGTGCGCGATTTCGCGATTCCCGTCTTCGCCATCCGCGGCGAAAGCCAGGAAAGCTACTGCCAGCACCTGATCGCCGCGGCCGACCACAATCCTCACCTCACCATGGACGACGGCGCCGATCTGATCGCTCTGCTGCATACCAAGCGGCCGGAACAGGCCGATGGCGTTCTGGGAGGCACCGAAGAAACCACCACGGGCGTCCTCCGGCTACGCGCCATGGCCCGGGAAGGCGCGCTGCGGTACCCGGTGGTCGCCGTCAATGATGCGCTGACCAAGCACCTGTTCGATAACCGCTACGGTACCGGGCAGAGCACAATCGATGGCATCGTCCGCGCCACCAACATCCTCCTGGCCGGACTGAATCTGGTCGTGGCCGGCTATGGCTGGTGCGGGCGCGGTGTGGCCCTGCGCGCCCGCGGGCTGGGCGCCAACGTCATCGTCACGGAGGTGGATGCGGTCAAAGCACTCGAAGCCGTGATGGACGGTTTTCGCGTCATGTCGATGGCGGAAGCCGCTGCCCTGGGCGACATCTTCGTCACCGTGACCGGAAACAAGCACGTCATCCGCAAGGAACACTTCGAGCACCTCAAGGATGGCGCCATCCTCTGCAACTCCGGACACTTCAACGTGGAGATCGATCTGGCGGCGCTGGCCCGTGTGAGTTCCTCACGGCGCGAGACGCGTGAATTCGTCGAAGAGTTCGTCTTCCGCGACGGCCGGCGCATCTACGTGCTCGGCGAAGGCCGCCTGATCAATCTGGCCGCGGGCGAAGGGCATCCGGCCTCGGTGATGGATATGAGCTTCGCCAACCAGGCCCTGGCCGCCGAATACCTGGTGAAAAACCAGCGCAAGCTGGAAAAGCAGGTCTATCCCGTGCCGCCGGAACTGGACCGCCAGGTAGCCCGCCTGAAGCTGGAAGCTATGGGCGTCAAAATCGATCGCCTCACCCCGGAGCAGGAGATCTACCTCTCAAGCTGGTCTGTGGCTCAGTAGATCCAGTCTGTTCTAAAGGCGCTCCGGCTACTCAGTGAGTGGTGGGCAGCCCAACGACGATGAGAACTGCGTAGTCCTGCTTGCGGCAGCCGTTCACGACGGGCATGGCCGCACCTGGATTTACCGGAAAACCCGTGGTCCGAACGTTCGCGGGCGAGCACGAGTTGTTAGCCGTCGCCGGCGTG
>CAZMRK010000625.1:0-6011 GCA_964568355.1 uncultured Solibacteraceae bacterium | reverse complement strand
ATATCAAGAGGTTTGTTCTGAATTCAGAACAAAAAATTTGGGGGCCTGGAATTTTGAAGGGTAACCCGCCTGCCGGGGCGTAACCTCATGGCATCACGAATGAGCCCTTTTCCAATGAAAATAAAAGGGTAATCCCAGAATAATGAGACCGATCCCCAACAGCGATTCGCGCGGTGAATCGCGCAGCGTGGAAAGTACCAGGGCGGCGGCAACCAACACAAAAAGTACTGGAACTACTGGGTATCCCAGTGTGCGATAAGGCCTTTCCATCATCGGACGTTTGCGGCGCAAGACCAGCACCGACGCGGTCGTCATGCCATAAAGGATCCAACTGGCAAAAATCACATAAGTAAACAGTTGCTCATATCGCCCGGAGAACACTAACACCGCCGACCAGCAGCTCAACGCCAGAATCGATATTCCGGGCGTACGGTGCTTCGGATGCACGTTGGCCACCGGGGCGAAAAAATAGCCATTTCGGGCCATGGCGTAGGGCACCCGCGAACCGGACAGGATGGAGCCGTTCAAAGCCGCGAAAATGCTGATCATCGCCGCAACCGAGACGGCATCGGCGCCACCGGAGCCGAGGACCCGCCGCATCATCTCCGCCGCTACGCGCTGGCTGGCTGCCACCTCCGGTCCGGAGAGCACCGCAAAATAGGCGAGATTGACCAGCAAATAAATACAAATAACGGAAAGGGTTCCCCAAATTAGGGCCAAAGGGAGATTACGCTGCGGCTGCCGGATCTCCGAAGCCACCATGCTGACGTTGTTCCATCCGTCGTAGGCCCAAAGAGCAGCGACCAGGGCCGCGAAAAAACTTGCCACGGTAAGTGAAGCGCCGGCTGCCGCCGGTTGGGCCACGGCGCCGGCGGAGCGCCCGGCAGCCAGACCGACCACCACAATAAACCCGATCAAAGCTACTTTTACGGCAGTCACGGCGACCTGCACACGCCCGCCGACTTTCACGCCGCAATAATTCACAAATCCCAAGAACAGGATCAAAGCCGTGGCGAGAAGCTGCCCATAACGTAATTCCAGCGGATTCCCGTGCTCACCGATCGGCAGCGGTACGATATAGAACACTTGATCCAGCCCGGGAAAGAAATTGGTCAAATAGTAGAAAAAAGCAGTGGCGAGGGTTGCGATGGATCCGCTTTTTGCCACCCACATCTGGGTCCAGCCGTATAAGAAACCCCACACCGGACCGTAGGCTTCGCTGAGATAGACATATTCCCCTCCCGCGGCGGGCATGGCAGCGGCCAATTCGGCATAGGTGAGGGCTCCGGCAAGGCTCAGCAAGCCGCCGAAGATCCAGACAAGGAAGACCAGGTACGGTGATCCGACCCGCTGCACCATGGTGCTCGGCACCAGGAAAATCCCGCTGCCGATCACCGTTCCAACTACGATTGCAACCGCGCTCCACAGCCCCAGTTCACGTCTCAGTTCCACCACTGCGATCCCCCCATTTCGCAAATCCAGCCCAAGGCAGCCACGACGCAGCGTATCCCAGAGAGTAGGTCGCAGCCGTTCCGATCAACACATACCAAGTGAATGCAATGGGGGTGAAGAATCGCACATAGACGATGGTGGCCAGCCCCGCCACCACTCCGAAAATTGCCGCCTTTTCCCCCACCCGCCGGGTCAATACTCCCAGCAGAAAGACCCCTAACAGAGCACCGAAAGGAATGGAGGCGATGGTCAAACCCGCCTCCAGCACCGAACCCCAGTGCCGCGCAAAAATGCCGATGGCCAACAGCACCGCGCCCCAGACTACAGTCGCCCAGCGGGCCAGTTTGACGTAATGCGCATCGCTGCGCTCCCCCACGCGCGCCCGGAAAAAATCGATCACGGTAGTGGAAGCCAAAGAATTGAGTGCCGCGCTCAAATTGGCCATACCCGCGGCGAGAATCGCGGCAATTACCAGACCGGCCACACCCGCCGGCAAGTGGCTCCAGATGAATTGCGGATAGATCCGGTCGGGAGGATGCGGCGGGGCCAGATGAAACGCTCCGTAATAGACATAGAGCATGATTCCGATCAGCAAGAAAAGGCCGAACTGGAAAAAAATCACCACCCAGCTCGCCATCAGGGCTGCGCGGCTCTGCCGTTCATTCGCAGCGCTCAACAGACGCTGGACCACCAACTGATCAGTGCCATGGCTGGCCATGGTCAGAAAGCATCCCCCTGCGATACCCGCCCAGAAGGTATAGGGCAGAGAGAAGAATTTCATCGTCGGAGAAAATTGAAAATCGAAGAGACGAAATTTGTCTGCTCCGGAGGCAGTGGCGAAGACGTGCGCGAACCCTCCGGGAATTTCCCCCTGAATGACGAAGACGGCAAGCAAAGCACCGGCCACATAGAGCACCATCTGCACAACATCGGTCCAGATGACCGCGCTCATGCCGCCTTCAAACGTATAAAAGAGCGTCAGGCAGACAATCAATACGATCGAAGCGACTTCGCCGGTACCCAGAACAATCGAAATCACCAGCGAAATCGCAAAGACCCGCACTCCCTCGGCCAGGGCGCGCGTGATCAGGAAGATGCAGGCGGTCAGGCGGCGGATACGTTCCCCGAAACGGCGCCGCATGAGTTCATAGGCGGTGAACATCTCTCCGCGAAAATATTGCGGCAGGAACAAAATCGAAATCATGATACGAGCCAGCAGGTACCCGAAGACGATCTGCAAAAACCCGAGATTTCCGGCGAAGGACAACGCCGGTGTGCCTACGACGGTAAGCGTGCTGGTCTCCGCCGATACGATAGAAAGGGCGATGGCCCACCAGGGTGCGGTACGGCCTCCGAGGAAGTAGTCTCGCAGGTTTTTCTGGCCGTGGCGGAAGCGTGCGCCGAACCACGTGATGCCAATGAGATAAACCAGAATTACCCCGAGGTCGAGGTAGCGCATGTGGAAGGCGCATTCTAACATAGCGATCATTTGATATGATCGCTTCGGGAGGCTCTTCCGCCTCGTCCGGCGCCGGCAAGCCGCGCTCCGGATGCGCAGGAACTTGAATGGGAGCATCGGCGTCGAATCAGTTGCACCATATGTGTCGTTCGGCTATACTCCGCAAGTACCCATCGGACTGATTGAAATATACCCGGGGGGAACGGCTCCCAAGTGCGTAGGCGGATTGAAAAGCCCACAATCAAGCGGAACATCAGGCAGGAGGCTGCAAGTGTATAGAGTTCTAAAAAGTCTTTCGGGGATCACCGCAATCGCGGTCTTGAGCGCTGTCACGGTGTACAGTCCCGCTCCCGCGCGGGCGCAGGCCGCCGCGCAACCCCAGAAGAAGGTCAAGGACCAAGGAGAATACGATCTTTACAATAGCGTCCTGAAAGAGACGGATCCGGCCAAAAAGCTTCAATACCTGAATAGTTGGACGGAAAAATATCCGGAAACGGATTTCAAAGAAGAGCGGCTGCAGCTCTACAATCAACTGAACCAGCCCGCAAAGGTCGTCGAGATCGGGAACCAGGTTCTGGCGAAGGATCCGAGGAATTTAACCGCGCTGTTCCTGGTCGCCGTGAACGTCCAGAAATTACCCGAGCCGTCCGCCGATCAGCTAAGCAGTGCCGAAAAGGCGGCGCACGGGCTGCTGGATAATCTGAACACGTTTTTCGCACCCGAGAAAAAGCCACCGACGACCAGCGACGCAGATTGGGCCAAGGCCCGCACGCAGATCGAGACGGTAGGCAAGGCAACGGTCTCGTGGGTGCAAATGCGGCCCGGTGTCGAAGCCATGCAAAAGAAAGACTTCGCAACCGCGGAACAGGTCTTCACCAAGATTGTTCAGGAGAATCCCAACAACGCGCAGGCGTCCTACTCTCTGGGCTCAGCCATCATTTCTCAGCGGAAAGCCGAGAAATTTCCTCTGGGCATCTACGAAATCGCCCGCGCGGCCGCAATGGATCCCGCCAACGGTGGTCTGGATGAAGCCACGCGCAAGACGGTCGATGCCTATCTCACCAAGATCTACACCAGCTATCACGGTGCGGATGAAGAAGGGCTGAAACAGCTCAAGCAACTGGCGCTGACTTCGCCCTTGCCGCCTGCGGACTTCAAGCTGAAGACCTCGGCTGAGATCGCTGCGGAAAAAGAGGAGGAGTTCAAGAAATCCAATCCGCAATTGGCGCTGTGGATGGGAATCCGGAAGGAATTGGCCGGCGAAAACGGCGAGGCCTACTTTAACTCCAACGTAAAGAGCGCGGCGGTTCCGAAGCTCAAGGGCAAGATCGTGGACGCGAAGCCTCCGGTTCGTTCCAAAGAACTGGTGCTGGCCCTCTCGGATGCCAGCACTCCGGAAATTACCTTAAAGCTCGACGCACCCTTGACGGGGAAACCCGAGATCGGAACGGAAATCGAGTTCGAGGGGGTTCCGTCGGCCTTCACCAAAGATCCGTTCATGCTCACCATGGACGTGGAAAAGGCGAAGATTACGGGCCTGAAGATGAGCGCTCCTCCGGCCCCAGCGCGCCGTCCGAGTACCAAGAAGGGCAGCAAGAAAAGGGGCTAAAACAGCTCAACTCCCCCGTTTGGGCGGGTAGGAAACTTCCGATGGGTGCGTCTTCGTGTGAGCCAGCGCCAAGCTGAACAGGAAGCGCTCCATCGGGTTCCCAGAAGCCGCCTGCATCGCCCGAAAATATCCGTGGAAACTCTGCGCGGAACTTTCCACTTTCAGGTAGCACTTCCGGCAATCTCCGGAGAGGCCCAAAAGGGCCACCGCCGCGGTTGCCAGGATCCACCTTCGAGTCCACATGATATTCTTTCTGACGCTTGAGGACGCGAAAAGGTTAGGCGTATTTGGCTTGGTCCATCCGGCCGCATAGATCTTCTCATAGCATGTAATCTGCTATAATCGGACTAAGGTTTGGTCAATAGGTCAATCAACTATGCCTCTTTATGAATATCAGTGCGATTCTTGTGGAGAGAAATTTGAGGTGCTCCAGAAGTTTAGCGATGAACCGTTGACCGTGCACGAGTTATGTGGCGGCGCGGTACATCGGCTGCTGACCGCTCCAACGTTCCAGTTCAAGGGCACCGGCTGGTACGCGACCGATTACGCTCACAATAATGGCAACGGAAGCGCACGGAAAGAGCCAGCAGAGAAGAAAGAATCCACCGATAGCACTTCGAAGACGGAGACAGCCAAGACGGAATCCAAGTCCGAAGCTCCGGCAAAAAGCTGATCCTCCACTCAAACTTTGCGATAAGATAGCGCCGTGAAATACGCGGCGCTATTGTTCTTTCTACCCCTTCTCCAGGCCGGCGAAGTGTCCGTGGCCGGCTTGCGCCAACCGGTAGAAATTCTGCGCGACCGCTGGGGCGTGCCCCACCTCTACGCACAGAACGAGCACGATCTTTTCTTCGCCCAGGGATATATCGCCGCCCGCGACCGGCTGTTTCAAATCGACCTCTGGCGCCGGGTAGGCACGGGAAAGCTGGCCGAAGTTCTGGGATCGCGAGCCATCGAGCGGGACCGCCTGGCCCGCGCCGTACGCTTTCGGGGCAACTGGGAGGCCGAGTGGCAGGGTTATGGTCCCCATACGCGGGATATCGTGACCGCGTTCACCAACGGCATCAATGCCTATATTCACTCGCTGCACGGGCAGCGCCCCCTGGAGTTCCGCACGGCAGGCTACGACCCGGGGCTCTGGGTACCGGAAGATTGCGTGGCCCGGGTCGCCGGGCTGCTGATGACGCGCAATCTGACCAAAGAGATCGCACGCGCCGAAGATGTACGCCGTTTCGGGCTTGCCACCGTGCAGAAGCTCATGCCGCCCGATCCTCCCATCCCGCTCGAATTGCCGAAAGGGCTGGAACTGGCCGGGATCAACAATGAGATCGTAAAGGTCTACAACGAGACGATCGGGCCGGTGCGCTTTGCGGAACAGGGCAGTAACAACTGGGTGGTCGACGGCACCATGACCGTTACCGGCAAGCCGATTCTGGCCAATGATCCCCATCGTCCGGTGCTAATCCCTTCGCTGCGCAAGACGGTACACCT
>CAZMRK010000624.1:0-10574 GCA_964568355.1 uncultured Solibacteraceae bacterium | reverse complement strand
GTCTCCGGTAAAGCCTCCGCGCGGGCTGATATTGCCGGCGGCGCCCTGCAGGAAAAGGCACGTCCCGCCGATCTGCTCTTCCACCACCTGCCGCGCCGGCCCGGGAAAATCCGGCGTGAAATGGGCGCTCTGCCAGGCGATAGTGGTGCCGTGACAGGAATAATGCAACAGGACGGCCACGGGGTTCTGCTCCAGGTCGTCAAAGCGCACGACGCGTACCGTGGGATCCACCGGGCCTTCCCAGTTCCGGCCGACAACCATGCTCCCGTCCGGCGCGCGGAAGCGGCGGTTGACACTGATCTCGCAGCGGCCCTCGCCGGCCGCGCAGCGCACTGGACGGAGGCTTCGCTGCGCCTGCCAGACCGCCCCGGCGATGCGCCGCGGCAGATCTTCCAGATAGGCCACGGCCATATCCAGACCCTCGCTGATATTGGCCAGGCGGAAGGTATTGGGACCCGAGTGCGTGTGCGAACACGAAAAGCGAATGCGCTCCCGCGGAATTCCACTCAGCGCCGTGATGGCGTCGAGAATCTTCCACGTCCATTCCCAATCGAAGCCGATCGCATCGGCTTCGACGATTGCGATCTGCCCTTCGCCGCCGTCCAGCACCAGCGCCGTGGCGTACAGCGGCATATCGGCGCCCACCCCGCGCTGATGGGTTTGAGCGCCCCAGCCCCCTTGCGGGGTGCCTGGAGCGGGTGTGATGTCGGACCGGCCTGTGCCGGCAAGCAGCGGATGTTCGGCCATTCGGTGCTATTGTACATGCGGCCGCGCTCCGGGCTTCCATTCGGCGGCCTCACGCACCAGATCGCGATAGCGCATCTCTTCGGCGGCATCGGCATACTTCTGGCGAGGCCAGAAAAATCCCTTCAGCCCATCTTTTTTGCGGCGGGGCACCACGTGGATATGCAAGTGCGGGACACTCTGGCTGATGCGGTTGTTGATCGCCACGAAGGAGCCGTCGGCACTCAAGCCAGCCTCCATGGCGCGCGCCAGCCTCTGCGCGGCGGCGAAGAGCGGCGCCAGCATCTCGGCCGGCAGCTCCGGCAAGGTCTCGATATGCTGCTTGGGCACCAGCAGGGTGTGGCCGGGGAATAGCGGCCGGTGGTCGAGAAAACCCAGGGTCAGCTCATCTTCCCACACCACCGGAGCAGCCAGCGCCCCGGAGACAATCTCGCAAAAAATACAGGCCATGCTTCTATTCCACCAAACCCTATACAATCGAAAACATGAATCGACGCGCATTTCTGGCGGGCACCGCCGCCATGCCTGCCTTTTTACAAGCCCAGCCGGAAGACGGCTTCGTCCCGTTGTTCGATGGGAAGACGCTCCACGGATGGACGATTCAGGAAGGCCCCGAAACGGCCTTCTACGTACGCGACGGCGCCATCGTCGTGCATGAGGGCTCGGGGTTCCCGGCCTGGCTGCGCTCGAACCGCCGGTACGAGAACTTCGATTTCCGCGGCGAGTTCTTCATCAAGGGCTGGATGGATTCCGGCATCTATTTCCATGTCCCCGAGCATGGCCGGCCGATGTGGTGCGGTATGCAATTGCATCTCTTCCAGCAGGTGGATGAGAAGCCCATGCCGCAGTCCATGGGCGCCATCATGCCGGTGGCCGCGCCGTTGAAGGTCAACGTCAAGAACAAGGGGGAGTGGAACACCTTCCGCATTCTGATGGACTGGCCCAAACTGCGCGTTTGGACCAACGAAGAGCTGATTCAGGATCTCGACGTCACCACCGTTCCCGAATTGCGCCATCGCTATCGCCGCGGCTATCTTGGCTTCGAATCGCTATCGTATCCCATCCGTTTCCGCAATTTGCGCATCCGGGAGCTGCCCTCCACCGATCAGTGGATCACGCTCTATGGCGGCGAATCCGATCTGGATAAGTGGTTCGTCTCCGAGGGCAAGCCCAACTTTCAGCCGTACGGCGAGGTGATCCGCGGCGACGGGCTGGGCCATATTGCGACCAAGGAGAAATTTCAGGATTTCGAGTTTCATGCCTATGTGCGCCATAACGCCCATCACAACGGAGGCATCCTGTTCCGCACCGCCGGAGAGGGGCTGAAAGGCCGGCACTACGAGATCCAGTTGCACGACGTGGAGGGCGCCCATTATCCGACCGGCTCGCTGTATTATTTCAAGCGCGCCGCCTATCCCCGCATCGAAGCGGAAAAGTGGTGGCCGTTCCAGATGGTCGTGAAGGGCAAGTACGTCATGGTTCGCATCAATGGCGAGAACGTACTCGAATACGATCAGCTTGACTACACCGGGGAGGGCAGCATCGAGCTGCAGGCCCATCAACTGGGCAAGTGGGAGGAGTTCAAGGACGTGCGGATCAAGCGGATCTAGCGCCAGGAGGTTGTGTTACAAAGTTGGCACCTAAGATGCGAAGCCTGCCCCACTTTGTAACACAGTAGTGCTAGCTGCCGGCCTTGTGGCGGAGATTCAGGCCGAAGTGAGGTTGGCGGGAGGTCCCGTCCACTTTGATGGGCAGATAGGTTCCCGCGCCTTTTTTGGAGAAAAACGGGTCCACCGGCTTGAGCGCCCAGCGTTTCCACCCGGTGGTGGTCTGCGAAACCTTGGCCTGTAGCTTGAGGGCGCCGTGGAAGTCCAGCGTGTTGCCGTTCAGGTCGTACTTTCCCGCCAGGTCCACGTCGGCGCCGGGCACTCCGAAGGTGATGCGCTCGAAGTCCACCACCTCGTTCTGTAACAGGAAGGCTCCCGTGATCCGCGACACCACTTCGTCGATCTCCTCATTCTTGGGCTGTCCCTGCGCGCGGCGGCTCAGGGAATCGAGCTGGTTCTGGATGGTGGAGCGCAAAAACTTGGCCTGCGTCACATCGAAACTGCCCTTCAGCCGGAGCTTTTCCCGTACCTTGCCCGAAAGAGGCGGAATATCGAGGCGCGTCTTCAACCGGATGCGCCCCTCCATGAACGACTGCCCCTTGGTCGCGAGACGGAGCAGATCGCGCAGATCTCCGTCGGGCATCAGGACATCCAGGCCGATGGTGCGGCGCTGATCTCCATCGTGCTTGATGACCGCGCCGCTGGTGGTGAAGCGCGTGGTTCCCAGAGTTGCCACGACCGGCTTCAGCACGGTGTTTCCGTTTGTGCCATCCACCAGGACTTCGAATGTCGTGGCGAGCGGCACGTGGTTGCCGGCCATCTTTAGCCGGAAATCCGGGACCGTCGCCTGCCCCTTGGCCGTGATCGAATCCAGCGCGCCCTCGAAGCGTCCGGTGGAGTGCAGAATGCCCGCGATACCCTGAAACACACCCAGATCGGCCTTATCAAAGACATAATCTCCCGCCAGGGGAGAATCGCCCGGTTCTTCGGCGTTCCATGGCCCGAACGTGCCGGTACTCTTGATCTCGCCGGGCGGCTTGGGATTGGTCAGCGTAGCCTCATACTTCATCGGCATGCCGACGCCCACCGAGCGGAGCCGGAGTTCGTGAATCTCGAACCGCAGTGGAACCTTCTTCGGATCGCGTGGCAGGATCACCAGCTTTGCGCCGTGAAAGACGACCTGCTCGATGATCGCCGCCGGACGCGAGGCCGTGGCTTGGGATTTTTCCGTGTCCGCGCCTCCATCGCTGCGGCTCAGCTTGGGCCGTTGTCCCTTGGGCGGAAGCGTAATCTCCATTCCGTCCAGCGTGACCAGGGGCACCATCTTGGGCGTGTCGAAGAGCTTCCCCAGGTCCACGTCGAACCGGAACTTGTGCATCACGAACATGGGGGGAACGTCGCGGCGGCCCTTGTGCCGCAGCACCAGGCCGGAACCTTCAATGTGCGCGACCGAGCCGCGTCCCTTGGTGGTCAGCAGGCGCAGCGGCGAGGTTGCCGGCATGCGCACCTTCAGCGATGCCAGTTCCACCTCGCTGTCGAAGCGCTGGCGCAGGTAAGCGATCGCCTGCTCGCGAATGTACGGCTCAAAGCGGCGGGCCAGTATAGACGCCGCGACATAGATTCCCGTCAGTCCGGCGGCCAGTGCCAGACCGATGCCGATCAGCCAATTGCGCTTTCTGGCGGTCACGTAAGCAGCCCTTCTTCCCGCCCCCTCGCATATAATACCCCTAATGAAGATGCTGTTTGCCGGTCTGCTATTCGCGTACGCGGCTTGGGCCGGGTCACCTACGTTTTCCCGGGATGTGTATCCGATTTTGCGGGCGAGATGCCAGGGATGCCATCAGCGGGGCGAGATCGGTCCCATGGCCTTTACCAGCTACCAGGATACGCGTCCATGGGCCAAGGCGATCCGCGAGGCCGTGCTGAGCCGCACCATGCCCCCGTGGCAGGCGGATCCGAACCATAGCCTGCGCTTCCAGAACGACCGTTCGCTTTCGGCGGCCGAGGTGCGCACCATTACGGCCTGGGTGGATGCGGGCGCACCCGAAGGACCTGCCATCGCTTATGCCGAACCGGCTCCATCGGACAGCGGCTGGAAACTCGGCAAGCCGGACCTGGTGGTGCGCGTGCCCGGGTTCCGCGTCCCGGCCAAAGGCGAGGTCCCCTATCAATTTTTGATCGTTCCCACGAAGTTCACGACGGACCATTGGATTCGCGCCGCCGAGTTCCGCATCGACAAGCGCTCCGTCGTTCATCACATGAATGCATTTGTGCGTCCTCCGGGATCGAGTTATCTGGAAGGATTGCCCGCCGGGACTTTCGTGCTGCCCACGCTGGCCCAGCGACGGGTTGGCCGGCCGAAGGAAGGGATTTTCGAGCGCCGCGAGCTGCTGATCGGCTACGAGCCCGGCTATCGGCCCATCCCCTGGGCCGAGAACCAGGCGAAGCTGATTCGAGCCGGTTCGGACATCGTACTGGAGATGCACTTCACGGCGACCGGCAAGGAGCAGACCGATTACTCCGAGGTCGGCCTCTATTTCGCCAGCCAGCCGCCTCGCGAGCGGGTCCTCTCGACTCAGACGCAGGATATGGGCATTACCATTCCACCCGGCGACCCGGCGTTCCACTCTACGGCGACCATCCAGTTTGACGCGCCGGTCACGCTGATCTCGCTCCAGCCGCACATGCACCTGCGCGGCAAATCCATGCGGCTGACTGCGCGCTATCCCGACGGCCGGCAGGAGACGCTGCTGGATGTGCCGCGCTACAGCTTCAACTGGCAAACCACCTATTTCCTGGAGAAGCCGAAACGCCTTCCCGCGGGCACTACGATCGAATCGGTGGCCGTCTTCGATAACTCGCCGAATAATCCCTACAATCCCGATCCTTCGAAGACGATTCTGTGGGGCGATCAAAGCTGGGATGAGATGCACATCGGCTTCATGGAGATTGCCATTGAAGCCGAGCGCAACGCGGAGACTCTGATCGCACAGAAGCGGTAAAGGCCGGCATCCAGATGAAGCTTACAATCGGTTCGATCCTCTTTTTGCTTGTGCTCCCCCTATGCGCGCGGGATCCCCTGAGCCAGCGCATCAGCCATACCGACCCGTCGAAATACAGGCGAAGCCGCTCGCACGGCTCGGCGGGCGATATGGCGTGCGAAACACTCATACCGGCAAATGCCCTCGACGTACCTCTCTACTTTGTACACCGGTGCCAGGTCATGCCCGGTGGCGGCGTTGGCCACCATTTCCACAATCAGTGCGAAGAGATGTTTGTGATCCTGAATGGCGAAGCGGAGTTCACCGTTGACGGCCGTACTTCGCTGCTCAAAGGACCTGTCGGAGCACCGACCCGCATGGGACATTCCCACGCCATTTATAACCCTTCCGACAAGCCGGTCGAGTTCATGAACATCAATGTCACCTCGATCAAAGGCCATTATGACGCCTTCAACCTCAATGACGCCCGCACCAACGTGGCGCAGAAAGATCCTATTCCTGTATTTATGACGATGAGTCTGGACCGGAAACTGCTCCGTCCCGTCGCGAATTATCGCGGCGGATCGGGCGCGGTGCAATACAGGCGTGCGCTGGATCCAGCCGTTTTCCTCACCACCTGGTCTTATGTAGACCATCTGTTGATCCCGGCGGAAGCCACCGAAGGTTTACATCGGCATCAGTTCGTCGAGGAGGTTTACTACGTTCTCGATGGTGAAGGCGAGGCGCAGGTTGCGGGCGAGTCCGCCGCGGTCCACAAAGGCGACGCCGTGCCGGTTTTATTCAATGAGCCACATTCCTTCTCCGGAGGGCCGAACGGTCTTGAGCTGATGATCATCGGCGTTTCGAGTAAGAAGGATGTTATCGATACCGAACCTGTAAGTGGCAGCGGCCGCGCCGGAAGATGAAACGTCGACGAGAGCGTCGACGCTGCGCGCGGAAGCGCACGCTACGGTGCTTTGCTGGCATTTGTGACCGCGCGCCGCGGGTCAGAAAATATATTTCAGACCGAACTGTATGTGCCGCGGCGAGTTCGCCTGTCCTCCGATGCGGCCGAAGCTGGCGGGCGCGTTCAGGTTCGCGGACGGCGATCCAAAGACTACGCGATTGAGCACATTGAAAAACTCGGCGCGAAATTGCAGGCGGTGCGCCTCGTGGATCCGGAAGTCCTTCAGCACGCTGAAATCTTCGTTGATCATCCCGAAGGTGCGCACGTTCCCCAATACCGGCGCGGCATTGCCAACCGTAAAGGGCGCCGGCTGCGAGAACGCGTTGATGTTCAGGTAGAGATCTTTGGCCGGATCGAAATCGCCGCGGCCCACCCCGGTAGTAGGATCGACCCCCGTCACGCGGTTGGGCCGGTTGCCGCCATTCGAAAGCGGAATCACGCCGCCGCCGCCCACCGAGATCGGAGTCCCCGAAGCGTAGCGGTGAATGGCGTTCACCTGCCACCCGCTCACCAGGAAGCTGGCCACCTTCGGCGCGCTGCCCAGCATCCGCTTCCCCTGGCCGAAGGGCAGCTCGTAGCTCCAGGAAACAATCAGATTCTGCGGTATGTCGAAGCTAGCCAGCCGCCGTTCGAGCGCGCGGTTGTTGGTATCGAGCGGACGCGAGCCTGACGCGGTGTCGCCGAAGCCCGTATAGCCGCCTCCGCTTACGATATCCTTTGAAAGCGTGTAGGCCACCAGCATACTGAGCCCCGAAGAGTAACTCTTCTGCAAACGCATTTGCAGAGAATGATACTTGCTCCATCCGATCGGCTGATACAGATTCTGGATATCGGTGAATTGCGGGTAGGGGCGCAGCGCCTGCGTGACCGAGCCGCGGAATCCCGGGTATGGAGCTGAGATGCCCGCCGCCTGCGCGGCGGCCGAGTTGATGTCCTGGTTGAGCGTATTGCCCAGGCTCAGGTAACGGAAATCCACCTGGTTCAAGTTCTCCAGCCCGGATGGCAACGCCGACCCCTTCTGGCCCACGTACCCCAGGTCCAGCAGGAACTGCCCCGGCAATTCGCGCTGGATGTTAAACGTCCAACTGCTCACATAGCCCGGTTTGCCCGCGCCCGGGTTCATGTAGTCGATGGTGGTGCCGTTGACCAGGCTGGGATCGGTGTTCGGCAGCGTGCCTGTGTAGGCCGGAATGCCGTCGTCGAGCAGCAGCGCCGGGACGCGTCCGGAAGTCAACTGAGGGAAGGATTGCGGATACGAGAACCCGGCGATGTAGGCAATGTTCATGCGTCCCACGCTGGTGGCGTTGGTCGGCGACCAGAACATGCCGAAGCCCGCGCGGATGACGGTCTTTTCGTTCCACGCGTAGGCGACACCGACGCGAGGCGAGAACGCGCGATAGTAGTTCGGGGTCAGCAGTTGCCCGGGTTTGAGAAACGACAGCGCTCCCAGCCGCCCGCCCGCGCCCGGATTCGCCAGGTGCAGATCCAGATAGGATTGCGCGCTGCCGGCCTCCTGTACCACGGTCGGAATTTCATGGCGGACGCCCAGGGTCAGAGTGAATTTGCGGCTCACTTTCCAGACATCTTCCGCATACCAGGCATAGTATTCGTTGCGCATGCGCCGTTGCGGGGCTGGAATCAGCCGGTTCGCCGAGTAGACCTGTCCCAGCAGCAGGCTGGCCCATCCGTTGCCCTGGCGCGTGGCATCGGGTGAGCTGGTATTAGCCGTGGAGAGCGGATCGAACACGAATGTGCCGCTCAACCCGCCGCTCCCGGTACCGTTGAAATTGTCGTACTGGAAAAGGCGCACGTCCACGCCGAACTTGAACTGGTGGCGGCCGTGGATCCAGGTCACGTTATCGACGAAGCTGTAGTTGCGGTTGATGGAAGGATCGTTGGGCTGCTGGTCCGAGTTGCCCAGCGCCAGCCCGCCGTAGGTATTATTCACCGTGAACAGCGGAAACCCGGGCGAGTCCATCGGAACTCCGGGCACCTGGTAGATCTGGTTGCCCTTCCGCGGGTCAAGCTGCCGGATGGGGTTGCTGTAAGTGTATCCGTACCCGAAGTGTTGCAGCAGGTTGGGCCGCACGGTGTAGTCATAGTTGATGCGGTATGCCTGCCCGCTCACCGGGTTCTGCCCCCAGAGCCCGATCGGCGTGGAGGGGCCAAGCGGCGAATAACTCGGCGTGGTCGTGGAGGTCTGCCAGTAGGAAAAGCTCACGCGCTGCTTGGCGGTCAGGATCTGGTCGGCCTTGATGGACCAGGAAACATCGCTGGTCGGATTGGCCGTGCGGTTCAGGTAATTGTTGAAGTAGGCCGGCAGGTCCGGGGACGGAATCAGAGGGAGCACATTGGATGCCACTTTGCTGATGCGGTTCGCCGGGATAATATTGCCCGGAAACGGCATACGCGTTCCGTCCGTGGCCGTGGTGGCAGGATCGAAGATGGGAATCAGCGCGCCGGCGCTGTCGCGGTATCCCGAAAAGTCGCCCTGCTTGAAGGCGGTGGTCGGCAGGCTGATGAGGCTGCCGCTGAGCGGAGGCCGGTTGCGCAGCCCGGTGTAGTTAAAGTTTACGAAGGTCCGGTCTTTCCCGTTATAAATCTTCGGGATGATGAGCGGGCCGCCGAACGAGCCGCCGAATTCGTTGTAGCGCACGCGCGGCCGGGCTGCCGCGAAGAACGGCCGGGCGTCCAGCTTATCGTTGCGGAAGAATTCGAACAGGCCGCCGTGATACTGGTTGGTGCCGGAGCGCAGCGTGAAGTTGATCACGCCCAGGCCGCGCCCGTACTCCGCCGGAAAGAGGCTGTTCTGTACTTTGAATTCCTGTACTGCTTCGTACGGAGGGGAGGTCTGCGAAAGGAAGCCGGGCGTTACGGCCAGTTGCGCGGAAATGCCGTCGTAGAGCACTTCCTGGGTGAAATCCGGACTGCCGTTGATGTTCTTAGACCAGGGAATCCCGCTCACGCCCGGAGTCATGAAGATGAAGTTCTCCGGCTGCCGCCTGCCCGAAGCCGCTGTTGTGGCGCCGCCCGCCCCCACCTCGATCGGCAGATCCAGAATTGCTCGCCGTTCGAGCACGGTGCTCACCTCCGGCGACGTCGTCTGTAAAGTCATGGCGGCTCCGGAGACCGTTACCGACTCACTGACCGCCCCCACGCTCAACGTAATATCGAGCGTGGCTGTAGTGGCGGTCAGAATGACGACCTGTTCGCTGACGAACTTCTTGAAGCCGGGCTTTTCGGCTTCCAGGTGATATTGGCCCGGAGGCAGCCCGCGGAATGCGTATACGCCGGACGAGGTCGAAACGGTGCGGTAAGCCGCGTTGGTTGCGGCACTACGCAGGTTGACCACGGCTTCGGCGATTACGGCGCCGCTGTCGTCGGTTACGTTGCCGGTTAGCCCGCCCAGGTTCCCTTGCGCCCGTAGCGGAATACGCGCCAGGCCCAGGCACAGCGCGATCAGTACGATCCCCTTCTGCATCATGGCAGAGCCTCCTACTGAGTTCAGGTCGGACTATCATATATCCGAATCGTGTCTGGCGTAAAGAAAACTTTGGCCGCGATGCTACTGTTGTGGGGTGCGGCGTGTGCTCAGGAGGCTGCTGACGGTTTGCTGCCGCCGCCGGGTCAGGACCGGAGTCCGCGCGTCGCCGGGATCCGCCAGGCTCTGCTTCTGGGCGATCTGGTCCGAGCGCGGACGCAAGCTGCCAGCCTGGAAGCGGAAGAACCCCGCAACTGCGAGGGCCCGTTCTGGCAGGGCTATCTCGCCCTGCGCAGCGGCGAGTTCTACGATGCGATCCGCGCCCTGCGGCGAGCGGAAGCACTTACCCCCACTCCGGCAGTGCGTAAGGTGCTGGCCGTGGCGTATTACGGCGCGCACCAGCAGCGGCTCTTTGCGCGCGTCATGCGGCAGGTGCTGGCGGAACGGCCGCAGGATTTTGCGCCTTACTACTATCTGGGCCGCTACTATGAAAGCGACCTCACCGATTTCGCGCAGGCCGCCGCGCTGTTCCGCCAGGCGATCGAGCGCAACCCCACGCACTGGCGTTCGCACTATTACCTGGGACATTGCCTCGAAGTGCAGCAGAAATGGGCGGAGGCCGAGGCGGAATATCAGCAGGCGCGCTCCCTAGGCGACGGCCTCGCCGAGCAGGGGCTCGCCCGGCTCCGGCTGGCCGCCGATCGTCCGGCGGAAGCGCTGCCGTTGGCGCGGAAGGCGGCCGAACTGGCGCCGCGCGATGCGGCCACGCACAAGCTTCTGGCGCGTGTCTATTC
>CAZMRK010000623.1:0-6185 GCA_964568355.1 uncultured Solibacteraceae bacterium | reverse complement strand
AGCTCATCCAGACCCAGAACGCGTGCGGCTCCAGCCTGATCCCGCCAAACCCAAAGACCATGAAAGAAACCGCAAACCCAAACGAGGCCGCTCCGGAGAGATAGAAGAAGCGCTTGTCCGCCACTCCGGTCCGCCGCGATTGCGCCGTGCGCAATGCAAATACACCCATGCTGACGGACATGAGTACGAAAAGCAGAGAGATCGGGCGAAAGCTTAGCGGCCCTCTGACCGGCGGGGAAATCGCAATCAGCCCGAATGCGCTGAGGGCGAGGCCGTGCAGCGAAAGAAGCCAGCAATTACTTCTGCCGCCGTTCCACAGGCCGGCAACCAGCACGCAGGCTCCCGCCGCAAGCGCAAGCATGCCCATATCCCACACCACGGTTGCCGACGCGAATCTGCGCAGGCCAAGCGATCCGTCCAGATCCATCATCAGAAGATTCATGGCCGCGCACATCGCATCCAAGATGCCGCACAACCCCAGCAGCCACCATATTTTGCTCAGCGTTCGCGACAAGATGCACCTCCTAAGTGCCCTTAAACATCAAGTACTTTGGATACATCATACCTCCGCGGTCGGCTGCAAAAACTTTCCTTGCGGCCGATGACTTCCCCCCGGAACGGAAGTCTATACCTTCGAAAGGACGAATTCGAATGCAAACGCTTCCTTCGACCAAAGCCATATGGGCCGGGCGAATCACCGGCGGCGCTCCAGCCCTGTTTCTGCTGTTGAACGGAGTAATGGCGATCTCTAGGCCTCCGATGGTGGTCGAAAACACCGTCAAACTCGGGTACCCGGAGTCCTCCATCGTCGGCATGGGCCTTTGCCTGCTGATTGGGGCCGTGCTCTACCTGGTTCCACGAACTGCGCTATTTGGAACCATCTTCCTGACCGGCTACTTGGGCGGCGCCGTCGCCACCCATGTCCGCATGGGCGACACCTGGTTCAACACGCTCTTCCCGGTTTTCTTCGCGGTACTGCTGTGGGGCGGCCTGTGGCTTCGCGACTCGCGTTTGCGGAGCCTGTTCCCCTAGAGGAATCTCATTCGGTGTCGGCGGCCGCGCTGCACGAACAGTTCGTCCCCGCAACCCCTGTAGCGTGCGCTTCAGCGCGCTGCGTCGACGCTCTCGTCGACGTTGTGGGACTTCTTACTAAAGGTCGCCCCGGCCGGCTTTGCGCCCGCGCTCAGATCGTTTCACCACACACAATTCTGTGGCCGTCCGGTGTGCGTAGTCCGAATTCCCTCAGACCCCAGGGTTTATCGGTCGGCTCGGATGTCAGGATCGCCCCTTTCGCCAAAAGCTCCCGGTACAGCTCATCCACGCCCTCAACATTCCAGTATGCGAAATAGGAGTGATCTCCCAGTTCGCCGGCCGGCTTCTCGTCCGCGCACTCACCCAGCATGACCCGGAAACAGTCGCGCGTCAGGAAACTCCAACCCGCGGCATCGATCGGATCCTTCCTGAATCCAAGGACGTCCACGTAATAACGCGTTGACACCTCGAGATCGCGCACCGCCAGCACGCAGCGGGAATCGATGATTCGAGCCATCACGGGAGGATACAACAGCCGGCATCCCGCGCGCCTCACACCCCGGCAGCCCTCCCAACTCCCCTAAAACGTGATCCGGTCCTTCTTGGCCTCGACCTTCTCCGCATCCATCAGAGGCACCTTCTTGAGGTCCTCCAGAGACTTGAAGTCCCCGTGCTTGGCTCGATACGCCAGCACCGCGGCAGCCTGCGACCGCCTCAAACTGAGGCCGCTTTCCAGTTCGATCGCCGTGGCTTTGTTCACGTTGATCCGGGGAATCTCATCGGCGGGGAAGTTCTTCGACAGGTAGTCCAGTACCAGCGCGAACTCCTGCTCGCTGGCCTTCATGCCGAAAGCCGCCATCTTGGTCATGGTCTGGTTCCACCCGTCGCGATCCTGCCGCGGCGAAACCGAGCGCGCCAGCTCGTGGCACTGCTTGCACAGCTTCTCCACCTCCGCTCGCCCCTGACCATCGGGCAGTTGCGGCTGGGCCACGGCGGCGGTGGACCAGAGCGCGGCAGACACGGAGACAGCAGCCAGAAAACCCTTCATGCTCCTCATTTTATCGCGTGCCTTCAATGCTCAATCGGATAGCCGAACGAGTACTGCGTGCCGTCGTAGGCCGACACGTAAACACGGCTCCCGCCGGCCGACAACCCGCCGCTATGCACAAAGGACGTGATGGCTTTGCCGCTGTTCCACAACTCCTTGCCGGTCGCGCCATCCAGGGCGTAAAGCACCGCCGGCACCGAGCGCTCGATTCGTTTTGCCGCCCCCACGCTGGCGTCTTTCGTCCGGAACTCGCCGCTCCCGACGGCGAACACCACCCCGTTCACCACAATCGGCGGAAGCGGAGAGACCATGTCCCGCGAGACCCAGGCACGCTGAAGTGCGATCTTTCCTCCGCTCTCCACCACCTGGAAGGCGACGACGGCGCCGCTCCGGATCTCTCCAAAAGGTCCGCCCGCCGCTGCCAGAATCCACCGATTGCCGGACAGGTCCTGCCAACTGGTCACTGAACCTGCCGCAAAATCCGGAGCCGAAAACGGCTCGCTCTGGGCCAGCGGCGCACCGCCGAGCGCGGCGGAGTCCAGAAGCTGAAGGCGGCCGTCATTGGTCGCGGCTGCAATCAGATCCTTGCCATGGAATTCGAACACGACCGGAGAGGACGTGAACTCGGCGCCGCTGGTCCGGTATGCGGCTAGCGGCTGGAGAGTGCCCGCCGCCAGCGCCGTCAGCTCCTTGCCCGCGGCGGCGTAGAGCGTGCCGTCCGGTCCGGCCGCTGGTCCCGCCGTTCCCCCCAGATTGCCGCTGGCCTTCCAGTTGCGCACCTTGCCGGTATTCAGATCAAGCGCCCAGACCCCATTCGCAGCGCCGCCGCACTGGTTCGTCGTTCCGGCATATGCCGTATCGCCGTACACGATCAGGCCCTGCGCATTGGCGTTGGGAGGCAGGAACGCTACCGCCGGATTCGGCTCATTTCCGTTCGATACCCAAAGGGAATGCAGCTTGCCGTCACCGGTGAGTGCCACTGCGTACTGTACGCGCGGCGCGAAGGGATTGAAGGCCGGAGTCGTTGTACGAGGCCGTGCCGGAGCAGCCGGCCGGGGAGGCATTCTCGCCGCCATGGTTTTGAGCAGCGCAGCCCCTTCGTGCGGCTCCCCCACCGCCGATTTTGCCGGTGAACCGCGTCCCGAGCCGCGCCCGGCCGGCAAAGGCGGATACGCCGTCTGCGTCGGACGCGTCACCGCTGAGGTTAACCCGCCCGGACAATCCACGCTGTCCGCCTTCGCTCCCTGGGACGGGGAGAAATTCTTTTGCCATTCCGTTCGCGCCAGATCTGTATCCACGGCCAACAGGTAATCTGAGCTGCCGCCGAAAAAACCAAGCGAGCGGAAGCCCCGGTAGCCGATGTAGAAATCCAGCAGGGCCGGCGGAGTCAAATTGTTCAGGCCGCGTGCGGCGTTGTCGACTTTCCTCTTCCAGACCAGTTCGAATCCCGGCTTGCGCATCGCCGTCGGCGAGATCTTCCCGTCCGTCCGCACCCAGGAAGAGCGCTGCGCATCGTACGCCGTGGTCATCCAGTCGCCCGTTCCTCGTTGCGCGTGCGCCGTCTCCACACCTCCCAGCGCAAGAACAACGGGAATACCGGCAAGAGCAAATCTTCGCATGAGCCCCTCGTACTTTCGAGTAGAATTCTAGATCATACACCGAAGTGCCTGCACCGTCCGTGAGCCATTCAATGGTGTATAAAGGTCTACACATGAAGAAACGGCCCAATGTATCCGTGCTTGCCCTGCTGCTTCTGTCCTCGGCTGCTTTCGCTGCCGACTGGCTGACCGATGGCGGCGACACGATACGCAACAATTGGCAGAGAGACGAGCACATCCTCACCCCCGCGAACGTGCACGGCATGCAGTTGCTCTGGAAGACCAAACTGGATAACCAGCCGCGCCAGATGCACTCCCTCCTCGAACCCCTGGTCATCGGGAGGGTAGCGACCGCCGGCGGCCCCCGCGAGCTTGTGATTCAGGCCGGCGTCTCCGACAACGTCTACGCACTCGATGCCAGAAACGGCGAACTGGTCTGGAAGCACCACTTCGAGAGCACATTCAAAGAACCCGAAGGCGGTCGCGGACCCAGCGTCCTCTGCCCCGGAGGCATGACGGCGAATGTGACCGTCGGCCCTGGAGCAACTCCCGGCGCGTATATCATCTACGCCGCCTCCTGGGATGGGAGACTGCACCGGCTCAACGCCGCCGATGGAAAGGAAATCTTCCCTCCTGAGAAGTTCATGCCGCCCAATGGCAAGCCCTACGCGCTGAACCTGGTGGATAACGTCATCTACACCCACAGTGCCCAGGGCTGCGGCGGGAATCCGAACATGGCCTATACCTACGATCTCGCCACGCATAAGGTCGGCAGTTGGGGACCGGCCGGAGGCGGAATGTGGGGCCGCTCCGGTCCGGCGGTGAGCAAGGATCGCGTCATGTACACCGGAACCGGCGACGGCCGTTGGGACCCCGAAACCGGCAGCTACGGAAACGACATCATCGGCGTGAAGCAGAATCCCCAAACCAAAGCTCTGGAACTGGTCGACTACTACGGGCCTTCCAATGCCGAATGGCTGTGGAAGCGCGACCTGGATATGCAGGTGACACCGGCCATCTTCGATTACAAAGGCAAAGAGTACATGATCGACGCCAGCAAGGAATGCCGGATCTACCTCATGGATACCGAGTCCATCGGCGGCGACGATCACCGCACCCCCGTGTACCGCTCCCCGCTGCTCTGCAACGAATTCGTGGATTTCGCCGAAGCCGGCATCTGGGGTTCCATGGCCACCTGGGAAGACAACGGAACACGCTGGATCCTCTCTCCCTTCTGGGGTCCCAAGCATTCGAAGTTCAAGGCGCCGATCGAGCACGGACCGGTCAAGAAGGGTGCCATCGCCGCGTTCAAGCTGGAGACCGTGAACGGAAGCCCGCAACTGGTCCCGGCCTGGATTTCACGCGACATGAATCAGGCCGAACCCCCGCTGATCGCCAACGGCATGATCTTCGCCTACGGCAGCGGCGAAAATACCTCCCAGGCGTATCCGGATGTGGGACTGGATTTCCGCATGGAGCGGCGTGTCCCTCTGTCGACTCATGCCGTCTTGTACGTGCTCGATGCGCGGACCGGGAAAGAACTCTGGTCGAGCGGCAACCAGATTACGATGTGGAATCACTTCAGCGGCATCGCCGTAGCCAACGGCCAGGTCTACCTGAATACCTACGATGGCTACGTATATTGCTTCGGCCTGAAAAAGAAATGAAAGCCGTCCTGGCAGCCATTCTTTTGGCTGGTGCTGCCGCGGTCCACGCGCAGACGGTCCCCGATTCCGAGTTAAGCCGTGAACAACTGGAGCAGGAACTGGACGCCTACCGGCGAATCCTCATGGATTGGGGCGGTCTGACCGTCTATGGGAGTGACGATGCCGACCTGCGCTTTGTACCCGGACGCGTCGTGTTTCTGGGCGATGAGATCACCGAGAACTGGGGAAAAGGCAAAACGCCGTTTTTTCCCGGCAAGCCCTATGTCAATCGCGGCATCACGCGCCAGACGACCGCGCAGATGCTGGTACGCTTTCGCCAGGACGTGATTGCTCTGAAGCCCGCCGTCGTGGTCATCCAGGCTGGCGCCAATGATCTGGCGCGTGTGATGGGTCCGTCGTCGGAAGGCGCCATGGCGGATCACTTCATGTCCATGGTGGAACTGGCCAGGCTCCACGGGATCAAAGTGGTGCTGGCATCGGTTACGCCGGTTTGCGACTGTTTCCAGAAGATGACGGATCGCCACCCGCCCGGGCGCATCATCGGCCTGAACGCCTGGCTCAAGCAATATGCGACCCGCAGCGGATCCGTCTATCTGGACTACTACTCCGCCCTCGCTCAGGGCAGAGCCATGAAGAAGGAGCTCACCGCGGACGGCCTTCTCCCCAACGACGCCGGCTACCAGCTCATGGCCCCCCTGGCCGAAAAAGCCATTGTCGAAGCCTTGGCTAAAGAATAACCAATTTCGCCACCGAACCGCGCGCGCAAGCAAGCGGTCAAACGCGATCCGCCCGGGCGAATACTCGTGGCGCCCGCTTCAGCGGGCAGCGTCGAGACTCCTC
>CAZMRK010000622.1:0-3163 GCA_964568355.1 uncultured Solibacteraceae bacterium | reverse complement strand
AAATCCTGCATGGTCGCGGTATCGAAACGGCCGGTGGAACGGCCGACACCGCGGTCGTCTGCGCGGAGGACGGCGATTCCCCGGCGGGTGAGATGGTCGGCCAGCACCAGAAAAGGCTGGTGGCCGGCGATCGTTTCGTTCCGGTCCTGGGGGCCGGAGCCGGTGATCAGAAGGACGGCAGGATGGGGGCCGGAGGAGCGGGGAAGGGTGAGTGTGCCTGCGATGCGAACACCAGCGGCTTTGTTTTCATAGCTCACCTCCTCTTCGGCATAGGGATAAGGCCGCCGCGGGTTCTGCGGACGGATCAGTTCGGGCGCTTTATCGGTGTGGTGGAAAACGAGCGGGAGGTCCACCCCGGCCTGGTGGAAGCTGCCCTCGATCCGGGAGCTGTCGGCGTTCAAAGTGCCTTCAAAAGCCGCCTGAATTCGTTTGATTTCAAAGGAGATGGTTTGGTCTTTGCGGGTGATCCGGGTGACCGGAATGCCCATGGCGCCCTGGTCGATGCTGTCCAGCGTGGCGGAGAGGGCGCCATCAGGGGAAGGCTGAATGTGGAGCGCCAGGCGCAGCTTGAGTGCCCCGGCCTCCAGCGTTCCCATCCACGCGCCCTCCAGGCTGCCGGCGTCCGCCGCCGGAAGAATGCCCGGGGACAGCAAAATGAGTCCAAGGAGCGCGCGGCGGAAGGCGGCCATCAGATCCATGCCCTCTATTCCAGCGCAAGACTGGTCTTCATGCCAGAGGGAATGTTAAAATGCTCTTTTGTTGGGAGGTCGTCTAATGGTAAGACTGCAGACTCTGGATCTGCGTATCGGGGTTCGAGTCCCTGCCTCCCAGCCACTCCTTCGCCCTTAACCCCCTGAAATATTTATCTACAAGGCACGGCTTGGCAAGCTGCCGCCGACCGGGAAACGGCTGTTTCCCCTCATGGTTCAGTAACGATTTCCGAGCTATGATAAGCGGCAAGATGGGAAACGAGTTCTGCCCGGTGTTTGAAGAGTTGAACGAGGAACCGGTTCCGGGCCGCCCCACTTGGAACGGAAACCGGGATAGTTCGGGAAGGCGTTCCGGGATCGTTGTGACCGCTGTTCCGGCTGCCGACACCATCCTCCTGCCAGCGGGCAAGATTCGGTTTCACCAGCGAAACAGCTCGGAGGAATCCTAGTTATCCAAGGTTAGTAAGCTCCTGCGTCATTGTCGCGCGAAGAGATATCTTTAGTTACTATCCCGTCATTAAGTCCAGCTATCTGAAAGAGGAGGGTGAAACGATGAGTGGAATGCCACAAGGCGCTGCAATCCAGATCCATGAAGTGTATCCCTATCTGCGAGTACGCGGCGCAGCAAAAGCGATCGAGTTCTACACAAAAGCCTTCGATGCTCAGGAGATATTCCGTCTGGCCGAGCCCGGGGGGAGGATCGGACATGCGGAGATCAAGATCGGAGGAACTGTTATCATGCTGGCCGACGAACATCCGGAAATGGGAATTCAAGGCCCCGAGGCGCTAGGCGGAACCAGCGTCTCCATTCATCTGCATGTGGACCAGGTAGACGCTTTGATCGAGCGGGCCGTGGCAGCCGGCGCCACGGTGATCCGCCCGGCGCGCGACCAATTCTACGGGGAGCGCTCCGGTGCGATCCGTGATCCGTTTGGTCATGAATGGCTGCTGGGGCAGCAGATCGAACAGGTGAGCGAGGAAGAAATGCAGCAGAGATACAACGAGCTATGCGCATCGAAGCCCGCGAAGAAAGAAGCAAGCTGACGGTATTCCCTCGTACATTTATATCGTTTATTTACATTTTGACCCGATATAGTAACTAAGCCCACGAAAAGAGCGGGCTTTTGCCTTCTAAAAGCGCGGAATTATCTGTACACGTTAGCTCTTTTAAGAGTACAATCTACCGGAGCTACAAGGGAGCGGTGAATTCCGATGACTCAAGATACAGATTCGTTTCTATCGCGGCTGGTGCTCTTGCTTCCGGCCTTAACTGTTCTGCCGTTGTGTGCGCAAGCCCCGCACTTTCAACCGGCCTGGCCTGTTTCGGCGATGGCCTCTCCGGGGACGAATCCGCTACAGACGATCGTTGTTCCGCGCGCCTTTACCGATGTGGAGGCAAACGACTCCAACCGGCTGCCCTTCAGTGCAGATATTTCGGGGCAGACGAACCGATATCAGCAGGTATATGCCGCCTCTGAATTCGCGGGGACCGGTCCCATCACGATTCACCGGATTGCCTTCCGGCCGACCGGTGTCGACGGCTCCGGGCACGGGGCCGGTCAGGCTTTTACGGCGATCATCCCGCAGATTGAGATCCGCCTTGCCACAACCCATGCGGCGCCCGACGCGCTAAGCACCACTTTTGCCGATAATCTGGGCCGCGACAGTAAGCTGGTCTTTAGCGGATCCCTGACGCTCTCCAGTGCGAATGCCGGCCCTACGAACGGTCCGAAGCAGTTCGATGTGATCATTCCTCTCGCCAGACCATTCCATTACAATCCGGCGAACGGAAACCTGCTGCTGGATGTGAAGACCTTGCTGGGTGTGCCGACCACATTTCTGGACGCCGAATTCATGACTGGCGACTCGGTATCCCGGGTGAGTTCCGGGTGGAGTTTCACGACGTCCGGCTCGGATGCGCAGGTTGCGAGCATCGTGGATAGTTACGGCCTGGTGACGCAGTTCGGCTTTACGCCGGCATCGCCTTCGAATTCGGCGTGCGGCGCGACCGATGTTACAGAAGATACGCGCGTCGTCCGAGGACCTCTGCGGTATATCTTCCCGACCCAGTATTCGTATTCGCAGTCGATAACTGTGACCAACATCAGCGAAGCGCCGATTCGGGCTCCGCTTTATTTGGTGGTCCAGGGACTGCCGCCGGATGTCCTGCTGAACGGATATCATCTGGTTACTCGCTGCTTCTCACCGGGAGGAGATTTCCTGCTTCCGATTCCGACGATGCCGAATTTTGCGCCATCGGCCTCGGCTGCGTCAGGGATGGTATTTTTCACCAGAAAGAATCCGCCCAATATTTCGTATACCACCAGGGTGCTGAGCGGATTGCCGAAAAAATAGGCAGCCGCCGGTGGGCCGTGCCGCGCATGGGCAGCAGGCGGCTAGGGGCCAAGTTGTTGAAGTGCCTGGCGGGCGGCGGTATCTTCGGCGTTCAGGGC
>CAZMRK010000621.1:0-11030 GCA_964568355.1 uncultured Solibacteraceae bacterium | reverse complement strand
TTCCGGCAGCCCGTGCGCCCGCCGGTTCCACAAAACGGCGCATCCCATCCGATCGATGCCTTTTTGCTCCAGGCGATGGAGGCCAAAGGCCTGAAGCCGGGCCCCAAGGCCGACCGCCGGACGCTGCTGCGCCGGGCGTTCCTGGATCTCACGGGGCTGCCGCCGACACCCTCCGAAGCGGCCCAATTCCTGGAAGACCAGGCACCCGGCGCCTGGGAGCGGCTGATCGACCGCCTGCTGGCCTCTCCGCATTACGGAGAGCGCTGGGGGCGCTATTGGCTGGACGTGGCCCGCTACGCCGATTCCAACGGCTTCGAGCACGACTTCGACCGTCCGAATGCCTGGCGCTACCGCGACTACGTGATCCGCTCCTATAACGAAGACAAGCCTTATAACCGCTTCCTTCAGGAACAGATCGCCGGCGATGAACTGGACCAGACGACCAACGAGACTCGCATCGCCACCGGCTTTCTGCGCTCCTACGCCAAGGTAGGCTTCCGCGAGAAGGACAATCCGCAGTACCGCTACGAGTATCTGGACGATATGATCGCCACGATCGGCCGCGGGGTTCTGGGGCTGACGATCCAGTGCGCGCGCTGCCACAACCACAAATTCGATCCGATCGCCCAGAAGGACTACTACAGCCTGCAGGCTTCGCTGTTCGGCTACGTGGAAGTGGAGCAGCCGCTGGTGCCGCCCGCGGAAGCGGCGCGCTACCAGCAGCGGATGGCGGAGATCGACGCGCGCATCCAGCCGCTGCGCCGGCGCATCCGCGAGATCGAAGAGCCTTACCGCAAGGCGCTGCTGCCGGCCAAGTACAAGCAGTTTCCGGCCAACGTCCAGGAGGCCATCGCCACGCCGGAAGAGCACCGCACGCCCGGCCAGGTGCTGCTGGCGAACCAGATCATCCGCACGGTCTCGGTATCCTCGTCCGAGATCGACACCGTCATTACGCCCGCCGATCGCGCCGAGCGCCAGCGCCTGCAAGGCCAGATCCGCGCCATCGAACGGGAGCGGCCGGCACCGATCCCCATGGCCATGGCCGTGACCGACGGCGACTATCGCTTTGCCCCGGACGGACCGGGCGACGAACCGGCGCCGGGTAAGGGCGTCAAGCATGAGGCCATCGAGGGGTCCTTCCTATGGAACGGGCACGGCCGCTACCAGGCGCCGCCCTCCTATTTCCTCTATCACGGCGATATCGAAAGCCACGGATCCCGGATGCAGCCGGGCTTCGTTAAGGTGATCACCTACGGCAATCCGCCGGCCGCGCTTCCCCCGGCCGATGGGCACACGTCGGGCCGCCGCCGCGCTTTGGCCGAATGGCTCACCTCGCGCGAGAATCCGCTGACCGCGCGCGTGGAGGTCAACCGCATCTGGCTGCATCACTTCGGCCGCGGCATCGTGGCCACGGCCGACAATTTCGGCAAGATGGGCGACCGCCCGACGCATCCGGAACTGCTGGACTGGCTGGCGGTCGAGTTCATGGAGCGCGGGTGGAGCCTCCGCCAGATGCACCGGCTGATCATGACCTCGGAGGCCTACCAGCGCTCCTCGCAGTTCGGCGAACCGGCCGACCTTGCCAAAGATCCCGACAATCTCTATCTCTGGCGCTTCCGGATTCAGCGGCTGGATGCGGAGACGCTGCGCGACAGCATCCTCGCGGTCTCCGGCGGGCTGAACCCGCAGATGTTCGGCCGTCCGATTTTCCCGCCGCTCCAGCCGGAGATCCTGGCCTCCATGAACAAAGGCATCTGGGAGTCGCGCGCGGACGGGCCGGAGGTGTGGCGGCGAAGCGTGTACATATATCGCAAGCGGGGGCTTCCCTTCCCCTTCTTCGAAGTCTTCGATTTACCGGACCAGAACCTGAGCTGCAGCCGCCGCGATGCTTCGACCGTGCCGACGCAAGCCCTCACGTTGCTGAACGACGAGTTCGTTCTCAAACAGGCCGAGTTACTTGCCGGGCGGGTGGCCGAAGCGGCGCCCGCCGATCCCGAGAAACAGATCGAAGTGGCATATCAGATTGCGCTCAACCGGCCGCCCCGTCCCGAGGAGCGCAGCGTAGCCCGAGCTTTCCTGGCCCAGCATAAGCTGGTGGACCTGACTCACGTGCTGCTCAACCTGAACGAGTTTCTGTACCTGCGATGAAATATGTCCGTTCCAGACGCGAGTTCCTGTTTGAAGCCGGCGGCGGCCTGAGCGGCCTGGCTCTGGCCCACCTGTTGAACCAGCAGAACCTGCTGGCCGGCGAGAACGCCTGTGATTCAAAACCCGCGGGGGCCACTCCCTTCACGCCCAAGCCGCCGCACTTCCCCGCCCGGGCGAAAGCGGTGATTTCGCTGTTCATGAGCGGCGGCGTGAGTCACATCGATACCTTCGATCCCAAGCCCGCGCTCACCCGCTACGCCGGCCAGCCGCTTACCGGTAAAGGCGAGATCGTGGTGCGCCAGGGGCATCCCGGCCCGCTGATGCCCAGCCCGTTCACTTTTCAGAAATACGGCCAGAGCGGCATTGAGGTCTCCGAGATTTTCCCGCGGATGGCGAGCCATGTGGATGACCTGGCCATTCTGCGCTCGGTTTATGGGAAATCCAACGACCACGTACAGGCCCACTATGAGCTGGCGACGGGCGTGATCCGCATGGGCTTTCCCAGCGTGGGAGCGTGGGTGACCTACGGCCTGGGATCGGAGAACCAGAACCTGCCCGCGTTCGTGGTGATCTACGACGCGCGGGGCGGGCCATTCGGTGGTCCGGCCAACTGGAGCGCCGGGTTCATGCCGGCCGCCTACCAGGGCACCGTATTCCGGCCCACGAGCACGCCCATCGTGGACCTGAAGCCGCCCGAGACGGTGACCGCCGAGGAACAGCGTGCCCGTCTGGATCTGCTGGATAAGCTCAACCGCATGGACCTGGAGAAGTATCCCGGCAGCTCGGAGCTGGCGGCGCGCATCTCGTCCTATGAGCTGGCCTACCGGATGCAGGGCTGCGCCCCGGAAGCCGTAGCCGTCGAGAGCGAGAGCGAGGCGACGCGCAAGCTCTACGGGCTGGACAACCAGATCACCGCGCCGTTCGGACGGCAGTGCCTGATGGCGCGGCGCCTGGTAGAGCGCGGCGTGCGGTTCGTCCAGATCTACCACGGCGGCCTGGGCAACCAGAACACCGACACCTGGGATGCCCACGGCAATGTCAAGGAGAACCACACGCAGCACGCCGCGGAAGTCGATCAGCCGATCTCCGCGCTGCTGACCGACCTGAAGACCACGGGCCTGCTCGACACCACGCTGGTGATCTGGCAGGGCGAGTTCGGACGCATGCCGATCTCACAGCGCGGCGTGGGGCGCGACCACAATCCGGGCGCGATGTCGATCTGGATGGCCGGAGCGCGCATTCGCGGAGGCCAGGTGATCGGGGCCAGCGACGAATTCGGCTACAAAGCCGAGCAGCAGCCCATCTCCATCCACGACCTGCATGCGACGGTCCTGCATCTGCTGGGCATGGATCATACCCGGCTGACCTACTTCTATCAGGGCCGCCACATGCGCCTCACCGACGTCTACGGCGAGGTGATCCCGCAGATCGCCAAAGCGTAAAGCCAAACACCCGTTATTCGGCCGACCGCAGTCTTGACCGGCTCAAATTTCGATCACAATTGTAATGTCATCGATTGTGGTTCCAGTCAGAAAATTGGTTCCGATCGGCTGCACCTGATTACCAGGCAGGTAGTAGACGTCGTTGATCGGTGTCTTATCGAACGCCTTCAAGCTGTTATTCACTTGATCGACCAAAGTAGATAAGCCCGCCTTCACTTTGGGTTTCAGCTCGCCTCCGATCTCGTGCGCCTTCGCTCCGCTCTCGACCCAGTACGCCCAACGCTGACCGAAGGCTCGAAGGTGATGTGCCCCATCGATAAAGAGCAGAATATGATAGGTCATCGACGCCGCATAATCAGCCCAATACCACGGCATCGAAATATGCAATGGTTGCGAGATTTTGAGATAAGTGCCTTGCGGAGAGAGATAGCTGATGCCGGCAGGGAACATCTCCCATGTGAGTGTGGGATCCCCATCCCGGCTGGCTTGTGTACCCGCTAGCTGCGCATCGAGAAGCTGCTTCCATTTATTCAGCATGATGGTCGTGAAACTTACCCGCAATTCCGTGTGGCCCTTGCGATTGCCGGCGACCAGGAGCACACTGGCCGCCTGAAACCCTGGAAAGGTCCAGAAAGCATCTCCGAATGACGCCGCCGCGCTGACCTGGAGGAACTGGCCTGCGTAATCGGGGGCACTGACGACGTTAAAGAAGGAATTGGTGAACAGGATCACGTTCGCATCGGCTTCAGTGGTGGCCACGGGTTCCTCTGAACGAATGTTTTTAAAGAATCCCGAGCTCTGAAGCTGGGCTGAATTCATCCGAAAATAACGATTGCCCGAGGCAACGCCCACTATTATGGACGAACCGTTCCACGAACTTCCCGAGAAAAGTGTGGCTGTAAATTCGGCGGACATGGACTAGTTACCTCCCCCTCGCAACGAATGAGAGAAGTTTTTCTTTCGTCAGTTGGCGGCGAACCGCTTCGGTGCCCTCCGGTCTCCGGCTTATCTCGTTGAGAAGGGTTTGTGTCTCTATGACGCTCGTTTCGTTCACGGCGGTTGACAGTTGATCGAGCAGATTGTGGACGAGTTGTTCGAGGTTCTCGCCAGCTTGGGCGACCGCTTCATTCCACGAGCGCCGCAACCGTGCTCTGGGAACGGCAGCATAGTCGCGCAGACGGGCACCCTGAGCCGCAAGGAAAGAAGCTACTTCCGCCGGGGCGGCTACATCCGGCCCTCCCCCCTCGGTTTCCAATCCGAGCGGCACGACCGTTATGTCAGGATTCAGGCGGCCGTGCATGCCGCCGCCAGGTCCTTGTACATCTATTTGTTGAACCTGGGTAGATAATTGGGCGTAAATAAAATTGGACCAAGGCATACATCCTCCTACCAAATGCATTGGAATCACTATGGTTGTTGTTCGTTACACGTAACGTCGAAGCTCCACAAAAGCGCTCCCCCATACGTGAGAGTGCTCTGACCGTGAAGTCCGCGCGCGCCGGCAAGCGGACGAACCAAATCACGCGGCGGTTAGCGCACTGCCTTCTCGAGCAACTCGATTCGCTTAGTCAGAGCGAGTACCTTGTTTGCAAGCTTTGCGATGAACTGCTGCGGCGGCGGATTTCCTATGTAGTACTTGATGGCGACGTCCTCGGCGAAGCGGAAGAATGGATTGGCATCCGGGCCTAATTTGGGCGGTTTCACCTTGGTGAATCCGAAGAATGCGATCTCAGTGCCTTCCGCGCCCTTCTCGAGGTGCACCAAAAAGACGCTTTGATTTGCCGGCGCGGCATCTCCAACCCGCCACCAATGATCGAATGGCTCGTTTCCAAGGATCAAGCTTTTGGCCGTGACATCCACAGAGGTATCGGTCGTGTTTACGAAACTGCCCTGGAGGCTTGCCGGCGGCGCAACCGCACTCTCCGGTACTTCGCTCACGAACGCATTTTGGCTCATGGAGAACGCGAGCAACGTGACACTAGTGTTCGGTGTCGGCACCCCCGCAACAAGTTTCACATACCATTTGGTCGCCACATGCACCGTATCGGAATCTATCCAAACCTCTGTCTTATTCGGTTCCTCCAGGCTGGGAACACCGTCCAGCGTCCAGAAGCAGAACTTGCAGGTTGACCATTTATTGGCGATCTTGTCATCGGCATCCTGCGCCAGGATCAGGTCCTCGGCAGGATAGTAGTCCTGTGGGAGAAAGGTCGTGGAATCATCGTCATAGAAATACTTTTTAAGTTGGTAATTAGTCCCTATCTCGCGAGACTCTAAAAGCACTGGCGTCTCCTTTCGATGCGGTGGCGTATCCGGCTGACCACACCATACGCTGACCGGCGCCACGGCCGGGAGTCGGATCTGGGTTGACAAGAGTGTTGTACAACTGATCCAATTACCGGAAAAGGAGGGCAGTTTGGCTCCAGGAGACCGGGAGCGGGAGGCACTCGAACGAATACTCTGCAGCCCGCTATTCTCCAAGTCCCCGCGCATGAGCCGCTTCCTCCGGTTCGTTGTGGATGAGACCCTCGCTGGAAGGTCGGACCGAATCAAGGAATCGGTGATTGGGGTCGAAGTGTTTGGCAAAGATGCCACGTACGACCCTCATGCCGACGCAACCGTCCGCACCGAAGCATCCAAACTCCGTTCCAGGCTGCACGCCTACTACGAAGCGCAAGGCGTGGAGGATCCCCTCGTGATTTCCGTGCCTAAAGGCGGGTACGTACCCGTCTTTGTTCCAAGACCCGTAGACGGGGTTCCAAGGCCGATAAACGGGCTCCGGCCGCTACCTGCTGACGGCGCACCCCCACCAGCCTCTCCTTCTGTCCAATCGTATTGGCGTTGGAGCGCCGCCATGGCTCTGTTACTGTTGCTGGCAGGGGGCTGGTGGATGACCTTGGCCCGCCGGCCGTTGGAGAAACCGCTCCCCACACCACAAAGCCATGAGGCGCGCCGGCTTGCTTTGAGAGGCTATATCTATCTGCGGGCAGGCACGGCGCGGGATCTGCGAAACGCGATCGAATACTTTAATCTGGCGATCTCAGCCGACCCGGGAGATGCACCGGCCCGGGCGGCTTTGAGCCTCGCCTGTTCCAAGTTGTTAGAAACCGAGACTGCGCCGGTCGGCGAGTTGCTCCTGCTCGCCCGGTCGCAAGCCCAGGAAGCTTTGCGTCTCGACAAGTCACTCGCCGAGGCGCATCACGCGTTGGCTCAGTCGCTCATACTTTCGGATCACGCCTGGGAGGCCGCCAGGAAGGAGTTTCTGCAGGCGCTCGCCATTGACCCTCCTTACACTGAGGCGCGCTATGCATATGCCCACATCTGCCTCACCCCTCGCGGTCTGTACGATGAAGCCGCCGGGCAATTGAAAGAAGGACTGAAACACGATCCGCTCTCCTCGATGCTGAGCACGGAACTGGCCAGTATTGACATAAAACGCGGCCGTCTCGACCAGGCGATTGACCGCTTGCGCGAGAGTCTCAGTCGCCATCCGAATTCGCCTGGTACTCTTACCCACCTGGCCACTGCGCTCCTGGCAAAATCGCAGGATCGGGCTGCGCTGTCGCTTTTATCGAATGCTCACCGGAGCCTGCCTAATGATCCCTGGATTGCGAGCTATCTTGCCCTTTGCTATCTGCGGCTCGGCGAGCAAGCGAGCGCAAACGCGATCCTGCAGGAATTTCTAACCCTTACTCCCACGCCAGATAGTTCCATTGCAGCCATTTACGCTGCGATTGGCAACAAGGATGCTGCCTTCGAACATCTGGAGCGTGCCTACGCCGCTCACTCGATGAAGTTGCTTTGGCTTGCGGTGGATCGGAGATTTGAGTCTTTGCGCGGAGACCCTCGCTTCCTAGACCTCCTGGTACGCATGCAACTCCCCCATTGAAAGAGCCCCAAAACCGCTCCCTCACGGTCGCGGCTCGGTAACGGTGAGGGAGCGGTCAGCCGCGGCCTGTTATACGCTATTTCTTCGGGTAGGCGAGAATCGCCTTCTGATCAACCAGCATTTGCCTCAGACGATTGACGTCGATGTCGTGGACCGATTTATGGGATCGGATTGCCAGGGCCGCCGCCGTTCCCGAAGCCTGTCCCAGGATCATGTACTGAGGCTCCATGCGCACCGTGGAGTAAGTCACGTGAGTGGCCGAGAAGGAGACCGGCGAGAGGAGGTTGCTCGCCTGCTCCCGTTTGGGCAGCAGGATCCGGTAAGGGATCTCGTAGGGCTTGACCGGGACATACATCTCGCCCTCGTTTTCCACTGCCCCGTCCGGCGTGGCTACCCGCACTACGTGGTGCGAATCGCTCTGATAGGAGCCCATGCCGATGGAATCGGGCTTGGTGATTTCGTCCTGGATATCTTTTTGGGTCATAACGTATTCGCCGATCATCCGCCGGGATTCGCGTACGTAGAGCTGATACGGCCAGTTCTGGTTGTCTGTAAATTCGTCCTTTGCCAGACCGTAGGCGTTGACAGCGTGGCGCAGCTCCGCCGGGACTTTTGGGTCATTCGCCAGGTAGTAGAAGAAGCCGGCCTCGTAAGCGCGATGATCCTGCCAGATCTCGGCGCGACGCGGATAGTTAGCCGTGGGATAGTCCCAGCTCGCGCCGATGTGGTCGATGGAGAACCCGCCGAAGGAGTTGATGTCGAACTTATGGTTCGGCAGGGGCGAAATGATCATCAGCTCGCGAATCCCGGGCGGATGTCCGTGATCGGCGGCCAGGGCGTCGATCAGGCGCTGCAAAAGCTCATAGCGCCGGCGGTCGTAGCCCGGCGGCTTGGGAAAGGCCACACGGTTTTCCGGCTGGTCGCTCAGACACATGCGGAACGTGTAGGCCTGCACGCGGCGGTCGCCGTCGCCAAGGTTGCCCTTGGGTCCCGCGAATACTTCGGGAAGCAGACTGCCATCGGGGGCAAACGGCGAGACTCGCACGTTGAAGTGATGATCCTTGCGCTGCCGCCCGCGCACGCCGGCCAGCGGCTCGCCGTAGTCCTTCGTGCTCTCCCGGCCCCAGGTGTAGGAGACCCCGGCCTGGCCGATCAGGTCGCCTTCATAGCTGGTATCGGCAAACACGGCGGCGCAAAACGACGCGCCGTTTTCCGTGAGGATCCGCCGCACGCGCCTTTGCTCCATCACCACGCCGCCCTTTTCTTTGAGCCGGTGCCCGTAAAAAACGGGCACCTTGGCCTCCTGGAGCAGTTCGCGGAAGGCCGCTTCGGCCACTTTGGGCTCCAGGTTCCATTGCACCGGTTTGCCGTAATGCCGGCCGACGCGCTCAAAAAACTCCCGCGAGATGCCGCCGATCACGGTGGAATCCCCAATATCGCTGTGACTCAGCCCTCCCGATACCATGCCGCCCACATGCTGAGAGGGTTCGATGAGCGCGGCCCGCACTCCATTACGGGCCGCCGCTACCGCTGCCACGACTCCGGCCGCCGTACCGCCGTATGCGACGAAGTCGTACGTTTTGCAATCCTGGGCCGCCAGCAGAGCGGCTGAACACAAGAGTAGTGTCAGTGGTTTCGTCAAAAGAAATTCTCCCTACCAGGTCAGGTGTAGACCGAGCTGCATCTGCCGGGCGGCATATGCGCTGGTGATGGTGCCGAAAGCAGAGTTGGTATTCACTCCCTGCGCGTTAGGACTGAAGCTGGTGTTCGGATTCGAGAGATTCACCCGGTTCAAGGCGTTGAATGCTTCTCCACGGACTTCCAGCTTGAAGGACTCGAAAAAGGAGAACGTGCGGAACAGCGACAAATCGAGCTGCGCAAAGCCGGGTCCGCGCGTGGAGGGCAGGGTGCGCGGCGCGTTCCCCATCACATACGGCGCAGGGTTGGCGAAGGCGCTGGTGTTGAACCATCTTTTCACCGATTGGTCGCCCTGGTTCGGATCTCCCACCAAATCCGGGAAATTGATGCCGGTGAAGTTGTTGGACCCGGTTACCGTTAGCGGCGTGCCGGATTGCATGGTCAGAATGCCATTGGTCTGCCAACCCGAGGCGATAGCATGCAGGATTCCACGGCTCTTTCCCGCCAGGGGTAGCTGCCAGACGCCGCTCACCACCAGGCGGCGGGAAATATCGCTCGGATCGATGGCGCGGTCGAGGCGGCGATTATAGGCGCCGATGCGGAACGTTCCGTCCCCGCTTTCCCCGCTGGAGTTGGAAGTGGAATCATCGATCAGCTTGCCGCCGGTAAAGGACGCCAGAAGGCTAAGGCCACGGCTGAATCGCCGCTCCACCGTCACCTGAACGGAGTGATAGATGCTGTCGGCGTTATGATTGGCGAGAGTGCCGACTCCCTGATAATCCGGAAGCAACAGCAAGGATTGGGACCGGCTGATGGTCGCGGCCGACAGAGCCCCCGTCTTGATCTGTCCGTAGAACGGATTGGGAACCTGGTCCTGCAAGGCCAGCCCGTATTGGGCAAAATATTGCGGATTGAGCTGGTTCACATTGTAGTTGCCGCCCACCAGCTTGACCCCGTGGTTTCCCACGTAGCTCAACGATGCGGTCCAACCGCGCAGCAATTCGCGCTGCAAGGTCAGGTTCCACTGCTGGACGTAAGGCACCGGGGCATTCCGGTCCTGGTAGTTGACACCCTGGCCGCGGAACGCAGACGGGCCGCCGGTCGATCCCAGCGGCTGGATCAGAGCTGTCGGACCGTCGCTGAACTGAAATGCGGCATATGGTCCGCTGGAGGAAAAGGTGGTATTGGAGGAGAAGCCCAGCGAGTTCGGCGCATTGCCGTGCATGTCCGCCGATTCCACCGGCACATAGACCAGCGCGTAGCCTCCGCGCAAGACGGTGCGGTTGTCGCGCGTCACCGTATAAGCGAAGCCGAACCGGGGGCCGAAATTATTGCGGTCCCAATCGACAAAAGAATCCGGACGGTTGACACCGGCGTAGGTCAGCGTGCCGAGCCGGCCGGTCTCGGTGTTCAGCAGATACGGGTCGAAACTGGAGTTGCGGTTGTAGCGCTCTACCGGAGGCGCCGTCAGATCGTAGCGCAGGCCCAGGTTTAACGTCAGGCGGCGGCTCACCTTGAAATCGTCCTGGACATACCAGCCTTGCGACCAGGAGCCGAGGGCAAATGCAGGCGCCACCGTCTGCTGGCCGCCGCTGACCTGCCCCAACAGATAGGTCGCGCTCGAGATGCCAGTCCCCGCGGGACTTTGCGGGTTGCTGGTCAATCCGCTATCGAAATTGAATTTACCGGACGGAAATGTTTGGGCAAACCAGTTCAGGCGGGTGAAACGATGGTCCACGCCGAATTTCACCTGGTGGCTGCCATGAACCCAAGTCAGGCTATCGGTAAACTGCACGATATGCTGTCTCCGGTAGCCTTCCGGATAGGTGCTCTGATAGCCGACGCCGATCAGGCCGGAGATCGTGACCGCCGGAAATACGTCCTGCGGCAGAATGCTCGAATATCCGAGCTGC
>CAZMRK010000620.1:0-2580 GCA_964568355.1 uncultured Solibacteraceae bacterium | reverse complement strand
TTCGGAGGCCGAAGGACGGGCATCCACACCGCCATCGCGCCGGGGGTCGTGCTCTTCCGGAATGACCAGGTAGAGCATGCCTTCCTTCGTCAACAGGCCGATGGGCTGGCCATTATTCACACATTTCTGGCCGCAGGCGCGATGTTTCTCCCCGTGCTTGCCGAGTTGGATGTAGCAGGAGAAATCCACGATCTCGCCGACCTTGGTGATGGGCCTGCCGGGCTGGGGCTTGCTGTTTACGCCGGCGGCAACCGTGGTCGAGGACCAGGTCTGGTCCGTTTTTTCGCCCAGTTTGGCCGCGGGAGCGTCCCAAGTGCCGGTTTCGACGGTTAACTCGGGATGCAGGATTCCGCCACCCCTTCGCATTCCTTTTTTTGTATCTTGAGCCGTGAGCATGGCCGCCAACAGGGTGATCCCGGCGACCGCGAATACAGCTTTCCACCTTTTCGACATTCTGTCCTCCAAAGAGTTCCTCAAAAAATCCATTTCCTAGGGCAAACCGGGTACAGGCAACGAATTTCGCAAATGCCGCGAAATTCATGCCAGTCCCCGTTTTGCAGCGTAGTGTTTCAGCCTCGCACGCTGGCGGCGGGGATCTTCTTCGTAAGATCCAGCATCTCGGGGCGGCTTTCGGACCCGATGGTGAAGCAATCCACACAGTCCTGGGCCAGCGCGAACTGCAAAGCCTCGTCGGCTTTGTTGCGCAGGCGCCCGGCTCCCAGGATCTTCATCCCAATGACGCCCTTTCCGGAGGCCTTCATTTGGCGCAGCACGCCGAGCACGGTCTGCGGATCGGCATCCATGGCCACCTGAGCGGGATTGATGCGCGCCAAATCGACCTGCACCCAGGGACTCGCGGCGGCCGCCTTGAGTGCTTCGAGTGTGTGGCAGGAGGTGCCGTGGGTGCGCACGATTCCCTTTTCGCGAGCCTCCGAGATCACCGCCATGGCGCCTTTTTTCCGTTCGGGCCAATCACCGTCAATCATGCAATGCAGCAGCAGGATATCGATGTAGTCGGTTCCCAGTTCCCGCCGGAAGCGATCCAGGTCGGCTTTCATTTCCTTCTCGGTGCTGGCGTGGGTCTTGCTAAGGATCGTTACCTTTTCACGCGGAACGCGTTTGAGCGCTTCCTTAACGTGCGGATGGGTGCCGTACTGGTCGGCGGAATCCCAGAAGGTGATGCCGTTGTCGTAGGCGGCATCAAAGAGATCGGCCAGCCCCTTGAGGCCGAGTTTGCGGGTCTGGTTGGAACTGCCGCCAACACCGTTGGTTCCGCTGCCCTGGGCCAAACGGCTGACCTCCACTTTCATGGGGCCGAGCTTGATCCGGTCGCTGGCAAGCTTTCGGGTAGTGCCGGCAAACAGGTGGTAGGGGAAATTCTGGAAGGCAGCCATTCCGGCCGCGCCCCGCAGGAAGAAGTCTCGTCGATTCATCACCGTTCCCTCTCCGTATGTTGAAAGGTAGCACAGGGCGGCGGGGAGACGCCAGCAGTGGACGCGAGGAAGTCAACGCTTTCAAAAGAAGAGACTTCCTCAGGGCGCAATCGACCAGGTAAACTCCTGAAGCAATCCCGCAAGACGTCGACGAGAGCGTCGACGCAGCACGCTGAAAGCGTGCGCTACCGTGCGTCGCGGCTTAGTAGGATTTGGCGATCACGACGCGGCGGTCTACGGGTTCTCCGGTGATGATGCACTTGCCCGGGCCGTCGTATTCGTCGGTCAGGGGAATGCAACGCACGGTGGCTTTGAATTCTTTCAGGCGTGCATCGCAGGCGGGATCGTCTTTCACGTGAGCCATGACGAAGCGGCCGCCGCCTTTTTCGGCAGTGACTTCGCGCAAAATGGATTCCACCTCTTCCAGGGAGTTGGCGAGGACGGTGCTCGACTGCAAGCGCTGTTTCGCGGACTGGTAGAGATCGGCCTGCAGGAGCGAGAGCACTTCGGCGAGACGGGCGGCGATGGCGGTTTGCGGAACCACTTCCTTTACGCCGGTATCGCGCCGCTTCAGGACGAGATTGCCCGAGGCCAGATCGCGCGGGCCCAGTTCGAGCACCACGGGGACGCCGCGGCGCTCCCAATGAAAGAACTTGGCTCCGGGCGTCTGTCCGTCGCGGTCGTCCACTTTGGCGCCGGTCTCCCGAGAGATGCGGTGAGCGGCTTCGAGCACGGGTCCTTTTTCCTGATCCTTGCGATAGATCGGCACCAGCACGGCCTGGACAGGCGCGAGCTTCGGCGGCAGGACGAGCCCTTTGTCGTCGGAGTGGCTCATGATCAGCCCGCCGATGAGACGCGTACTGACTCCCCAACTGGTTTGCCATACGAAGTCCAGCCGGCCTTCCTTGCTCTGAAACTGCACGTTGAACGCGCGGCCGAAGTTCTGGCCGAGATCGTGGCTGGTGCCGGCCTGGAGGGCGAGGCCGTTCTGCATCATCGCCTCAATGGAATAGCTGCGGAGCGCGCCAGCGAATTTTTCCGCTTGGGTCTTCATGCCGCGAATGACCGGCATGGCCATGACCTGTTCGGCCACTTCGGTGTAGACGTCGAGGATGCGCAGAACCTCTTCCAGAGCCTCCTCATGGGT
>CAZMRK010000619.1:0-7121 GCA_964568355.1 uncultured Solibacteraceae bacterium | reverse complement strand
CAGGTCGATGTAGACACACTGATACTGGGGCTCCATGCGGGCGAGCGGGTAGTGGCCGCACGGCGAGATCACGGCGGGGTAGGGAGATTGCCCGCCGGATGGAATATACAGGTTACCGGTGACCCAGAAATCCGGCCGGCTCTGGAATATCACGTTCTCCACCCGGTAGCCATCACGCATATGGACCGCGACCGTGCGAGGAACAAGCGGGGTCCGTTCGGGGTAACCGTGGATCATCTCCTTGAATTTTTCCCGGACGTAGCGATTGCGCGCTTCCACTTCCGCTGCTGTGCGGATGCGTTCGCGCTGCTTGTCCCAGGAGGCTGCCAGGGCATTCAGCCTGGCAGCCACATGGGTCAACAGCATGTCCGGATAGGATGCCGCATAGCTGGACCCCGCCGTCGCGGCAGTAGAAAGAGCGGCAGCGGCGGTAGCGGCGCCCGTCCCCAGCAGGAAAGTCCGCCGCTTCAGAGTGGTCATGCACTTCTCCTAGAATTCCAGCCGCAACTGGAAGTCGATTTCTCTTGGCCCGACCGTACCGAAGGTCGGGGGCGTGGTCGCTGTAATTTGCCCCACTGTGGCAGGGGCGCTGATATTCGCCGCCGGCAGAGCAAAGTTCGGATGATTGAAGACGTTGGCGAAGTTGGCGCGGAACTGCATTCGAATCCGCTCGGTTAGCGAGAAATATTTGGAAACCGCCAGATCCGCGTTGGCGATCGCGTGTCCGCGAATAATACCGATTCCCGCATTTCCCACACGGCCAACCGGGCTGGGGCTGGTGCAGACCGGGTTGCTGTCCGGGCAGCCCGGAATCCGGAAAGCGGCCGGGTTGAACCATTGGGTGATCGTCGATCCGCCGGAGGGATACAGATCCACACCGGGCACGACATCGGGCCGGCCGCCCAGCGTGCTGGTGTTGGACGGATCAAAGCCGGAGAATGACGGGGTGAAAAACTGGCCTGACTGCCACATGGCATTCCACGCCATTTGCCAGCCTCCGAAGAGTGTATCCACGATGCCGCTGCTATGGTTGAGATACTTCCGCCCCCGGCCGAACGGCAACTGATAGATGGCATAGCCGTACACACGGTGAGTCGGGGTGATCTGGTTGTTGCCCCATTCGGCTTTCCGATTGAATTGATCTGCCAGCGTCTGGCCGGCAAAGCCGCCTGTGTCCTGGACGTCAGTCAGATCTTTCGCCCAGGTCCAGCCGCCATTGAAGGTCAGGCTGTTGCCGTAGTTTTTCGCGACTGTCGCCTGGAGGCCGTTATAGCGCTGGCTGCCGCCATTGTCGTAATAGGTGATGGTGTTGAAGATCGGAAAGAAGCGGCGGCTGGCGGTGAAGGGAATCAGGCTGGCCATCGGCTGATTGAGATTTCGCGTATACACCAGGTCGACGGAGTGCGTTCCCAGATACGACAACCGGATCGCAGCCCCGGCGATCTGCCGTTCCACCGTGAGATTCCATTGCTGCGTATAGGGGGTGCGGAGATGCGGATTCACCCCAAATGCATTCTGAGTGGCCGAACTCCCGGATGGCAGGAACGGATACGGAAAGCTGAACAGAGGGACCCCGTTCGTAATCGCGTTGTTGTACGTGGTGCTTCCCGAGAAGGGGCCGCCGCCCAGCGCCCGTCCGAGCGCTCCATAGATCAGGTTGCCGTAGATGCCATAACCGCCGCGGATCACCGTCTTGTCGTCATGGAACGGCTTCCAGGCGAAACCGACGCGCGGGTAGATGTTGTTCTTCCGGAAGTCGACCAGCGAGCCATCAGGATATCCGGCCTGTTTGGCTCCGACAACGGGAATATTGCTGGGATAGAACGGATTGAGGTGCGAAAGTCCGGCGGTCGGCACGACCCACGAACCGAGCGACGGAGAGAAGTTCGCAATACTGCCGTAGCGATCGTAGTACGGCCCTTGAAGCTGCCAGCGCAAACCATAGTTGAGCGTCAGGCTCTGCGTGACCTTGAACTGGTCCTGGGCGTAGAGGCTCCACATGGTGCCCCGGAGATAGCGGGGCGGGTTGGGAATGCTGAGGTTCGTGCTTTGCGGGATCCCGAGAAGGAAGTCCGCATACGCGAAGTTGGTATAGACACCCGTGAAATTGTACTGGCCGTACATGTTGTTGGGGTAGTTGTACCCGCCGAGCTGATCGCGAATGACGTCGAACCCGAACCGCATCGAGTGACGGCCTCGTGTCCAGCTCAGGTTGTCGGTCCATTCGAAGTTGGTGTCGAGCGTCAGGGCCTGCGAATTGGGCTGATCGGTGCTGGTGAGCCCGTTGATGTAGAAGGCCGGCACGTTGTGGATGCCCGAAGTGGTGACGCCCTGAATCCCCAGTTGCTGCAAAATCGTCGAGCCCACCAGGTCGGGATAGTAGTAGTTTCGCTGGCGGGTCATGCCGGCGCGGAACTCGTTCAATACCGAGGCCGAGAACAGGTGGGTCCAGGACACCACGGCGCTTCGCGAACCGCGAATCTGATCGCGCTGCCCGACGGGCGGCAGCGAGGATTCGCGCGCGGTGAGCGGGAGCTGCCGGATGCTGAAGCGGCCGTAGAGGCGGTCCCCGTTCTTGAAATTCTGGTCGACTCGGATGCTCTCGTCATTGAAGCGGGTGAACCCGGTTTGGGCGGGAAATTGTCCGCGCCAGTTGCCGGACTGCAAGCCTGCCGCGCCGAAATTGGGGAGCGGATAGAAATAGTCCTGCGCCTTCTGAGAGACCGGGTTGATCCGGTTGGCCGGAATGATGTTTCCCGGGAAGGGCTGGTTGGTGAGGGGATCGATGATTTTGGTCGAGATCCCGCTGAAATTTCCCGTGCGCCAATCGGGCAGCGCGGTGTTGCCGGTAACCACGACGTTTGCGGCTTCCCGCCCGCCCTCATAGCTGCCAAAGAAAAAGGTCTTGTCCTTCACGATCGGGCCGCCGAAGTAGCCGCCGAAGTTGTTGTAGACACGAAAAGGGGCCTTGACTGCAAAGAAGTCGCGCGCATTCAGGTCACCGCTGTTGTAGGCCCAAAAGGCGCTGCCGTGATATTGGTTGGTTCCGGATTTCGTCACCACGGCGATGTTGGCGGGGGTGGCAAACTCGGCGTTGGTGTCGGCCAGTTGTACGTTCACTTCCTGGACGGCTTCGAGGCTGGGCTGAACCGGTCCCGGCCCGATCGGATAGGCCATGACGGCGATGCCGTCCATCGTAGGCAGCACGCCGGTTACCTGGCGTACGCCCTGCACGTTGTTGAGGCTGTTGCCCGGCACGCTGTTCACGCCCGGGTTCATCAGCACATAGGTGTAGATGCCCTGGTCGCCGCCGTGCCGCGAGATCAGCGGCAGCTCCTGAAGATCGCGCGTTGTTTTGATGTTGGAAATATTACTGGTTTCCGTGGAGATGGCCGTGACATCGGCTGCCACCTGCACGGTAGATCCCGCCGAGGCGAGGGCCAGGTGCACGTTTGTGTTCAGCACCTGGTTCGCGTTCAGGATCAGGTTGGTGGAATCGAATTGCGCAAATCCGGTAGCGGTTACGCGCACGCGGTAGGTTCCCACCGTCAGGTTGGAGGCCGTAAAGACGCCTGACGCGCTGGTGGCCAGGTCGCGTGTGGAACCCTCGGCCTCGTTGAGGATCGTGACTTTCGCATTCGGCACCACCGCGCCGCTTGGATCGGTAACGATGCCCGTGATTGTGCCCGTCGTTGTTTGCGCGGGCAATGTAGAAACCAGCAAGATAATACCGACGATAATTGCTGACCACCTGAAGAAAACCCTCATAGCTCTCCTGATCAAAATTGAATTTGTAATGACCCTGTGACGGCGATTATATACGATCTCGGACGTATTCCCGCGAGGCAGTTCCACGGTATTGTGGAAAGAGATGGGCGTGGTCAAGGCCAGAATCCAGACGGTGGAGGACATCTACCGGCTGGTCTGGGCCGCGGTTGCCGGCAAGCGGCCGATACGGGCGGTATATAACGACCGCCAGCGGCTGTTCTGCCCGCACCGCCTGGGCCGCAACCGGGCCGGCCAACTGCGCGTGCTCTGCTACCAGTATGGAGGGGAAAGCGAGAGCGGCCTGGCACCGATGGGATCATCCGACAATTGGCGCTGTATTGTATTGGAAAAACTGCGGGCGGTCGAATTGCTGGAGGGCTCCTGGAAAACCGCTCCGAACCATTCCCGCCCTGCCAGTTGCGTGGTCGATGCCGATATCGACGCGGAGGATCCGCCCGCGCTCAGAACATAAATTTCAGTCCCAGTTGGATCTGGCGGGGGCTCCAGGCGCTGGTCACCATGCCGTTGCCGACGTTCTGCGCGCCCATACAGGGCGAGCCATAGGACGTGGTGCTCCCACAGCCGGCTTGAATCGTCTGGAATTGCGTGTGGTTGAAGGTGTTGTAGGTTTCCAGCCGGAACTGCAGAGTCGAGTTTTCCCACGGCAGCGAGAAATTTTTCAGAAGCGCCATGTCCCAATTGTTGCGGCCGGGGCCATGCAGGACGTTTCGACCCAGATAGCCGAACATACCGGGTTGCCCGTCTGCCCGGAATTGCGAAAGCACCGGCATCGTAATCGTGGATGGGTTGAACCACTGCAGCGTAGGTCCAAACACGGGGTGATTCGCCATACTCTTTGAAATCGAAAAATCTCCGCTGGTGTCACACTTCATGGACTTGCCGATGCCGCTGAGATTCCCGCTGTGATTGCAGGTGAAGTCAAGCGGAATGCCTGTGAAAAAGCTGGTCACTCCGCTCAGTTGCCAACCTCCCAGCCCGTTCTTCAGGAAACGGCTGTTGCTGTTTTTGAAGAACGGCAATTCGTAGACATAGTTCATCTGGAGGATATGGCGGCGGTCAAACTCGGAGTTGCCGCGCCAGCGGTCCAGGTTGGTCCAGTCGTCGACACCCGACAGGTACGCGCCATCGCTGCTGTTATCGATGGAATGCGACCAGGTGTAAGCGGCTTGAAACGTCAGACCATGGCCCACGGTATGGCGATAGTTCACCTGCAGCGAGTTGTAACTCGCGCTTGCCGTATTGGAAACCCACTGCATCACGGTATAGCCGCGGTAGGGTACGAAGAAGGCAGACGAGCGACGGGCATTAATAAGGATATCCTGCACATCGCAGTTCCCCGCAGCATCGCAGCCGGGCGTTCCCGCCAGTGCCGGGACATTCTTGGTTCCGGCGTTTAGCGGGACCTGGTTGATGTCGGCATCCCGATCCAGGCGATTGCTCCGCGAGCCTACATACGCTACACCCAGAATATTGTTGCCCGGGAATTCGTGCTCCACGGTCAGGCTGAACTGGTGAATGCGCGGACGCACGCCTTCCATCGGAAATGCCCGGAAGCCGGTGGGGCCCAGCAGACCGCTGCGCACACTCGTATAGCCCAGGACGTCGAAAACGGTGGGAGCCTGACCGTACGGCGGCGGACCATACGCCAGTACCGCGCCGGGGGAACGGCTGAAGCCGGTGTCGTAATACATTCCATAGCCGCCGCGGATGACCGTCTTGTGCGTACCGGCTACGTCGTAAGCAAATCCGAGCCGGGGGCCTACGCCTCCGTTGTAGGTGGTCAGGCAGCCCACGGGAATATCCCCGGATCCGCATCGAACCAGCCCATTGCCGTAGGTGGTGTAGTTGTGCCCGCTTCCCGGAACAAAGAGCGTACGGATATCAAGCTGCGCTTCCATGGCCGGATTGTATTGGGAGGGAATGAATCCGGAATCGCGCGTGGGATAGGAGGCGTCGTGCCATGGCCCCCGGCGCATATACCGGACGCCCACGTTCAAAGTGAGCCGGCGCGACACGATCCAGTCATCTTGAAAATAGGTTTCGAAGTCCTTCATCCGGCCGCGATATGTACCCCATCCTCCCTCCGGGTTGCCGTTGACTACGCCGGTTGCTTCCGAGTACTGCGTGATGCGGCCGAGATACATGTCGGCGAGCCCGTTTCCAGTCGTGTTGGCGCCGGTGCCGTTAAAGGTATACGTGCCCTGCGGCGGATTGCCTCCGTTATAGCCGTAGCTGTGGAAGTCCAGGAAGAAGACTCCGAACTTTAAGGTATGCTTCGCGACGTGATAGACAATGTTGTCCTTGATAGTGAGTGAGGCGTTGCGGGATCTCACCTTGTCCAGGCTGGTGTTGGGATTCGCCGTAAAAGGAACGCCACCGGAGACGTTGAGCACGGGCAAAACCTGTGCCTGGGGATTCGTTGCGTTGGCGGCGAAGATCGTAGCAGCGGTCCAGGTCGACGGTTTTTGAACAGAGCCGGCCGGAGAGGAACTGGTTGCCAGCGCATTGTAGTTCAAATGGACGCTGGCAAAGCTGGCGATGAATTCGTTCAGCAGGTTGGGGCTGAAACTATGGCTGAAGTTGATGACCCCGGATTTGCTGGGGAAATCGGTACGGCTGACCGACGCGTCGTAGTTGCCGTTGGTGTAATTGTAATTGTGCTGCTCCTGCGTATAGCGTCCGAACACGCGGGTGCTGTAACCGATGTTCTGATCGATCCGGATATTTTCCTGCCGCCAGTCGTTCGGCAGGCTGGGTGCGGAGATGTAGCCTACCGGGCCGTTGTTGGGCAGAGGAATCAGGCCGTTGAGCATCGCGGCGGCGTTTGGATCGATCGACACCTTGTTACCCGGATAGGGCAGACGCGTGTCCGGATTGACGGGCAGCCGGCAGCCGGAAGCAACCACCGCGTTGAAAACCGGAGAGCTCGGATCACATTCGCTGAAGTCGCCCTGCCGCATCAGCAGGCTGGGCACATTGGAGGAAACCACGGAGCCTTCTCGAAACCGGTTCCAGCTTTGAGACCAGAAAAAGAAAGTCTTGGTTTTATCCGTATTGTAGTGGCCCGGAATGCTAACCGGTCCGCCCAGGTTGTAGCCGAACATGTTCCATTTCAAGGGCTGCTTAAACGCGCTCTTGCCCAGCGGGTTGACCTGGCGGTTGAGAAAGAAGTTATTCGCGTCCATGGCATCGTTGCGGACGAATTCGTAAGCGGTGCCGTGAAACGTCTTGGTGCCGCTCTTGGTCGCAATCTGGATGGATGCGCCGGGACGCTTCCCGACGTCCGCGCCATACGTGGAAGTGGCGATGCTGAATTCCGCAATCGAGTCGAC
>CAZMRK010000618.1:0-7749 GCA_964568355.1 uncultured Solibacteraceae bacterium | reverse complement strand
GGCCGCGATCTACCAGATGATGACCGGATATCCGCCGGACAAGGTGTCGCCCTCCGGACAACTGGAGCCGCCTTCGCCTCGCGATTTCCCGCACATGGGCTGTCACGTGGCGAAGATGAAGCCGCCGGAAGGACCGATGCTACCGTTTGTCGAGATGCCGCGCCCGCTGCAGGAGAGCAACGTGATCGGCAAAGGCGGCGCGGCGGGCTTCCTGGGCAAGGCCTACGATCCCTATCGCCTGTACCAGGATCCCAATAAGGAAGTGAAGCTGGAGGATCTTTCGCTGCGCGCCGATGTGCCGCCGGAGCGCCTGAAGGACCGTTTCTCGCTGCTGAAGGGCATCAACGGGTCGATGAAAGAGTTGGAAAAGGCCGTCGACTCCTATGCGCTCACTGAATACTACGGCAAAGCCTTCGACCTGGTGCTCTCCGGCAAGGCGCGGGATGCTTTCGACTTGACCAAAGAGCCCGATAAGGTGCGCGAGCGCTACGGGCGCACCACGTTCGGACAAAGCACGCTGATGGCGCGGCGGCTGATCGAATCCGGCTGCCGCTTCGTACAGGTAAACTGGCCCTCGGTGGCCAACGGCGACCCCGAAACCACGGCCTGGGACACGCACTCCTCCAATTTCGGCCCGCTCAAGAATCTGCACTGCCCGGTGCTCGACCGGTCGCTTTCGGCGCTGATCGAGGATATGGACCAGCGCGGCCTGTTCAGCGACACGCTGCTGGTGGTAACCGGCGAATTCGGGCGCAGCCCGCGGCTGGGCGTCAGCACATCGGGCAATACGAACTCTCCGGATGGCCGCGATCACTGGCCCTATTGCTATACGGCGCTGGTGGCCGGCGCCGGAGTGCGCCGCGGCGTGATGTACGGCAAATCCGACGCGCAGGCATCGTCTCCGGCTGAGAATCCGGTCCACCCGACCGAACTGGTGGCGACGATCTATTATGCGCTGGGGATCAACCCGGCCATGGAAGTGCTGAACGATCTGAAGCAGCCGCGCGAACTGGTAAAGGGCGAGCCGGTTCTCAATCTGTTCGGATAATCCAGAAAACAAAGAAGCTCCGCAGGTATGGGGAGCTTTCTGCGTTCAAATTTATACCTATAACCAAATTTCCTATTGACAATAGTTGTTGTAAGGTATATATTCGGATTCAGGAGACCCTAGATGAGCACGATCACCTATCAGATTGACCCGGCCCACTCGTCGGCCCAGTTCTCGGTCCGTCACATGATGATTTCGAACGTGAGAGGCGAGTTCACGAAGATTACCGGCACGGTAGCCGTGGATGCGGACAGCCACCGGGAGTCGGCTGTAGACATCACTATCGACGCCACCTCGATCAGCACGCGCGAAGCGCAGCGGGATGCGCATTTGAAGAGCGCGGATTTTCTGGATGTCGAGAAATTCCCGACCATTACGTTCAAAAGCACCAAGGTGGAGCCGGATGGAGAGGGAGAGGCGAAGGTGACCGGCGATCTGACGATCCACGGGGTGACGCGGCCGGTGGTGCTGGCGGTGGAAGGACCTACGCCGGAGATCCGCGATCCCTGGGGCCTTCTGCGCAGCGGGGCGACAGCCACCACGAAGATCAACCGCAAGGATTTCGGCCTGACCTGGAATGCCGCGCTTGAAACCGGCGGCGTGCTGGTGGGGGAAGACATCAAGATTACGCTCGACGTGGAGTTCGTGCGTCAGGCGGAAGGCCAGAAGTAAGCTATCTGGCCCCGTCCCCGGCCAGTCCGGCGGCGAATTCGAGGGCGCGGATGAGGCTGACGCTCGAAGCGATGCCCTGCCCCGCGATATCGAAGGCCGTGCCGTGATCGACCGAGGTACGGATGATCGGCAGGCCGAGGGCGACGTTGACGCCGCCCTCGAAGTCCAGGAGCTTGAGCGGTACGTGGCCCTGATCGTGGTACATGCACACGATGGCATCGAATTTCTTCTTGCGCACGGCCATGTAGAAAACCGTGTCCGGCGGGAAGGGGCCTTCCACAGGCAGGCCCTGGCTCTGCGCCCATTCCACCGCGGGTCGAATCTCCCGAATCTCTTCCTCGCCGAATAACCCGTTCTCGCCGGCATGTGGATTGAGCCCGGCCACGGCGATGCGCGGGTGGGGGCGCAGCCTGGCGACGGCGTCGGCGGTGAGGCGCAGGATCGTGCAGATGCGATCCTTCTTAGCGCGGGCGATGGCGGTGGCGAGCGAGACGTGGGTGGTCACGTGGGTGACGATCAACTGCTCGGAGGCGAGCATGATGGTGACGTCCTCCACCCCGCAGAGCCCGCCGATCAGTTCGGTGTGGCCCACGAAGTGGGGATCGGAGAGCTGGGTGGCTTCCTTATTCATGGGAAGCGTCACCATGGCCGCGATCCTGCCGGCCAGCGCGGCGTGCGTGGCGGCCACCACGTACTCGCGCGCGGCATATCCGGCCTGGCGGCTAAGCCGTCCCGGCGTGACTTCGGCGGCGCTCAGAATGCCGTGATCGATCACGTGGAGCGGCCCCGGCGCGTACTCCTCCGGCGACGCGATCTGGCGGAACTCGACGCCGTACCCCAGGCGATCGTTATACCAGGCCAGGGCATCCAGATCGCCGAAGGCCACCACGGGATAGCGGAATTCGCCGCCTCGATAGGCCTTCAGCAGGATCTCCGGGCCAACGCCGCTCGCATCTCCCATGGTGATGCCGTACACTTTGCGCTTGCTCATGTTTTCTGCTTTCAGCTTAGCCGCTTTCGCAGCTCGTACAGAAGATCGGGCGGGCCGAATCCGCCGGCTTTGGTGATGAGGAGCAGCGGCCGGCCGGCGAGCCGCGAAATGGGAACTCCGGGAAGGATCTCGCCCAGCGGCTCCAGGCGAGCGCAGCCCAGAGCATTGAGGATGGCGAGGGCCGTGTCGCCCCCGAAGACCACCAGCCCGGCCGGTTGGATCCGTGCGATTGCGGCGATGGCGGCCCGGGCCACGCAGGCGGCATAGGCCAGGCCAGATTCGCCTTGCGCCTCCGGCAGAGCGAGGAGCTGCCAGCGATCATTCAGGCAATCGCACGCCTGGGCGTGGCGCACCTGGGAGAGCGAAACTTCGTGGCGGCTGCCGTTGACCACCAGGCACGTGCGAACCACCGGCCAGACGGGCGCCGGCACGTGGCCCGGCGTCAGAACCGCCGCCAGCGCTTCGGCGAAAGCCGCGGGACCGGCTGCCAGACGGCAGGTGGCTTCGTTGAATGCTTCGTCCAGCGTGAACGATGCGGCGCGCGCCACTTCCGCTTCGGTCTCGGCATCGCAGACGTAGATCGCCGGTTCGGCGGCCGCGGCCAGTTCCTCCACGCGGAGAGCCCACACCGGACCTTCACAGCCGGACTGCAACAAGGTGGGAATGTGGCTCTGGCGGACGGGATTCAGGGGATCGCGGGCGAAGGCCGTTCGGTCCACGGCCAGGCCATCGACGTAGAGCTGGCCGTCCCGGACCGTCCGGCCCAGCCTGGGATAGGCCGGCACATAAACCAGGCGCGACTCAGGCCAGGCTTTCCGCAGCGCTTCCAGTTCACTCGCGATGTTGCCGCGCAGGGTCGAATCGGTTTTCAGGTAGAGCAAGCGCGCGCCCAGGCGGCGGGCCTCGCGGGCGAGCGAGAGGACGCGGCGGCCGGCTTCTTCGGCGGGCAGATGCCGGGTCTCGGTATCGATCACCTGCACGCGCTCCGCGCCCAGGGAATCGACGTCAGGATGCGTGGTAACGGGAGAGGCGATACCGCGGGCGGCGAACTTCGCTCCGATCTCCAAAGCTCCGGTCAGGTCGTCAGCCAGGGCCAGAATTTCCACGCGCAGCTTTAGTATAACCAGGGCAGGCAACGATCCCCAGCGGGTCGCATCCCCGCTACTAAACCGCATCCCGTTACTAAACCGCACCCCGTTACCGAGCCGCGACCGTGAGGGAGCGGTTTTTGCCGGGACGACCTGTCGGAAAACCGAAACGGCCGTTTCGGTCCCTTCTCTGCAAGTGCTTCATTCCATTAGGTCGTGCTCGAAAAAACCGAAACTACCGTTTCGGTTTTACGTACGGGCGAAGGTGCTTTCTTTGGGAGCCAGATAGCGCACGCTCAAGTGCGGCGTATCCAGCTTCTTGTGATCCTGCACCTTCGAGGTCAGGCAGGCTTCCAGTGCTCCGCTCACGATCAGCGTGCGTTCCACCGGATAGGGCGCCTTTCCGGTCGCAAACATCTCTTCGATCCGGCTGATGAGGCAGGCGGAATAGGTCACGTTCGGCGTCGGCGTCAGCAGGAACTGGTTCGAGACCACGCCGATGCCCTTCACCCGGGCAGCGAAGTTGTAGTCCTTGAGCGCGCCGTTGAGCATCAGCAGCGTGGTCTTGAGGCCGTCGTTGCGTTCGATGAAATAGGCCGCGGGATCTTTGACCAGTTTGGGCAGTTCGCCGTTGTGCACCAGGTCCTGCGTGCGGCCGTCGGTGACCGTCATGCCCAGCGGCGTATCGCTGCGGGAAAGAGCCGCGGTAAGCAATTCCTTGGACCACCGGCCCTCATCCCCGGCCTTCCACACCGCATCGCCTTCGATCAATTGCACCGATTTGACGCCCGTTTCGCCGCCCTTTCGCCGCTCGATCATGCATTGCATGGCTTCGAGCGCGTGGTAATCCATGGGATCCGATCCACCCACGCCGACCATCAGCGCATCCTCGATCTCGCAGCCCCAGGGAAGCTCCAGTTGGGGCAGCCGCCAGGTGACGGGCAGCGAAGAGCCGGCCAGCATCGGAAACTTCAGGCGTTTCGAGGCGTCGACCATCCACTTGGCCTTCTCGAAGCTATAGGAGAGGTGCTTGTCGTTATAGACCGGCACCACCCGTCCGTCTTTCTCGAAGACGTCCACGCACTGCTTGAAGAACTCGTAGCGTGGATATTGGATCTGGCCCTTTTCGTTCTTGGGGTAGTTCCCGTGCTCGCCGATAATCAGCACGGCGTCCACGGCCAGCTTATCGCCGCCGCACCGCAGCGCCTCGGCGATGGTCGGATAAACTTGGAACCCGAACTCCCTGGCGCGCGCTTCGCTCTGATCTCCCTCGGGCTTCTGGTCGACATACAGCGACACGATCTTCATATCGGGCCGGTGCCACTTGCCGTTGATCGGGTAGCCCACGAGGAACCGGTCCGCCTCATGCTGGGCGTGCGAGAGGTAGCGGTAGATGGTGGTGATTACCGCAATTCGCTTGGTCATGACTGGTTATGTTCTCCAGAAGGTAGATTCTTTGGTGGCCTGATACTTGATCGCCAGGTGCGGCGTCTGATAGCGCTCCTGCTTGCGGTAGAGGCTCTCGACGCCGGCGGCGGTCAGGCCGGTAGTCAGCAAGGTCCGCTCAATCGGATAGACGGTCTTGCCGGTGAGGAACAACTTCTCCATGTTATTGACCAGCGGGCTGAAGAAATTGGCCAGCGTCGTGCGCCCGTCCGGCATGGGCAGGTACATCTGGGTGGAGAAGGGGTCGCGATGTCCTTCCAGTTGCGCGGCAAAGTTGAAATCGCGCACCAGGCCGTTCATAAGGATCATGGTGGATTTCAGCCCGTCGTGATGCTCGTATTGGTAGGCCACGGGATTCTTGACAATCCGCCGCATGTCGTCGGTGGTGGGCAGAATGTCGTTGAAGCCCTCGCGCGCCGGGGTCAGCGTATGGCTGCGGCACAGCGCCGATTCCATCAGCTCGTGCGACCAGAGCTTTTCCTCGTAGGCCTTCCAGAAGTTCTCCCCGCGGTAGGCCTGCAGCCACTTCACGCCGGACTCGCCGCCATAGCGCCGCTCCACCATGCACTGAAGGGTTTCGAGCGCGTGGAAATCGTAGCTGTCCACGCCGCCATAGCCTACGGTCAGCGCTTCCCGGATCTTCGAACCCAGCGGCATTTCGAGCGCCGGCGTACGCCAGGTAACCGGAAGGCTGGAGCCGGCCTGGAGAGGAAATCCCATGCTCCGCGAAGTGTCGTACATCTCCTTGGCCCAGTCCCAGTTCCAGGAGAGGTGTTTATCGTTGAAGACAGGCACGGAACGCCCGCTATCCTTGAACACCTTCACGATCTGCTGGAAAAGCTGATAGCGCGGATACTGCACCTGGCCCTTTTCCGTCTTCGGATAATGGCCGTGCTCGCCCACCAGCACCACGCCGTCCACCGCCAGCTTGCTGCCGCCCAGGGTCAGCGTTTCCGCCACGGTGGAAAACGCCTTCAGGGAGGGGTGACGCGCCACGCGCTCGCGGCTCAGGTCGTCTTTGCCGATCTGGTCCACGTAGATGGACACCAGGTCCATGGGGGGCCGGTGATGCTCGCTATTCCATCCGTAGCCGTCGAGGAAACGGTCCACGATGTGCTGGGAGTGCGACATCCGGAAATAAATAGTGCATACGGCGGCGAGTTTCGGACGCGCGGGGCGCTGGGCTGCGCGCAGTACGAACGGCGCTCCCGCCGTGGCTGTAATCAGCTCTCGTCTGGAGATCTTCATTTCGGATTTACCTTACGGTGCACCTATTATATACAAGCCCGGTGTTCTCCCGAATCCGCTATGCTCATAGATTCAAGGAGACCACGCCATTGAAGCTGCTATTCTGCCTGCTGCTGCTCGCCGCCGTGGCCGTTCTGGCCCAGGCGCCGCAAATTTCCGAGCGCGCCCGGAAACTGCACGAGCAGGCATTCGTTTTCGACGGTCACGTGCACGTGATCGACCGCCAGTTGTACCACGGGGGTGACATCGGCGAGCGGGTCAGCGACGGCCAGTTCGACTTGCCCCGCGCCAAAGAGGGCGGCGTCGACGCCATGTTCTTTTCCATCTTTGTCACCGAAGAGTACTATCCCCAGCGGCTGGAGACGAAACAGGTCTTCCGCCTGATGGACCTGGCCCTTACGCAACTGGAAAAGAACAAGGACAAGATCGGACTGGCGCTCAATGCCGCCGATATCGCCCGGATCAACCATGAAGGCAAGATCGCCGCCGTACTGGACCTGGAGGGCGGCTTCGACCTGGATGGGGATTTGGGCATCCTGCGCGACCTCTACCGCCTGGGGCTGCGCTCCGCCCAACTGCCGGCGCACAACTGGGCCAACAACTTCGCCGATTCCTGCTGCGCCACGCCCAAATGGCACGGACTCAACGAGCACGGCAAGGCAGTGGTGCGGGAGATGAACCGGTTGGGCATGGTCATCAACGTCTCGCACGGCTCGGATGAAACCATTTCCCAGGCCATCGACGTAAGCCGGGTGCCGGTGGTGGCTACGCACCACGGCCTGCGCAGTTTCAACAACATCCCCCGCAACATGCCCGATTGGCTGCTGACGAAACTAGCCGATCACGGTGGGGTGATCGGCTTCCAGATCGGCAACGAGTTCCACAATCGCAAGATGTTCGACTGGCGCACGCAGCACGCCGGCAAGCCCTTCTGGGATACTACCGAGATCGCCAAACGCGGCACTCCGCTTTCGATCGAGCAGATCGATCACATCGTGGCGCCTCAGTTTCCCATGGTCGGGGTGGATTGTCCGGAAGATCTGAAGTTCGCCGCGGACGGGTGGGTAGCGGTAGTGGACCGTGCTATCCAGATCGCGGGGGAGGATCATGTCGCGCTGGGCAGCGATTTCGATGGGGGGCCGACTCCGCCGCGCGGTATGCGCGATATTCGGGATCTGGCTTTGATTACGGATGCTATGGTGCGGCGCGGGTATAGTGAGGAGCGGATCAAGAAGTTTCTGGGGGGCAATTTGCTA
>CAZMRK010000617.1:0-18279 GCA_964568355.1 uncultured Solibacteraceae bacterium | reverse complement strand
AATACTTCGCGTTGTTCCTCTTCTAAATGGGAGTCGGTGTTGGTCAGGAAGAGCTGGTCATCTTCCTTCATTGAAATCAGGGATCGATAGATCACCAGAAGTGTAAAAACTCCGGTGACGACTGCCCAAAGAATCAGACAGATAGTGAGGGGAGAAATACCAGACATGGGCCCTCCTCCTTGTAATCAGAAATAGGCGAAATTCTTACCTAAGTCAAGGCGGTCCCCGATTTAAAAGTAATGGGCCGTTCACCCCGTCCAGAATGCCGTTCCGGCTCACTCATAGGTGACGCAGTTACACCATTTCCCTTCTTCGTCATAGTGCGGCCACGGACCGCCGAGGGTGAAGCCGGCCACAATTTTGTCGTCGAACACCGGCGTCGGCTCGAAGTATCCAGGGCGGCGCAGGTGCTCCTTAACCACAGCATCGTTCAGTTCCAGGCCCAGCCCCGGCGTTTCGGGCACGGTATAGTAACCGTCCTTGATAAGCGGCTTCTGGATGCCGGCCACCAGGTCCTGCCACCAGGGCATATCGAGCGCATGGTTCTCCATAGCCAGGAAATTCTCGATGGTGGCGGCGATGTGAACACCGCACATGGCGCCAATCGGCGAGCCGGCATGATGCAGAGCCACCTGGATGCCGTGGACCGCAGCATAGTCGGCGATGCGTTTGGTCTCAGCCAGTCCGCCGGAGGTCTCCGGGTCGGGGTGGATGGCATTGACGGCGGCATTGTCGATGAGCAACTGAAAGCCGCTTTCTTCCAGACCAAAACAATCTTCACCGGTCAACGTAGGAGTGGTGGTGGCTTCGGTGATCGTTTTGTAGCCTTTCCAGTCCGTCCACCGGATGAAGTCTTCCGCCCAGGCCAATTGATACGGCTCGAAGGCACGCCCGTAGACGATCGCATCTTTGACGGTAAGGGGTCCAAAATGATCCGCGGCGAGCGGCGCCTGCCAGCCGATGACATCGCGGATGGCTTGAATGTATTCGCAGAGATATTGCAGGCCCTTGGGGGTGCAAACGCCGCGCTCGTTCAAGGCGCCGGGACGGCTTTTCACGAGATTGCTGTGCAGATCCATTTTGAAGAACGTGATGCCCATGGCTTTGCGGCCGGCCATGCGCTTGGCGTAGATCTTGGGGTCGGGATGATCGGTCGTGTCGGCGTAGATGCGCACGCGGTCCCTGACTTTCGTCCCAATGAGACGATAGGCGGGAACGCCATAGACCTTGCCGGCAATATCGTGCAACGCCATATCCAGCGCGCTGTATCCTCCTCCCATGCGACCCTGCCCGGAGAATTGGCGGACACTGCGGAGAATGCGGCGAACGTCCAGCGGGTTCTTGCCTACGATGTGCGCCTTAAGAATCAGGGCGATGCCCTCGACACCCGCGTCGCGGACCTCGCCCAGACCGTAGACTCCCTGATTGGTGTCGACGCGGATGATGGGATAGTCGTAATTTGCAGCCACGCGACACGCCCGCATATCCGTGATCTTCAGATTGCTGGGCGGGGAATTTTTGTTAATGGGCCCCTGGGTATTCGCCTGTCCGGCGGTCACCTGGAACAGCGGGCCGGCTGCGGCGGCGGCCCCCATGGTGCGCATGAACAACTTTCGTCTCGTCATAAAGGATCCTTCCTGTTTTCCGAATCACCGAAAGCGATGGCTTCGTGCCGGACTGGACTGTTCGAGATCCAGCCAGGGAAAACCGAGGACACGTGAACTCGGGGCTTCCGGACAGCGGCGCCGGGCCGGCCGGAGATGGTTCGATGTTGGTGCAGACGCCCGCAACGGAAGCGGTTCTGCCCGGGAATGATTGTATCGTAATGCGCGGAACAGCGGACCCGCTTGCACGGTTCGCCGTGGTGAACCGCGGCTTCTGGCGGCAGCACCTGCGAGGCCTCGGATCTGCGGTACAAATCGTATAAGGTGACGAAAGCCAGGAGGAGGGGTGAATGGTGGATAGTGTCGAGCAGCTTGAAGTGCACCGCCGGGCGTTGACGGGCCACTGCTATCGTATGCTCGGCTCCGCAGTGGATGCCGATGATGCCGTTCAGGAAACGATGATTCGCGCGTGGCGCAGTCTCGACCGGTTCGACGGCCGAGCGTCCATACGTACCTGGCTGTATCGCATCGCCACCAACGTGTGCCTCGATGAACTGGCTAATCGGTCGCGGCGCTTCCGGCCGATCGAAGAGGGGCCGGCGGGCACCGTGGATGATGCCCTGGTGCAGAAGCCGCGTACGCACTGGCTCGAACCAATTCCGGATGCCCAGGCGTTGCCGGACGACACAGATCCTTCGCAGTTGGCCATCCTGAAGCAGAGCATTCGTCTTGCATTTGTAGCGGCGCTGCAGCATCTTCCGCCGAGGCAGCGTGCCGTGCTTCTGCTGGTGGAACTTCTCGGCTGGTCGGCGGCAGAGGTGGCCGAGAGCCTGGGAATCTCCGTCGCATCTGCGAACAGCGCCCTACAGAGAGCGCGCGCCACTCTGGCCAGGCGCAACGTCACCGAGCCTGCGCCGATGTCAGAGCCGCAGGCGCAACTGGTTGACCGTTATGTCGATGCGTTTCACCGGTATGATGTAGAGGCCCTGACGTCGCTGCTTCACGAGGACGCGGTGTTCTCGATGCCGCCGTACACGCTTTGGCTTCGCGGTCCCGAGGCTGTTCGAGGATGGCTGCACGGCCGTGGTTCCGTGTGCCGGAATTCCCGCCTGGTACCGGTGGCAGCATGCGGATCGCCGGCGTTCGGCCACTATCACCTGGGTCCGGACGGCGAGTACGAACCTTGGGCGATCATTGTGCTGGAACCTGACGGGGAACGCATTGCCAGTTGGACGTCGTTTCTGGATCCTGGATCACTTTTCCCCAGGTTCGGCTTGCCCCTGCAGCTCTCGCAATAGTTCCTCGCGAAATTTGCGTCAGCACCGATGATTTTGCCTGCGTACACCAGTCTGTACTTCTGAAAGGATTCGATCCTCATGAACGCAGCGATCACCGGAACGACATTTTTCAGCCAGTCCGGAAACGTGGAATCCGGCCGGCAATCCGACCTCTCTGCCGGCCTTACCACACGTTCCCCCAAGGCGATTTGGACAGGGCGCTTTCTGAGCGGCGCCGCCGTACTGTTTCTCACGTTCGACGCGGCGATGAAGTTGTTCGCATTTCCGGCGGCCATCGAAGCAACGAGCCAGCTCGGTTATCCGGTAAATGCCCTTTCCGGCATCGGCATGGTGGAAATCGTGTGCCTGGTCCTCTATCTGATTCCCCGAACTGCTCCGATCGGCGTCATTCTCTGGACGGGCTATCTGGGCGGCGCTATCGCCACGCATGTACGCGTCGGAAATCCTCTATTCAGTCACGTTCTCTTTCCTATCTATGTCGCAGCGCTGCTCTGGGCGGGACTCTGGCTTCGCGACCGGCGCGTTGGTGCACTATTGGCGCCAGCGTCGCCCTTCCGGCGCCGAGCGTAAGCCTACTCAAACGTTCAGCGCGGAAACATCAAGAAACAGGAGATCAACCATGAAAAAAGTGTACTTTTCCGCTACCATCAGCGCATCCACGGAGAAGGTCTGGCGGGTGCTGCTTGAAGACGCGACCTATCGGCAGTGGACCAGCGCATTCCAGGAGGGCTCCTATGCGGAGACGGACTGGAAGGAAGGCAGCAAAGCCCGATTCCTGACGCCTGCCGGTGACGGCATGGTCAGCAGGATCGTCACCCACCGCCCGCAGGAGTTTCTGTCCATCCAACACCTCGGAACGGTCAAGAACGGCGTGGAAGACATCAACGGCGACGAGGCAAAAGCCTGGGGAGGAGCGATGGAAAACTATACGCTCCGGGAAACCGGCGGCATCTCGACGTTGACGATCGAGATGGACGTGAGCGACGCATACAGACAGTATTTTGAGGAAACCTGGCCCAAGGCGCTCAGCATACTGAAAAAGATTGCAGAAAGACGCGAGAACTAGCTGGAGGAGAAGAGATGACCAACCACAATGCACGCATGTTATTCGTAAACCTGGCCGTTCGAGACCTGAAGCGGTCCATGGAGTTCTTTGGCAAGCTAGGATTCACGTTCAATCCGAAGTTCACGGACGACAATGCTGCCTGCATGATCATCAGCGAGCAGGGATTTGTCATGCTTCTGGTGGAGCCGTTCTTCAAAACGTTTACAAAAAGGGAAATCTGTAACACGGATTCTCATACGGAAGGTCTTTTCGCGCTCTCCTGCGGGAGTCGTGCCGAAGTGGACGAACTGGTGAAGAAGGCGCTGGCCGCGGGCGGCAAACCTGCGATGGACCCGCAGGATCACGGCTTCATGTACGGGTGGAGCTTCTACGATCCCGACGGGCACCACTGGGAGGTCTTCTGGATGGACCCGAAAGGAATGCCGGCGCACTAGGACTCCGCTTCGAACACCAGCCGTAGATATGACTTCGGCTGATACTCGATCCGCAGCGGCAAGGGATGCGCCGCGCCTTGCTCCACCCACAGACGAAATTCCCATTCCCTGCCCCCCGATACGCGGCGGAGTGTGCCCGAAACACGAACCACCTCTCCCGAAGCTAAATGCCGGCTGCGAAAATGCTGCGTCGCCTTGTCATCCGGATGGCGGCGCAGCCAAATGCGATAGAGTCGCCCGTTGTAGATGTACTGGCCCTCATTGCGCTCAGGTGAGGAGAGAAGTTCCGTCAGCGCTTCCAGGAATGGCGGCGTGGTGTCGCGCGTGGTAAATTCCGTATCGCTGACGCGACCCGACTCCAGGGCTTTTTTTCCCAGTGCTTCGAGCTGGTTGCGCTGATCTGCGGAGAACTTGGCGGATGCGGTAAACCGGGCGCTGGTGCTGCTGCAATCTCCGCCTGCCGTCCGGCCTTGAATCACGGAGTAACTGGCTTCCGCAGCGTTCGAATGCAGGGCCTTACGAGCATCCTCCGCGTTCTCTTCGGGCGATGAGGTCATCAGCCCGAAATACAACGCTTCTGTTACCTGTCGTCCGGAAAGGCGCACCAGTTCCCGAATGAATCCGAGCCGGTTCAAGCCAGCGGCGCGCTGCGGGTCTGAGTAGCCCAGGAATTCCAGAAGCCGGAGCACTTCTCCGTCCGACTGCGATGATTGCCGCCATACGGCAGTTGCACGTCCTACGCCGCTGCGGTGCAGTACAGGAATGGAAAAAAGAAGCACCACCGCATCGGCGCGATACCGGCGTTCCATAGCCGTATCCAGAAGGGCGGCCACCGGCCAGGAGAGCAGGCCGGCATTGCACGCTTTGCGGCGCAGCGCCACAAGCAGCGACGTCTGGGCCGCGCGGCGGAGAAACAAACGGCGCGTCCATGCAGTGTTCATATTTCGCATCCCAATCGGTTTCCAGGAGTGGAATAGAACGCCGGTTGGAGGCGCGGCGCCTGGCGGCGCCCGGCCACCAGGGCATGCAGGTCATCGTAAAGATCGAAGAATTGCCCCGTAACGCAGCTCCAATCGAAATGTTCGGCGGCTGCTCGCGCGGCGCACCGCCGAGCACGGGCCGCGGCGGGATCGGCGGCAATCGCCTCCACAGCAGCGGCGAACTCGGCGGCTTCCGGCTTCACCAGCCAGGCGTTACTCTCGTCGGCAAAACAGGTGATGCCGCCCGAATTCGGCCCCACCAAGGCTAGACCGGAAGCCATGGCCTCCAGCGGCGCGATACCGAAGGGCTCCCGCGCGTTCGGATGTAGAAATACATCGCTGTTGGCGTAGATGATGGCGAGAGTCTCCCGGTCGCGCACGTGGCCGAGGAAGTGGACCGCCCCAGGCACGACGCGGTCGCAGCGTGCCTCCCACTCCGCCCGCAGCGGACCGTCGCCGGCCACGACCAGATGGAACGAACCGGGAGAACGATGGTCCAGCAGCCTCATCGTGTCCAGCAGCAGATTGAGGTTTTTTTCCGGCGCAAGCCGTCCCGCATACAAGAGCAATGTGCCCTCTTCCGCGGCACCGGTCACGACTTTCAGCCACTTTCGTCCGGCAGATGTGCGGAGCGAAGGACGGAACAGATCGCACGACACGCCCATCGGCCGTATCCATACGCCCCGGCGCACGCTGTGGCCGCGCGCCGCCATCTCCAGTTCGCCCGCTGCCAGCGGCGATACCGCAATATGGTGATCGAACATGGGGAAATGCAGCCACTTCATGTAGATCCGGCAGAACTGTTGCATGGCGGAACTACCCGAGACGTAAAGCGCAACGTTGCGATCCATTCGCTCGCAACTCAGGCCGATCACGGCGGGCCGGTAGTCGCGCCCGAGGAGCCAGCCGCGGCGCAGAAATGCCGCCAGATAGTTCAGCGTGTATTTGTCGCAACATTCGACGAGGTCGGGACGCTCGGCAGCCAGGATCTTTCGAATGGGCGAGTCCGGCCACAAGTACTGCCCGGGCATCATCACCGCATACCCGGGGCTCAGGCTCGACGGCCGCGCAGCCACGGTGTAAATCTTCCCATGACGCCCAAATACTTCGACGCGGTTGGCGCGCCCTGGCACAATCAGGCGCATTTCCCGCCCCAATCGCTCAGCCGCCTGAAGCATCTCTCGATAGAATGTCGCCACGCCTCCGCTTTCCGCGTGCCAATTGTTGGTGAGATGAAGCGTCTTGATCTTCATGAGGTGAACAACCTGGCAAACGCCTGGGGAAGGCGCCGGAAGTCGCTGATCAACGTGCCTGCGCCATCTCCTGTCACAAATAGTCCTTTCCGCATCAGCAGCCAGTTCACAACAAGCGAGCCAACGGTAACCAGAATCGAAAGGAACATTCCCACGCCAATATGAGCGGCGCCGCCGGTCTTCAGCGCGAAATACTCCAGGACATGCACGCTTGCCGGCAGCACCGCCGCGGCGAATATTCCTGCCAGCCAAGCGGGTTCGGCTCCGCGATATGCTTGCAGCAGCGAACCCCAGAAGCCGCCCACAGCGAATCGAAAAGCCAGCTCAATCCAAACGCCCCACAAAGCTCCGGGGCCGCGCGGGACCGCCGCGAACGCGTACACCGTGCCGCGGAATGCGGCGCTCATCAAAGCCGCTTTCCAGTTCCAGTCCGTCACGAAAACCTGGCGGGGGCATCTCAGCATACGCAAGGTCGCCTGCCACACGCTAAGCGACGCGGAGACATCACAGTGTGCTGGCATAGCCCTGGTAGACCTCCTCGAAAACGTTGTCCCACGATTGGCACTGGACCTGGCGGCGCGCAGCGGCGGCCATCAGTCGCCGCATCTCCTGGTTCCGAGCCAGCAGAACGATGCGCTCGCAGAACTCGCCATCGGACGCGGCGACGAATCCGCTCTCGCCGTGGCGTACGATGAAGCGGGGACCGCCGTCATTGGTCACCACCGCTGGGACACCCGAGGCCAACGCTTCCTGCACTACGTTACCGAAGGTGTCCGTGCGAGACGGAAACGCAAAGATGTCCATATTGGCGTATGCCTCAGCCAGGTCTTCGCCCTTGAGAACGCCGGTAAAAAGGGCTCTCCGCAGATGACTTTTCAGCCAGTCTCGCTCGCCGCCGTCGCCGGTAATCTGGAAGTGGAACTCGCGGACGCCGGCGGCGCACAGGGCGTCTTCTACTCGCGGTAACAGCCCCAGATTCTTTTCCGGCATGAGGCGCCCCACAAATCCGATCACGAGGTCGCAATCCGTGCGAGTGCGGCTCGCAGGCCGGAACAGGCCGGTATCGATGCCACGCCGCATCGGAAAAACAGGCTTGCCGGTGCGGGAGCGCAAGATTTCGATGAGTTCCGGATTTGGCGCGAACAGCACCGCGCCTCGTCCGAAGAACCAGCAAACCCGATCCATCACCAACCGTTCCACCATTCGGGCCAAGGAGTCGCGCAGACCGCCGGGGAACCAGGAAGTCATCCGGCAGACGCGGCGCGCGGCAAATTCGTGGAGATTCGTGTGCCAGGAGAGGGCCAGCCGTGTCTTCAAGCGAGCTGCCAGGATGGCGCCGAGGATGCCCAGATCGCCCGGACTGGTGATATGAATGACGTCGGGGCGAAATTGCTGCAATTCCTTCTCTACAGACGCCAGTTTGCGGTAGAACCAGGGATCGAAGCGCAGGTCGGGGTCGACTGGAAAAGCCCAGCGGCTCCGCACCAGATCAACCGCCCGAACCTGCCCCGATTCTTCGATTCGCGGCGAATTACCCCACCGGATGCACAGAAACGGCAGGTCGCGACGGCGCGCGAAGTCGTACCACTCGCGACACGTACGAGCGGCGCCGTTGACTTCGTAAAACGTGTCGGCCAACAAGGCCACGCGGGGCATGTTGCTCATGGTGTTTCCGCTCCAATTTCCCCCTGCTCACCCAAGGCCAGGCGCAGCGTAGCGCGTACTTGGCGTGTGGCAAGGAAGCCCACAGCGGCAGTGAAATACCGCAGAGCCCAGGGACCTCCATTCGGCCAAAACGCCGCTAACGGAAGCACGCCCCGCTGCTCGTGATCATAGAAGACGCGGTCCACCCATCGTTCACGACCGGGAAAGTCTGCGTAGTTGCGAACGGCATGCGAGATAAACTCGATATAGCGGGCCGCCAGCGGCTCGCGGTACTGCGGCAGGAAGAGCACGCGGCTGAGCCCGTCGCGGCGGACTTCGTGAACAAATTCTGTGAATGTGGAAGCGTCGGTGAGATTCACATTGGCGTTCGGCTCAAGGCAATGGCGATCTCCGCCGGAGATTACCGGAATGCCGGTTTCGGCAGCCAGGCGAATGACCTCGCAGTTATCCGCAGCCGGCTGCAACCCGTTGAGTTCCAGTGCGTGTATCGATCTCTTGTGCTCACTCAGGAAGGCCAGCAGCAATCTCGAATGAGTGGATCGGTCGAGACGAAGCTCGCAGGAAAAAGGATGATTGAGGACCAGCAGCACATCCGGCAGCGCATCGAGTTCCGCCATTATGGTAGCCAGCAGCGTGGAATCGGGATTTCGCGTATAACGTGCCATCTCCCGCGCAAACGCCTTGGCCTGGTCATCAGGCAGGTTGTGGACGCCGAGATGAAACACGGTGTGCTGGTAGGGCACTGTCCACTCCGTAGAATAGGGTACCGCGATACCCAAAGCGCGCAGGTCGGCGCACGCTTCCAGGTTGTCGTGGTCCGTGATCGAGATGAGTGGTTGGAGGTTGAGCGTGTCCCGGATCTGCCCGACTTCCAGATCCCACGCGGCCTGGGCGTGCAACGGCGGTCGCCAGAACGCGCGCGCGAAGTCCACCGCGTCACCCGATTCTTTCCGGCGGCGCTCACTGAGTCTGTGAATCCTCCGGGCAAGAAGCGGTACCTTTGCGAGGACTCTCGGGATGAAATCGAGCCCTTCTCGCGAGTGCATCGTGTGGCTGTGTAGCGATACGGCAGTGGTTGCCTTCACCGCGGCGCCGTCGCGCCACAGGCATTGCACATTTCGGCCAAAATAGCCTGCCCTGCGAATCCGTTTCATAAAAACATTTTTGCCCTGAAATGTTTTTCAACTGGATGACCGCTATGTGAAGAGTGGTGTGATGGGCTTTTGTCTGATCCGGTTGGAGACGACCGTTCGGTTAAAATGCGGTCGCCGGACCTTGCCTGACTCTAGGGGTTCGGTAAATCATGCGGACTTGGCATACAGCTTGGGAACGATGCGTTCTGGAGACCTTGCCGGCTCCGGCGAGCCCGGCTTGGCTGCGCAACCGGTCTTAAGTTCTTCCTGCTTCTTGCCGGCGGAACGATTGAGTTCGCGGCACTGATGGCACGGACAAATCGCTTCTTTGGGATGCACGCGGTCGAAGCCTCATGCCATGTTAGCTCGCGGAGCATGATAGGCTCCTGACGAATCGGTTACGAACGGGTTATCCGCCCGCAAAGGCAGTCCAAAGACCGGACGCCCGCAACGAACGACTACGCCCCATACGATCATCCGTATTCATTTCGTAACGCCGAACAGATGAAATCGGCGGGACACAGCGGAGGCGGCCGTCGCGGCGCAGCCAAGGAGCACCCCACCTCCAGGTTCATTCTCAACTGGAAATGCTCGCCAACCCTACCTGTGCGCGTCAGTCTGGCGCTCGCGTCCGATCACAAACCGCCGGCGCCGCATCGCAATGAACAATCCCGCCACTCCCGCGCCAGTCAGAAAAGTAGTTGCGGGTTCCGGCGTTGCCGAAGTCGGAGCCGTGCCGGCCGGAATCAGCAGCGACGCATCGCCTTGAGTAAACTCCATCCCTAGCGTATGCGAGGCATCTGCGGATGCGAATATCGATTGAGAACGTGAATCGGCGAAGACATCCAGTGTGGCTTGCACGAACAAGGTGTCTCCCGGATTCACGGAGAACGAAACGTTTCCGGACAGGTGCACCGGCTTCTCCGTGCCGTCGCCATTGGCGTGATCGAACGAAAATCCCAGCACGGGCTGAACCTCCTGGTTCGGAGCAAAGCCGGCGCCGAAGACCGTGAATCCACCGGCAATCTCCGTCAGGATTCCACCCGTGATTTGTCCGTCGACGTTGTATTGAATCGTGTAGTCCGCCGGGGTGGTGCCTGCATACGTGTATTGCTGTGTGGCGCGAGCCACGGCGCTGCCCGCATAGAAAAATGTGGACGGCGACACGACCACTATATCCCCCGCGGCCGAAGCGCCCAAGTGCGGCAGCGAGTTCGGTCCGGTCAGCGCCGCGATAGCGAAATAGCTGACCAGGCTGGGCTCCGCGAAATCGACCTGGGCAAGATTATTTGCGAACCCGCCGTCGTCTAGACTCGACAGATCGGTTACGGGGTTCGGACAGGTACCGCATGTAATTTCGAATTGCCTGGCGTTTCCGCTGGCGGTCGTGCCCCACAGTGGATCTGCCTGTAAGGGACCAACCGCCCCCAGGCCGCCGAGAAACCCAAGCAGGGCGCATCCCCCCAGCCATATCTGGATTGTCTTCGCACCAGTCGTCATCGCGTTCACTTTATCCTCCATGCCGCGGGCCGCAGCTTACCGCTCCTCTCCCCTGGAGAACTCGTAAAAGCCAGGACGCGCGTATCATGGATGGAACAGTTTTTTATGTCTACCGAAACGATTCCTCGGGCGCACCTGGAAAGCGTTTACTCGGAACTGCGAAAGCTTGCCGCTTTTCACCTGAGGCGCCGCGCGCCGCAAGCGAGTTTGCAACCCACCGCGCTGGTGAACGAGACCTGGCTTCGGCTCGCGGGGCAGCCATGGAAGAGCCGATCCTATTTCCTGGCGGTGGCTTCGCGCGCCATGCGGAATGTCCTGGTGGATCACGTGCGCGCGCGCCTGGCGGAGAAACGCGGGCGGGAGTGGACGCGCGTCCGCCTGGAGGGCGACGAACCGGAAGGCATGACATGCAGTCTCGTTCAGGTGCTTGCCGTCCACGAGGCGCTCGAACGGCTATCACAGCTCGATGCGCGGAAGGCGCGCGTCGTCGAAATGCGCTTCTTCGGCGGAATGGAGTTCGACGAAATCGCCGGCGCCCTCAACATATCTCTGGTCACTGCCAAGCGCGATTGGCAGTTCTCGCGAGCCTGGCTGTATGCCTCCCTCACCACCTGATTCGAACACTTCGTCCGCCTTACGCCTGGAACGGCTGGAAGAGCTCTTCTGGGCGGCTGCCGGAATGGCGCGGGATGAGCGCGAGGCCTTCCTGTCCACCGAGTGCGCCGGCGAGCCGGAGTTGCGGCGCCAGCTTCAGGGGATGCTGGCAGCCGGTGAGCAGGCCGGAACGTTCCTTACGGCCCCCCTGCCGGAACTTCTCGCGCGTCATCTGCCGCTCGCCAGCGTAGCACGCTGGAAACTGCTGGAGCGCGTCGGCGAGGGCGGTCTCGGCGTCGTCTATCGCGCGGAATGCATCCAGGATGGGGTCAGGCTCGAAGCTGCAGTGAAGATTCTGCGGCCCGGATTCGACACCGGCCGGTTTCGCAAGAAATTCGTGAAAGAGCGGCAGATTCTCGCCGGGCTCGATCACCCCGGCATCGTGCGTCTGCTGGACTGCGGCGCCGATTCCGACGGCCGTTCCTTCCTGGTGATGGAGTTTGTCCGCGGGGAGCCGCTGACTGCGTACTTGAAGCGGACGAATCCCGCCCTACCGCGCCGGCTGGCGCTTTTCGAATCCGTCTGCGAGGCGGTAAGTTACCTCCACGCGCGCCTGGTCGTGCACGGCGATATCAAGCCGGCAAATGTTCTGGTCACCTCGCAGGGACTCCCCAAACTGCTGGATTTCGGCGCCGCTCGACTGCTTGCCGGAGACGACCTCGCGCGCGGCGAAGTGACGCGGTTGATGTTGACACCGCAGTACGCCAGCCCGGAGCAGAAGCGTGGCGAGGGACCCTCAGTTCCCAGCGACATTTACTCGCTGGGAAGGCTCCTGGAAGAGACGCTGCCCGCGGCCGCCCGGCGCTCGGACTTGCGATACCTCCTGGATCGTGCGACAGCGGAGCGCCCCGGCGACCGTTACTTGTCCGTGCCCCACCTTCTGGAAGACCTGCGCCGCTTGCAGGAAGGTCTTCCCCTGCGCGCCCGTCCAGCCACCGCTGCGTACGTGGCGCGGCGCTTTCTGCGCAGAAACTGGGCCGCAACGTTGCTCACCGGGCTGCTGGTGCTGTCCCTGGCGGGTGGCTGGTGGCGGGCAGATCGAGCTTCACGGCGCGCCTCTTTGAGCGCCCAACAGGCTTTGTGGAATGCCCGCCGCCTGGATGCACTCGTGGGCGATCTCATCAACGATGAAAACGCCGACCCCAACATCGCCGGCCAGCAGCAGGTCGCCACGGAAAGGTCCCTCCGGCGCGCCGCCGCATCACTCGAAGCGCTGCCGGGCCCTCCCCGCTGGCGTGAACGCAGCATCGCCTGGAGGCGTGTGGCCATGATCCTGGTGCATCGAGGGGAATTCACAGCAGCCCAGGAGCCCTTGACAAAGGCGAACGCTGCGGCTGACCAGTGGCTGCGAGCCCAACCCTCGCCCGCGTCGCGGCGCAATGCGCTTTTGGTGAAGCTCTGCCGGCTCCGCCTGGAGCGCCAGCGTGGCACGAGCCAGGCCGGATACCGTCTGGCGCGCGAAGCCCTGGCGGACTTCCGCGCCCTGCCCGCGGCCATCCAGGCTGAGCTCAACGGCACGGTTTGGCTGGAGAGCGCGCGCCTGTCAATCGCCCGCGAACAGATCGGCCAGAATCGCATCGAATCGGTGCCCGCTCTTTTGACGGAAGTGGTGGCGAACAGCCATGCCCGTGGTCTGACGCAGACCCGCAACCTCGGCGTCGCGAACCTGATATGGTCGTTCCGAAGGCTGAATCGCCTGGAGGACGCTCGCCGCTGGTGCGCCCTCGCCCGCGAGTGGCAGGTGGTCGAGCCGCGCATCGCGCGGTTCTGCGCCGAACCGATGACGGTGTTCACCGGGCGCGATGCGCTCTTCCCCGTGGCTCCGGGGGCGCTGTCTGCCAACGACCTCCAGACCATTCTGGCACGGATCAACCAACTGATTGTCGATCGTCACGAAGATCCGCGGAGCTTTCCTCTGAACATCGCTCTTGGCCGGGCCTACGCGCGTCTGGCAGAGCACTACCTCGCAACGGCAGAACCCGAACTGGCGCGTCCGGCCCTGAAAGCGGCCGCGCGAGTCCGCGACGCGCTGGTCGCGAATGATTCGAAGAGCCCGGTCGTGGTCAATTTCCAGCAACGGGTAGATGCGCTGGAAAAAACTCTGCATGTGCGGTGAGCCGCGGCGCCCGGCGTGTCCTTCCAGTCCGGCATGGCGGGATATCGCTGGCGTAGTGCGTCGCAAATGTTGCCCAATAGGAAACGACGCCGCAAAGCGGGGACTGGCATGAATTTCGCCGCATTTGCGAAATTCGTTGCCTGTACCCGGTTTGCCCGGAACGCAGGTATTCTGCGTGGAATCTGCGATGCGCTACACTGGTTTTCACTATGCGCAAGGAGTGGGCGGGCGCACAGAAGAACTGGATGCAAGGATCGACGTGACTTCTCCGGTGCTTGTGGCGACGTGGGATGCCGGCCTGTTCGTCGTCTCCGGCGGGACGCCTCAACAGGAACTGGCCCATCACTCGGTGAGAGCGCTCACATCCGACGGGCAGGGCGGCGTTGTCGCGATCGTCGACGGACACTCGCTTTTCCGTCGCGCACCCGGCGGCGTTTGGAGCACGATCGCGACAGTGACGATGGATCTCGCCTGTTGCGTAACCGTCGGCGGCATCCTCTACGTCGGCACTGACGATGCACTGGTTCTGCGCGTCAGCGCAACCGGAGAAATCGAGCGCCTGCGGGGCTTCGAGGAGGTCGCGGGGCGCGACAAGTGGTACGCAGGCACGGCACTGATCGACGGGAAGGTCGTCGGACCACCGCTCGGAGTTCGTTCCATAACCGCGACCTCGGACGGCAAGGTCCTTCTCGCCAATGTCCATGTCGGCGGTATCCCCCGATCCGTAGACGGGGGAGCAACCTGGCAGCCTACGATCGACATCGATAGCGACGTTCATGAGGTCCGTGCGCACCCCAGCCGTCCGGGTATTGTAGCGGCCGCCGCGGCGATCGGGCTTTGCGCCAGTAGCGACGGCGGGGCGACCTGGCAGGTCGAACAGAGGGGCCTTCACGCCTTACACTGTTCCGCGGTTGCGTTCGCCGGTGACGATATCCTGGTCTCCGCGGCAGAAGGCCCCTTCGCCCCCCAGGGCGCGATCTACCGGCGGGTCGTGGACGAACATTCCCCGCTGGTTCGGGTCACCGGAGGCCTGCCCGCATGGCTCGACGGTGTCGCCCACACCGGTTGCCTCGCTACGAATGGTGCGGCAGCCGCGGTCGCCGATAAGAAAGGCAGCCTCTACCTGTCAGCCGATTATGGTCGTACCTGGTCGCGTCGAGCTGTCGGCATTCCAACTCCAAGCAGTATCCTGATCGTCTGACGCTGATCTCCGGGGGATGAAGACGCAGCCAGCGCCGCATGAAGTGGGAACGACACTGTGCAATCTTGGACCGCTGGCTACCGCGGGCGTAGCCGCCGACTGCCCAAGCTACCGCTAACCCCATGTAAGTTATTGATTCTAAAATGGCGGAGGGAGAGGGATTCGGAACCTTGAAGCGTCAATCCTGCCCCTAACCTGCAGATCGTACGTTGCTCACGATGTCGCACTTGCCATGAATGTCGTGGCGCCTTGTCCGATAGTGCCCGACACGGAGTTCCACCCTCTGCAAGCGGGCTGGCAGACGGCCACAGAGATGCACTACAATGTAGTGCATGAAGACCGAGGTGTATAGCTGGCGGGTATCGTCCGACGTCAAGACGAGCCTGGAGCGGGAGGCGCGCCGCCGGAAGATATCGATGTCAGCCGCTCTCGACACCGCAGCGCGCGAGTGGCTGCAGAAGAGTGCCACGGAAAGCGAGGGGGATGAAGAGCAGCGCCGCCTGCAAAAGGCGGCGTCAAAGTGGCTTGGCACTTTAGCGAGCGGCAACGTGCAGCGTTCGGAGGCCGCTTCGCGAGCCGTGCGAGATCGTCTGCGGCGTCATTATGGCCGCTGACGCCTTGATCGACACAGGTGCGATTCTCGCCTTGCTGGATCGCACCGATCGGTGGCATGGGGTCTGCGTAGACACATTTCACCAACTCCGGCTACCTCTAGTGACCTCGGAAGCAGTGCTCACGGAATTATTCCACCTGGTGGGCGACAGCCGCCAGGAGATGGAGACCGCCTGGAAGTTCATACGTTCCGGCGCGATCCGGCTGGCAGTCATCGAGGATTCAGAGTTGACGGAAGCCCAAACGCTGATGTTGCGTTATTGGGACCGTCCGATGGATTTCGCAGATGCGACGCTCGTATACCTAGCGAGGCGTGAAGGGCTGTCTACGGTGTTCACCGTGGATCACGCGGACTTCAACACCTACCGGATTGAAGGTCGTAAGCGGTTCCGGATATTACCGGCAACGCGGCCGTAGGAATCGCCAGCGCCTTCGCAGATCCGCGGAGAGAGGATCTCCGGACTGGCCGTCCGATTCGCAGCCGCAAGTCATTAATTTTTCATGGCGGAGAGAGAGGGATTCGAACCCTCGATAGAGTTACCCCTATACACGCTTTCCAAGCGTGCGCCTTCAACCACTCGGCCATCTCTCCGATTGGGGGAGTGTGTTCTGTTTCAGAATAACATGAAGAACCGGTATCCCGGAGCCGCTGCCCTGCCCGCTACTGCTTAATGATGGTACCGTCCCGGCGCCGCACTTCTCCCCAGCCGCCGTTCAGATTCTTCCACGGCCCGCGGCCTTCGCGGTAAGGATATTTCGCCGCCGCTTTCTCGTCCACCTCGATGCCCCAACCGGGAGCTTCGTTCGCATACAGGTAGCCGTCCTTCATCACCGGGCAGCCATGGAACACTTCCTGCAACGCCGCATTGAACGGCGAGTATTCCTGGATCCCGAAGTTGTAGCAAACCAGATCCAGGGTCACATTGGCCATATGCCCTATCGGCGAGACATCCCCCGGTCCGTGCCATGCCGTCTTTACGCTGAAAATTTCGCCCATCGCCGCGATCTTCCGGCAAGGCGTCAACCCGCCCACCTGCGACACATGCATCCGCATGTAATCGATCAGGCGTTCCGAGATCAGGGGAGTCCACTCGTGCGGGCTATTGAACAATTCGCCCATTGCCAGCGGCGTCGAGCACTGCTGCCGGATCTGCCGGAAGTATGCAATATCTTCGGGGGAGAGCGCGTCTTCCAGAAAGAACAGCCGGAACTTCTCGACGTCCTTGGCGAACTGCACCGCCTGGTTCGGAGTCACCCGCTCGTGCACGTCGTGCAGCAGCTCGATCTCGTCCCCCAGTTGCTTACGGCACTCCTCGAACAGCTTCAGCGCGCGCCGGATGTACGCCATTGGCTCGAACACCTCGCCGCTGTGCAGCGCCTGCACCTTCGCGCTGCCGCGACCCGAGCCGTAGCCGGACATCCCTGGAACTCCCACCTGCACCCGCACATGGCGGAAGCCTCGCTCCATGTACTTCCGGGCGCTTTCAATCACCTCCGCGGGTTCGGCGCCGGACGCATGCCCGTAGCAATCGGCCGCCTCGCGGCATTTGCCGCCCAGCAACTGGTATACCGGCAGCCCCGCCTGACGGCCCTTGATGTCCCAGAGCGCCTGATCCACGCCGCTCAGCGCGTTGTTCTCCACAGGACCGTTGCGCCAGTACGAGCTGTTGTAGCAGGCCTGCCACGTGTCGTCGATCCGGTCCGCCGGCTTGCCGATCAGAAACGGCTTCAAATAGCGATCCACCGCAGCGTTCACCAGCTCCGCGCGCTGCGTGAACGTGCCGCATCCGTATCCGTAGAGACCGTCCTGGTCCGTGATGATCTTGACCACCGTGAGGCGCAGACCCGCCGGCGCGGTGGCGATCACCTGGACGTCTTTGATCTTGGGCGAAGGCATCCCCCTGGTGGCCCGCTCCACCTGGGCTTGCGCCTTCTGCTCGCGTTCGGTGACCAGCCCAAGCAAGGCGCCACCTGTCAACGATTGCAAAACCGTCCGTCGTCGCATAACTGAAGTCTTACTATACTCCATCTTGCGGAGTCTTCCTGTCGGGTGACTTCTTGAAGAGATTGACCGGGGAGGGGGGCGTAGGCCGGACGTTCAGCCCGGCCTGTGTCACTTGGCGTTCTTGTAATCGACCATGCCCTTCAGGCTTTTGAGCTGATCCGCAATCTTGCGTTCCCGCGCCACCAGCATCAGCACGTACACCACCAGGATCAGCCAGGCGGCCAGAAAGCCGTAAAACATGAAGGTAAAGTTGCGTGTGTCCATTTCGAATCCTTTCTTCCCTCCGATGCCGCTCAGACCACCGCGTGGGCGTAGCGCCGCAGCGAATCGATCTCGCGCTGGGTCTCCTCCTGCCGGAATCGGATCAGAATCAGAATCACGGCCAGCAGCACCAGCGCCAGCAGGTTCAGCATCGCGGTGGAGTACATCGCCGGGTCGATCGAGCCGCCGCCCCAGAAAACCGGCTGGGGGTGCTGCGTGCGCCACCACTTGATCGAAAAGATCACAATCGGCACATCGGCAAACGCGAAAATATTGAACACCGCGGCGATGCGCGCCCGCGCGGTCGGCTCTTCAATCGAGTGGCGCAGCATGAGGTAACCGGCATAGAGCAGCCAGCAGACCAATGCCGACGTGAGCCGCGCGTCCCAGGTCCACCAGATTCCCCAGATGATCCGGCCCCAGATCGAACCCGTCACCAGGTTCGCCGCCAGGAATGCCAGGCCGACTTCGGTAGTCGCCACGGCCAGCGCGTCGTA
>CAZMRK010000616.1:0-4575 GCA_964568355.1 uncultured Solibacteraceae bacterium | reverse complement strand
GCCTTAGGCCTGGCGCTCGGCTTCGCGGTCATTCTGGGTGTGGCCGCGACAGCCGGGACGCTCGTTCCCCTGCTGGTCCAGCCTCCGGCCCATTTTTCCACAGAGCAGGGCATCCTGACCGGAATTTCGCTGGCGCTGATGCTGGGCGGAGTGGCGGTCTGCTCGTTCGCCGGGAAATGGAAAGAAAAGGCCGGGACGCCCAAGGGCTACCGGCGGGGAGTGCTGATCTGCCTGGCCTCGGGTCTGCTGTCCGCCTGTGGAAATCTGGGATTCGCCTTCGGAGCCGACATCGCCAGCCGTGCGCGCGACCTGGGCGTGTCCCCTTCCGCCGCACAAAATACGCTGTGGACTTTGTTGACCCTTCCCCTGTTCCTCTGCAATTCGGGCTATGCGCTCTACCTGCTCAGGCGCAATCGATCGGCGGGGGCCTTCCGTGCGCCCGGTTGGCCGCGCCGGTGGCTGTTGGCAGTCTCGATGGGCGTGATGTGGATGGCAGGCATGAGCCTCTATGGCGCGGGCGCCACCCAGCTTGGCCGGCTGGGTCCATCTTTGGGGTGGGCTATCCTGATGTCGACCGTGGTTCTGGTAGCTAACGTGCTAGGCATTCTGACCGGCGAGTGGAAGGAATCGCCTGGGACTGCGCGCCGGCAACTGGCCTGCGGCATCGGCCTGCTGATCGTCGCCATCGCCGGCCTTGCATGGGCGAACAGTCTGTCGGTTTAAAATGAGCCATGATTTACAGAGGACGGGTTTGGAGAACGGTCGATTGACGAATAAGGCTGATGCGGGGACCGAGGGCGAGGTCGATCGCGTCTACCGGCTGCTCAAGAACTGGATCCTGCAGTGCGATTTCCGGCCTGGGGATTTCCTGGCCGAAGTCGATTTGGCGCGGCAGTGCCAGACTAGCCGCACCCCCATCCGCGAGGCTTGCAATCGCCTTTCGCAGGAGGGCTGGATCTCCCGTATCCGCCACAAGGGATACATGATTCCAGCTATCTCCATCCGCGACATCGTGGAGATCTATGAATACCGCAAGCTGCTGGAATGCTTTAATGCCGAAAAGGCGGCGCACACTGCCAGCGTGGAGCAGATCGCAAATCTTCGGCTGATCCTGGAGGTGGAAAACCGGACCAAGGCGCCCCTGGCCGAGATCCTGAAGGCCAATGACGCATTCCACATGGGCATTGCGGAGATCGCCCGGAACCAGCGCGTGCTGGACCAGATGCGCCTGACGCTCGAATACGTTCACCGGCTGGACGTACTCTCGACCCAGCGCGACTCCGGCTGGATTCCGCACGGCGAGATCTTTGCGGCTCTCGAAGCCCGCAAGCCCACCCTCGCCAGCAAGGCCATGGCGGCCCATATCGATCACTCGCGGGACCGCATGCTGCGGTTATTCGGCACCTGATGACGGCTCCCGGCGTTCCGCGCACGCGCAAAGCCACTCACTGGACGGTGGTGGTCCTGCTATTCGTCTCGGTCTTCATCAACTATGTCGACCGGGGGAATCTCTCCATCGCGGCCCCGATTCTGGGGCCGGAGCTGGCGCTCACGCCGGCCCAGCTCGGGCTGCTGTTTTCGGCTTTTTTCTGGACCTACTCGATCTTCCAGATCGTCTCCGGCTGGCTGGTGGATCGTTTCCAGGTGAATTGGGTCTATGCCGCGGGTTACCTGGTATGGTCCGTGGCCACGCTGCTGACCGGGGTGACGAACACCTTTGCCACCTTGTTCGCGGTGCGCCTGCTGCTGGGGATGGGCGAATCGGTGGTATATCCGGCCTGCTCGCAGATCCTGGTAAGGAATTTTCCCGAAGATCAGCGCGGCCGGGCCAACGCCCTGATCGATGCCGGCACGAAGCTGGGACCGGCGCTGGGAACGCTGTTAGGCGGCCTGCTGGTGGCACGGTACGGCTGGCGGGCGCTTTTCGTGATGGTGGGGGCGGTCAGCCTGCTGTGGCTCGTGCCGTGGCACTTCTACGCACCGCGGCAGGAGATGGCGGTCGAGCGGAAGCGTGAACGGGGACCGGGGCTTGTGGAAATCCTGGGCCGCCGCGATGCCTGGGGTACCTCCATCGCGATGTTCTGTTTCGGCTATGTGTGGTATTTTCTGCTGACTTGGCTGCCATCTTATCTGGTGATGGAGCGGCATTTCCGCATGGAAACCATGGCCATCCTGGGCTCGCTGCCTTACTGGGCCGTGGCCGCTTCGGCGATGACCTGCGGATGGGCGTCGGACCGCTGGATCGCGCGGGGAGGGAGCGCTACGCGCGTCCGCAAGACCTTCGCCGTGGGCGGCCTGGCGTTAATGGGCGCGCTGATGCTGCCGGTGGCCTGGGCGTCGGACGCCGGGGTGGCCGTGGGTCTGCTGGTGCTGGCCTATCTCGCGCTGGGCATGTTCAGCTCGAACGTTTGGGCGATCTCGCAGACCCTGGCCGGACCGCTGGCGGCAGGCCAGTGGACGGGGATCCAGAACGCAGTTGGAAATTTGGGTGGTGTGCTCTCGCCATTGGTCACCGGGCTGATCGTCAGCCGCACGCATTCGTTCTTCCTGGCTTTCCTGGCCGCGGCAGTGATGCTGGGCCTGGCGGCGGTGCTTTACCTGGTGGTGGTGGGCCGGATCGAGCCTCACCAGTGGCGGGCGAGAGGAGACGATGCGGCGTGAGGCGATCCTCCTACTTCTAGCGGCTTTGCCGGCCTGGGCGGACTCGCAGGCTTGCGCGGGGTGCCATCGCAAGATTTACGAGGCCTGGATGCGGAGCCCGATGGCACGCTCCTGGCGGCCGCCTTCGGGCGAAGGGCTACGGCAACCGGTGATCGTCCCGAGCGCGGTTGCCGGACGGTATTACCAGGTCCAGGGCCACCAGCAGAACGAAGAAGAACCGGGCGTCTTCCGGGTGAGCTATCCGATCGCCTACGTAGTCGGATCCGGCCAGAACGGCCATAGTTTCGTGGTACGGCGCGGCGGGGAGTTGTTCCAAGCCCCGCTTTCGTGGTTTGCCAAGGCCCAGACCTGGGGGCTATCTCCGGGATATGACCAGCAGGACCAGGGATTCCAGCGCCCCATTCTGCCGGTTTGCGTCTCCTGCCACGCCGGAAGCGCGGGGCGGGGGATCGGCTGCGCGGATTGCCATGGCGAGGGTCCGAATCACCGGGTGGTCAATCCGGCCAAGCTGTCGCTACGGCTGGCGGACGAGATCTGCATGCGCTGCCACCAGGACGGTGACGTACGGGTGCTCCAGCCGGGTAAGCGCGAGGGCGAGTTCCGGCCCGGACAGCGGCTGTCCGAAACGGTGGCCCTGTTCCGGATACCGGGCGCCGCGTCCACCGGCCTGCTGGACCACCATCGCGCGCTGGCGACGAGCCGCTGTTTTACGGCCAGCGGCGGGAAGCTGGGATGCCGGAGTTGCCACGATCCGCACGGCGGGCAGCCGGACTACCGGGCAAAATGCCTGGGCTGCCACGCGAAAAGACCCTGCACGCTACCGCGGAAACAGCGCGGAGCGGCGGATGATTGCACAGGCTGCCACATGCCCAAGCGGGAGGAGCGGCAGATTTCCCATACCGCTCTGACGCAGCACCGTATCGTGAGGCGGGCCGGGGAGGCGGAACCCGCGGAAGCGCCCAACCTGCCGGGGTTGATCTATCTGAACGGCTCGCCGCAGGAACTGGCGCCGGTGACACTGCTCCAGGCCTATGCCCCGCTTGCGGACCGCGGAGCTCTCTATCAGCGGCGCTACCTGGAGCTTCTGGAACAGGCGCGCCGCAGCGATCCGGAGCATCCATTCGTACTGGCGGCGCTGGGGCGCAAGGCACTGCGCGAGAACGACCCCCGCGCGGCGGAGTACCTCGCGCGGGCAGTTGGAGCGGGGGCGATCTCGCCGGTGCCCTACCAGGACCTGGCCGAGGCATGGACACGGGCCGGACGGCCGGAAAAGGCCGCGCGAGCGCTGCGGGAGGGGATCGGGCGATTCCCGTACGCGGCCGTGCTCCAGAAGCTGTTGGCCTCGCGCTATATCGATCTGCATGACTATCCGGCCGCGCGCAGCACGATCACGCACTACCTGGAATTGTTTCCTGAAGACTCCTTCATGCGCGGGATGCTGCGGAAATTCGATGCCGCTTACTCGAACCGCAGCATCAGCCCGCGGTAGAACTCGCAGGCCTGCCGGACCTGGTCGCACTCCACCCATTCGACGGCGGCATGAGCCTGATCGATGCTGCCGGGTCCGAAGATCACACTGGGGATGCCGATGCGGCCGAGCTTGCTGGCGTCGCTGCCGTAAGGAACGCCCAGGGGCTCGGGCTCGAGGCCAAGGCCGCCGAGTATACCGCCGGCGCAGGCGACGAAGGGATCGGAGGCGGCCGTTTCGAGCGGATAGTCTTCCAGCATAGGCGGCTCCATGTAGGCGTCGAGCTCGGGATATCGGTCGAGCACGGCCTGGTAATGGGCCAGCACGTCCGGGATCTCCTCGCCGGGCAGCAGGCGGCGATCCAGTTCGATGGCGCAGAAATCCGGCACAAAGTTGACCTGGCGGCCGCCGGAAATCAGGCCAATGTTACAGGTGGCGCTGCCCAG
>CAZMRK010000615.1:0-13491 GCA_964568355.1 uncultured Solibacteraceae bacterium | reverse complement strand
GTGTGGGAGAGTAGGACGTCGCCCGGATTATCTCTGAAAAGCCCGATCTGCTGATCGGGCTTTTTCCTTTTTAGGCGCTTCCGGTCCCGTTTTCCAAGAAGGTGCGCAGACGATGGCTGCGGCTCGGGTGCCGGAGCTTGCGCAGTGCCTTGGCTTCAATCTGGCGGATTCGTTCGCGGGTGACCGCGAAGTTCTGGCCCACTTCTTCGAGCGTATGCTCGCTGCCGTCTTCCAGCCCAAAGCGCATTTTGATGATCTTCTCTTCCCGCGGCGTCAGCGTCTTGAGCACCTGGGCGGTCTGCTCGCGCAGGTTCAAGTTGATGACGGCGTCGGAAGGCGATACGCCCGCCTGATCGACGATGAAGTCGCCCAGGTGGGATTCATCCTCCTCCCCGATCGGCGTCTCCAGCGAGATCGGCTCCTGCGCCACACGCAAGACCTTGCGAACCTTTGAGACCGGTAGTTCGAGCCGTTTAGCCAGTTCCTCGTTAGTGGGCTCCCGGCCCAGTTCCTGCACCATCTGCCGGGACGTGCGGATCAACTTATTGATCGTCTCGATCATGTGCACCGGAATGCGAATGGTGCGGGCCTGATCGGCAATGGCGCGCGTAATTGCTTGCCGTACCCACCAGGTCGCATAGGTCGAGAACTTGTAGCCCCGGCGATATTCGAATTTGTCCACGGCCTTCATCAGGCCGATATTGCCTTCCTGGATCAGATCCAGAAATTGCAAGCCGCGGTTGGTGTAACGTTTGGCGATACTCACCACCAGCCGCAGGTTTGCTTCAATCAGTTCGCGCTTGGCGGTCTCGGCTTCCTGGTCCGCCTTGGTAATGATCTGCAGCGTGCGTCGCAATTCGGCGGCCGAGGAACCGTATTGTTCTTCGAGTTGTTGCAGGCGCTGCGCGTAACCGCGATGCTCTTTGCGGAGATCCTTCAGACCCTCGGCGCGCGCACCCGGCCAGGTTTCCATCTTGCGCTGCAGGCGCGCCATATCCCATTCCACCGGCTGGAGTTCGTCCACGGCGCAGCGGATACGATCCAGGAATTGCCGGAGAATCTGGCTCTGAAAGCGGACGGTCCGGGTAAACCGGGAGATTTTCACGATCAACCGGCCGATCTCCCACAGCAGGTGCCGATGTTGCTTGGGCTTCAGCCCTCGCGGAATGGCCAGCAGTTTCTGACGCTGCTGGAGGACCCTGCGATACAGGCGGGAGATTTCTTCCGTAACTTGTAGAAATTCTCTGCGTTTTTCCTCCACCAACTCATCGGTGAGAAGGGGGTCGGAGATTTGAATCAGATCGCGCGCCGAGATAGCAGCGCTGGCAAGCTCGTCACTCAGCCGCAGAACCTCGCGAATCACCAGGGGAGATCGCGAGAGGGCCTTCATGACCGTGTTCTGTCCCCGTTCGATACGGCGCGCAATTTCGATCTCGCCTTCGCGGGTAAGTAGCGGAACCGTGCCCATCTCGCGCAGGTACATGCGCACCGGATCGTTGATTTTTTCGCCGACGCCGGGGGGCAGTTCCAGGTCCAGAAACTCCTCGACGTCCTCCAGCTTTTTGTCGAATTCGAGCTTGGGCTCTTCGAGGATCTCGATGCCGGCCCCGTCAAGGCCTGCCAGCAGGTCGTCCAGGTCCGAACCGGGGTTGACGTCGGCAGGCAGAAGATCGCTGAGCTCGTCGTAAAGGACGTAGCCCTTTTCCTTGCCCACCTGCATCAGGCGCTGTAGCCGATCGTATTTATCTTCGAGTGCCACTGAAGGCCAGCTCTCCCCCGCCTGGAACCGATCCGAATATTGTACACCAGCGTCTCCGGCATACCCCGTGTGCCGTTCCGACCTTACGGTACCATGTAGTTTTTTTGCAGATGTAGTAACTGCTCCGCCAAACGCATCGCCTCGGCGAGGTTGCCTTCCCGCTCCGCCGCTTTCACCTGAGACTTCAACTCGGCAACCATGGCCTTCTGGCTGGAGATCTGCAGGCTGCGGAGGCACGCCTCCCCTTGTTCCAGAGATGCAAATTCTTCGTCTGTCTCATCAGATAGCACGGCAGATGCCAACAGGTTCCGATCCGCCTCTTCCAGCCTGGCATTGACCTCCTCAAAATCCACGCGCGCTCCCGCATCGTCCAACGCGAACATCGTCTGGAAGATTCGCCGGGTGGGGAACTTCTCCACCGCCCGGAGAGGCTTCAACTCAGGTAGAAGGCGCCCTCGGGCTTCTTCATTCGTGAGTAGCAGGTTGAGTAGAAATTTCTCAGTCGGGCCCACCGGATCAGGCCCGGACGGAGCCTGGTGGTCACGGCGTTCCAGCGCCGCCTTTCGGAAATTCTCCAATACCAGCCCCGCCTCAATACCCAGGTAGGCGGCTACGTCATTGGCCACGGCCATGCGTTCGATCTTGTCACCCAGTCTCTGCACGGCCGGAAGCAGAAACTGGAAAGCGCCGACCCGGCCTTCCGCGCTGCGCATATCGAATTTTGCCCGCGCCCGGTCGGCCAGCCAATAGAAGTACCCTTTGGCTCGATCGAGCGCGTCCAGATATGCCTGCGTGCCACGTTCTTTGCAGTACTCGTCCGGATCGAGCCCGCCGTCGAGTTGTAGAACCCGCACGTGCATCCCCTCATCCAGCAGCAGGTTGATGGATCGCTCCGTGGCGTTGGCGCCTGCCGCATCCGGATCGAAATTGACCACGATCTTGTCGGAATGGCGCTTCATCGTCTGCACCTGCTGCGCAGTCAAAGCTGTACCACAGGGCGCTACCACCTCGCGCACGCCAGCCGCAGTCACGCCGATTGCGTCCATATAGCCTTCGACCAATATCACCCGATCGCCTCTCCGGATAGCGTCCTTGGCCCGGTGCAGATTGTAGAGCACGAGGCTCTTCTTATAGATCGGCGTTTCCGCCGAATTTAAGTACTTTGGTTCTTCCTCCGCGGAGAGCGCCCTTCCTCCGAATGCGATTACCTTTCCGGACTCGCTATGGATGGGGAACATCAATCGGTGCCGGAAGCGGTCGTAAAAGCTGCCGTCCTGGCGCCGGCTCACCAGCCCGGAAGCCTCCATCTGCTCGGCGGTGAACGAATGTTGTTCCAACACACGCAGCAGAGAGCGGCCCGAACGGTCGGCGTATCCCAATCCGAACTGCTCGGCTACCGCGGGCGCGACCCCGCGACGCTCCAGGTAGGCGCGCGGCTCGGCACCTCCCGAGCCCTGCAATTGTCCGCGAAACAGTTCCAGCGCCAGCTCATGCATCTGGAAAATCGCAGCGCGCAGCCGGGTATCCGGGTCCGCGTGGTCCGACCGCTTGGGGAGGGGAATACCGTTGCGTTCGGCGAGTAGTTTGAGCGCTTCAAAGAAGGTCAGGCGCTCGATGTCCATAATAAATTTCAGGACGTCGCCGCCGGCGCCACAGCCGAAACACTTGTAAATCTGCAGCGTGGCGTGCACCGAGAAGGATGGTGTCTTCTCGTTATGGAAAGGGCACAGCCCGACATACCGCACACCGCCCGACTTGCGCAGCCGGACATATTCGCCGACTACTTTCACGATGTCTACGGAAGCTTTGAGCTGCTCCTTGAAGTCCATGACACCCGCGTCCCCTTATTATCGCCGATCGGGTGGGCACGCGGAGGCGGCGGGTAACCTTCGGTGAGAGCAGGAGGAGAAGCGGCGGTCCCACGCCGTCACCGCGTTGCGGGGCCGCCGCGCGAACTATCCCAACTTGGGCGGAAGATCGGTCATGGGACCCTGCCATTGCAACTCGCGCTCGATATCCTGGTGCATGCGGTAGCTGCGGCGCACCGCATCCAGTTTCTCTCCGCGAATGTCGATCTTCCCCAGGTCGTACTGGCCGACGCCGGCTTGCGCGCAGTAGCGCAAGTAGCCGATCCAATCGGCATTGATACCCATTGCCTCCACGCCAACCCGATCAGCCGCGATGAAGTCGCGGGACGCGATCGCTACCCGCGAGGGCACCGCAGTGCCGGAGGACGGCCCGTTGCCCTCCATCCCATCAAATCCATCGATCACCGCGACTCCCCAGAACGGAGCCATCTTCTGAGCGGTCAGCATCATGTTGTAGTGCGTCTGCCGCACACCCACGTGATACTTACGCTTGTCGCTCCAGCGAGGAGTCTCCTTGGGGGCGCTGTGCAGGGGAGCACCCAGTACCATGTTCTTCACCGAAAGCGTGGCGATCACGGTGTTATGGGTCTTAAGCATCGCCGAGCCGATCACGAAGGCCTCCGGATCGAGCAGGCGCGCCGCCAGGCGCACCGGAACCACGTGGAGGTCGAAATCCACAAGCGGCATCACCTCATAGCGGGCTTCTGCATTCAGATCCACCAGGCTCACCTTCTGCGAGCGATTTTCGGAGACCAGGCGGGTGTACAGGAAGTTCTCAAATCCCTCCATGGTCTCGCCGGCCGAAGACTCCGCGATGACCACAGGGCCTTTGAAGCGCGGCCTCAGATAGTCCAGGATGCCCCTCAGAGCATCGGCGTGAGTTGCGGCCAGCGGTTTCACCGTCGAGACGTTATTGGGCTTGATCACGACATACTTTTTGGTCTTGAGCACCGGCCGGATTTGTTCGTCGATCGCCACCAGGGCATCGTGAATATTTTTTCGCCGGTCTTCGCCTTTGACCAGGGCCACCGCCGAGCGCCGATCGCTGCCCTCCAGAGCCATCTTCTGGCCCCGCGCGACGGAGAGCACGCCTGCTCCGGCCGCCATTTGCAAAAGGTTGCGACGTGAGAAATCCATGGGCATATGCGCCTTTCCCAAGCAAAATACGATTTTCGAATCTCATTATATCTTGCATGCGAAGGGAAATCGCAGCGCTCCGGAAGCTCTTGTGGAAAGCAGAGCGCGTGTGGCCCGACTTACGGATTTCCTGCGGTTGGTCCGGTGTTGGCCGCGCTTCTTTGTGTCTGGTAGGTGACCAGGACCTTTGCCTGCGAGCCTTCTCCGGAAATGGTGACGAACACGTTCCGGCCCGTCGCAGGATCGGTCGCGGTGAGCGCTCCTTCGGTGGATTTGTGATCTCCGTCACGTGTGCCAGCGGCCGTGATCTGGAAACCGGATCGCCGCAGACCTTCCTGGTAGAACGAAATCACTTCGCCGACCGAGTCCGAGGTCTGGAAATCGAAGCTGCCGCCGCTGGCCTCTGAAGTGTCAGCCAAAGGGTGAGCCAGGGGATACGCGGGAATCCACTCCGGAACGCCAAAGGGTGGGCGTGCCTGATGAGGTGCGGGGACGGGGAGCGTGCTGGCTACGGTGCCGAAAAGAAAATTACCTTTGCGGGCGCTCTCAATATCCTGCGTTACGATGCTGCCAGTATGCCGGTGACGCAAGGTTACCGTGCTACTGCCAGGGTCGATGGAAAGAACTTCGAGCTCCAGGTGGGTGGAGGTCAGCAGACGCGCCAAAGCCAGGTTGGCGTCGTGATCTCTCCGCCGGGACTGGTCCATGCTCGAAGGAAGGTGACGTATCAGCGAGATCCCCACGCCAATCGCGAGCACCCCCATAATCGCGCCAGCAGCCACTATAGCGGCAATCAGCCACGCAACCGGGCCCATCAACTTACCCGTCAGCGGCGCCGGACCTGGGCGATGCTGCGGAGCCCCGCACTTCTGGCAAACATAGCCCTCAAAGGCCGCGCTGCAATTCAGGCAGATGGGCATCCGTTTTCCCCGCCTCTTTTCTGTGAAACCGAAGCCGGTACCATGACTTTTTCCGCAAAACCCTGTTCCTTATATGCTAGCGTAATAGTACTTCCTCTGAGCCATCAGGAATAGACCTCAGCGCTGGCTGAATTTTGACAGATTCCTGTAAATCTGCCCCGCCATTTCCAGGCTCGGTAAGAAATTGTAAGCCAAGTACACCTCGAACGGAAACTCGCGTCCTAATTCATAGGAAGGGGAAGTACATGAAACGACGCAAAATTTGGCAGTTCGGAACCGCGGCTCTCCTGGCTGCGGGGATGCTTTTCGCACAGGATAATCCCGGGTTCAGCCAGCGCCCGGAGGGGCAAGGTCAAGCTCACAAACACGCGGGCCGGATGAATCCCATGGGGCGCTTGGCGGCAGATCTGAATCTGACCGATGCGCAAAAAGCGCAGGCCGGCCAGATTTTTCAGGCTTCGCGGCAGGAGGCCCAGCCAATTGCCCGTCAGCTCCGGCAATATCGGCAGGATCTGGCCACGGCAGTGAAGGCCGGCGCTCCGGAAACCCAAATCGACGAAGTCACCGCCAAGATTGGGCCTCTTCTGTCGCAGATGGCCTCGATCCGCGCCAAGGCGTTCGCCAAGTTCTACGCTACGCTCACTCCTGATCAGCAACAGAAACTGGGAACGAGGATGGATCGTTTTCTGGGGGGCGCGATGAATCGCCCCGCTGCGGACCATCCGGCCGCCTGCAACTCCTGGCGCCGCACTCAACAGTAAGCGCAAGCCGCCGGCTCCTGGCGAGGTTGTTCCGCCGGGAGCCGGGCCTGTCAGAAAATCAGCCGTATTCCCAATTGGATATTCCGCGAATCGTGTGTCACCGTGCTGTATTGGCCGAAAGTTGAGCTCGTGATAATTCGCGTTACGTCCTGAAACGACGTATTGTTGAAAATGTTGTAAATCTCGCCTCGCAATTGCAGCATCAGGCCTTCCCGCAGCGGCGTATTCTTATAAAAATTCCAGTCGAAGTTCGTATCGCTGTTCAGCCGGCTCGTATTCCGGCCCAGCGAGCCGTAATTCCCCAGCAACGGCTGGGAGAGCCCTAAGCCCTCGGCATAGGCCGAAATCCGCTGCACGGGATCATTATTCAGTCCATTCGGAGCTCCGGCGCTGCCGGCCGGCTGTGGATCAAAATTCACCGGCCCTGCCGCGTTCAGTCGAACCGGACCGCCGGTCACGCCGGTCAGCGTCAGCGCCTGGATGGTTCGCCTGGCCCCGGAATCGAACGTCACCGGAAAGCCGCTGCGGAACGTGCTGATTCCTGCAAAGGACCATCCCGAAGCCAGGTAGCGCAGCCAGGTGGGTTCCAGGTGGCGCCCCCAAGGCAATTCCCAGACATGAGCGATGACCAGCCGCTGGCTGAGGTCAAACTGCGAGACGGCGCGATTGTCCCGGTTGTCGCGTGGATTCTGCTGCCCGGACGAATCGTTGATCAGAACTCCCAGCGCATCGGAGACATCGTCGATCGATTTTGAGTAGGTATAGGCCACCTGCAGCGAATAACCGTGATGAAAGCTCTTTTCCGCAAGAAATTGCAGGGAGTGATAGATCGAATTGGCCGAACTCTCGAGCAGGTTCACGTCATTGAAGCGCGGGTCGTAGCGATTACTGGGCGTATTCGCCGACCCCGTGCCCGCCAGGTAGGCGGCTTGGTAGTCGGCGATGCGCGCTGTCTCGTCCGCCACACTGGCAGCCGGCACCACCCGCGGATCCTGGATCAGATTGATCGGGTGCATGCGCTGCAGGTACGTACCCTTGGTGCCCACATAGGAGAGCTTCAGCACCAGATCGCGCGCGATTTCCCTCTCGACCCCCAGACTCCACTGCTGCACCTGCGGATTGCGCAGATTGGGATCGATCGCCGGGCTGACCGCTCCGAAATTGCGTGCCGTCGAGTTGAAGCTACCGATTGACGCCAGCGCCGCCGCCTGAACCGGTGCCGAACCGGCCACCAGGTTGGCGTAGCTGTTGCCCTCTCCAAAAGACGTCAGCGACAGAACCTGGATATACGGCGGCAACTGGCGCTGGTTGATGATCGGATTGAGGAAGAGGAAGTCATAGGCCATGCCATAGCCTCCCCGCACCACCGTGCGCCGGTTGGCGAACGGACTCCAGGCAAAGCCCACCCGGGGCGCCCAGTTTACGTTGGGGTGGTTGGATGGTTGGCCGGTCGTGAAACAGCCGAGTGGCCCGGTCCCGGCTGCCCCGATCGGGTCATGGCAGGTGATATCCAGGTTGGAGATCAGTCCGTTGACCTCGCTGACTCCACCGGCCACTTCCGCACGAAGCCCCAGGTTGATGGTCAGATTCGGCCGGATTCTCCAGTCATCCTGCACGAAATAGAACTGGTTGGTGATCCGGTTCCCTCGCACCGTGCTGCCGAAAAGCTGCTGATAGCGCAACGGCCGTCCGGCCGCGAAATCGTCCCAGGAGGCAAATGTGATCAGGCCGCGGGTAGCCGCATCTGCGCTGCTATTCAACTGATAACGGCTGACGTCTGCTCCGAACTTGATGTTGTGCCCCCCTCGAAAAACCGAGAGCGTATCGTTGTACTCAAATGTATTCTGGATGCGCCCCTGTGGAAAACTCGCGGATTGCCCGAAACTGGAGACCTGCCCGTTGCTGAAAGAAATCTGCGGGCCGAGCGGTACCGTGGAACTCGGCAGAAAATAAGGGGAACTTCGCCCAAACCCGAAACGGAACTCGTTGACGACCGTGGGCGAGAAGATGTGCGTCTCACCCAGGCTGAAATTGCGCGGACCGTTCGTGGAACTGGCGCCGAAGTTCGTCAGATTAGTGCTGTTGAACGTGAGGGAAGTAGACGAGTTTTCTTGCTGATAGTGGCCGTAACGCGCGTAGAGGTTGTCATTGGAGGAGAGCTGATGGTCCACCCGGAAGGAGAACTGAAAGGCGCGGGTCAGGTTCGGGGATGATTGCGTGATCTGGCCGGAGTCCGCCGTTGGCACCTGGTATTGGTCCCAAAGCTTTTTGGAGGTGGGATCGGTGATCTGTGCCGCCATGGCCGGAGTCGCCACCTGGGCCACCCGCACCGTCCCCAGGCCGCGCAACTGCGTGTCCTCGAAGCTGGTGAAAAACTGGGTCTTGTTTCGCACGATCGGCCCGCCCAGCGCATAACCGAATTGATTTCGCCGGGTTACCGTCGCGCTGCCGCTGCGATCGAAAAAGTCGCGGGCGTTGAGAATGTCGTTCTTGAGAAACTCCCAGGCTTCGCCATGAAACTGATTGCTGCCGGATTTGGTCAGGAATTGCAACTGGGAGCTGGAATTGCGCCCATACTCCGCACTGAAGTTATTGGTGATCAGCTTGACTTCCTGAATTTCGGCGAAGTTCAGCGGGCCGATCTGGTTGCCGCCATTTCCGGTAGTTACGATGTCGGTGGCCGTAATGTTGTCGATGGTGATGTTGTTGGCCCGGCCGCGCCCCCCATTCGTGTTGAAATTCCCAGAATTCAGATTGGGATTGTTGGCTGTGACAGGCGAGACTCCCGGCGAGATCAAAGCCAGCAGGATCGGATTGCGGCCAACCGGAAGCACCGCGGTCTGGTGGGCGCCGATCGAAAGCTGGATTTGGGCGTCTGTCTGGTCGAGCGGACTTACCGCTCCAGTCACCTCCACGCTGTCGGAAACAATTCCGACTTCCAGTTGCAGCACGACCGTGGATGTCTCGCCGCTGCGTACCGGCACGGTCGTGGTCTCCTGGCGAAACCCGCTGGCCTCCGCCTGCAGGGTGTACGTGCCGATCTTCAACCGGTTGAAGGCAAACCGTCCGGCGTCATCCGCGGTCTGAGTGCGGCGTTCGCCGCTCTGCTGGTTGGTCAGCGCCACCTTGGCTGCGGGTACGGCCCCGCCGGAAGCGTCCGTAATCGTACCTGCGATATGTCCGGTGATCTGGGCGGCGAGAATGCCGGCAAAACCAAGCCAGAGCCCGAACAGACGTGTCCAGGCGACCGTTCGCAGAACCGCCGGCTGCGCCGGTGGCCCGGTCATTCGGTGAACCTCTTGATGGCTTTCTGGTGTCACAGGAAGTTATAAGCATATCAATACGGTACGGGCTTTAGGGGGAAGCCAGTAGTACCACTGATACCGGAGGTGATATTTTCGTGGAAGGAAGGCGGCTTTTTCGGCAGATTTTTCTGGCAGTTGCACTTTTCTATTCGAGTTCGCTATGATTGAGAGGTTTCGCGAGTAAAGCTTCTGCTCCTGTGCTACCGCCCTCGTGTGGGGGTCCGGCCGGGGGCAAGGCCCCGAGGTGCCACCGGATCAAAACGCCGTCTGGGACATGGGCCTGTCTAAAGTAAGTGATCCTCGCTGTTGTGATGGTGACTGGAAGCATATGCTGAGCCCCTTTTGCGGCCTGGTTTAGGTGCAGGGATTTCGGCTATATGTGGTCGCGCCAATTTTTGAACTACATCGCGAAGAGGAAAGTTCGTGCCGACTTTTAATCAACTTGTGCGCAACGGGCGAAGACCGCCGCGTTGGAAAACGGCCAGTCCTGCCCTGCAGAGCTGTCCCCAAAAGCGCGGCGTATGTACGCGCGTCTACACCTCGACGCCCAAAAAGCCCAACTCGGCGTTGCGGAAGGTGGCGCGTGTCCGGTTGAGCAACGGGATCGAAGTGACCACCTATATTCCAGGGGTCGGACACAACCTCCAGGAGCACTCGATCGTGTTGATCCGCGGCGGCCGCGTGAAGGATCTCCCCGGTGTGCGGTATCACGTCATCCGCGGCGCTCTGGACACGGCCGGCGTCGCCAACCGGAAACAGGGACGGTCCAAGTACGGAGCCAAGAGGCCCAAATCGTAATAGCGTATGCCACGAAGAAGACGCGTAGACATTCGAGAAGTGCCGGCGGATCCGATCTACAACTCGACGCTCGTCGAGAAGTTCATCTGCTCGATGATGTGGGATGGGAAGAAGAGCGTCGCCCAGGGCATCTTTTACGGCGCCATGGAAAAGCTTCGCGAGCGCTCCGGCGATGATCCGCTGAAGATGTTCAAAAAAGCGGTGGAAAACGCCAAGCCGCTGCTGGAGGTCAAGACCCGGCGCGTCGGCGGCGCCAACTACCAGGTGCCGATCGAAGTGCCGCAGAACCGCCGCACCAGCCTGGCAATTCGCTGGATTCTGCTGAACGCCCGGACCCGCCCGGAGAAGGGCATGCCCGAGAAGCTGGCCAACGAGTTGAGCGACGCCGCCAATATGCGCGGCGGAGCGATCAAGAAGAGAGACGACGTCCACCGCATGGCGGAGGCCAACAAGGCCTTTGCGCATTACCGGTGGTAGTGGAGTGGAAGTGTTCGGAGACCCGGATAACTGGGCTTTCGAACGAAACGAAACGGATGGAGGATTTTCCAAAGCGGTAGTCGAAGCGCCAAGTCTGGAGTCGGGTTCTGATTCCAGGCTTCCGACTCCTTAAGGGTTCTTATGCCACGTACGGTACCGCTCGAGCGGATGAGAAACATCGGCATTGCTGCTCATATCGATGCCGGTAAAACTACCACCACCGAGCGCATCCTATATTACACGGGCCGCACGCACAAGCTCGGCGAGGTTCATGAAGGCACCGCCATCATGGACTGGATGGAGCAGGAGCAGGAGCGCGGCATCACCATCACCTCCGCGGCGACCACTTGCTTCTGGCGCGACATCCAGATCAACATCATCGATACGCCCGGCCACGTTGACTTCACTGCCGAAGTCGAGCGCAGCCTGCGCGTGCTGGATGGCGCGGTGGCGGTGTTCGATGCGGTGGCGGGTGTACAGCCCCAGTCGGAGACCGTCTGGCGCCAGGCCGATAAGTACCAGGTCCCCCGCATCTGCTTTATCAACAAAATGGACCGTGTGGGCGCGGATTTCTTCCACTCGGTCGAGACCATTGTCAGCCGTTTAAAGTGCCGCCCGGTACCCATCCAGCTTCCGATCGGCGCCGAGGACCAGTTCAAGGGAATCATCGACCTGGTCGAGATGAAAGCCGTGGTCTGGCACGATGAGACCCTGGGCGCGCAGTACGACGTCCTGGACATCCCGGCCGAATCCCAGGAGCAGGCCAACGAGTATCGCGAAAAGCTGATCGAGGCCATCGCCGAGCACGACGATGCGCTGTTTGAAAAATTCGTCGAAGGCCAGCCTCTCACTAAGGAGGAGATCAAGCGCGGCATTCGCAAGGCCACCGTCGCCCTGAAGATCTTTCCGGTGATCTGCGGCACGGCGTTCAAGAACAAGGGTGTGCAGACCATGCTGGACGCGGTGGTGGATTACCTTCCCTCGCCGCTTGATGTTCCGCCGGTGGAAGGCACCTCGATCGATAACAAAGAGGAGATCCTGATCCGCAAGCCGTCGGATAGCGAGCCTTTCGCCGCCCTGGTCTTCAAGATCATGACCGACCCGTATGTCGGCCAGTTGGCCTTCTTCCGCGTCTATTCCGGCACGCTCAAGTCGGGCGACTCGGTCTACAACGTAGCCAAGAGCCGCAGAGAGCGCATCGGCCGCCTCCTGCGCATGCATGCCAACAAGCGCGAAGAGATCCAGGAGATCGTAGCGGGAGATATCTGCGCGGCCGTCGGACTGAAGACCGTGCAGACCGGCGACACGATCTGCGACGATTCGGCGCCGATCGTGCTGGAGTCGATCGAGTTCCCCACGCCGGTGATTCAGTTGGCGGTGGAGCCGAAGACCAAAGCCGACCAGGAGAAGCTGGGCCTGGCGATCCAGAAGCTGGCGCAGGAAGATCCGACTTTCCGGGTTACCACGGATCCGGAGACGGGGCAGACCATCCTCTCCGGCATGGGCGAGTTGCACCTGGAGATCATTGTCGACCGCATGATGCGCGAGTTCGGCGTCGGCGCCAATGTCGGCAAGCCCCAGGTGGCCTATCGCGAGACCATTCGCACCAAGGCCGAAGCGGAAGGCCGCTTTGTCCGCCAGACCGGTGGCCGCGGCCAGTATGGCCACGTCAAGATCAAGGTGGAGCCCCTGCCCGCCGGCACCGGCTTCGAGTTTGTCAACGAGGTCTTCGGCGGCTCGGTGCCCAAGGAATACATCTCCCCGGCCGAAGCCGGGATCAAAGAAGCCCTGGAAGGCGGAATTCTCGCCGGCTTCCCCATGTCCGATATCCGGGTGCGGCTCTACGACGGCAGTTATCACGAGGTCGATTCCTCGGAAATGGCCTTCAAAATCGCCGGATCGATGGCGATCAAGGAAGCCGCCAAGCGCGCCAAGCCGGTGCTGCTCGAGCCCATCATGGCGGTCGAGGTGGTGGTTCCGGAAGAGTATATGGGCGACGTCATCGGCGACTTGAATTCACGCCGCGGCCGCATTGAAGGCATGGAGTTGCGCGGCACCACGCAGATCATCAAGTCCAGCGTGCCGCTTTCGGAGATGTTTGGTTACGCCACGGAACTGCGCTCTCGTACTCAGGGCCGCGGCAGCTTCACAATGCACTTCGGCCGGTATGAAGAGGTGCCTAACGCACTGGCTGAAGAGATCGTCAGCAAAGTCCAGGGGAAGGTTTCGAAGTGAGGAGCTCAGGAATCAGCGGTCGGACTACGCGGAGCCGCCGGACGGCCTCCCGTACTGACTCCTGTCTTCCGGCTTCAATTTAAGGAGATTTGGCGAAAACATGGCTAAGGAAAAATTTGATCGCAGTAAGCCGCACGTCAACATCGGGACGATTGGACATATCGATCACGGCAAGACGACCCTGACCGCGGCCATCACCCGGGTGCTGGCAAAACACAACCCGAAGGTGAA
>CAZMRK010000614.1:0-10716 GCA_964568355.1 uncultured Solibacteraceae bacterium | reverse complement strand
ATTGGCCGTGCTACCGTCCGTCGAAAGCCTGCGCCTCGCGGCTGCCAAGGCCCTGACCCTTTGAGCCGCCCCACCATCCTTATCGTGGCGCCCGATTCATCGGGCCGCGTCGACGCTCTCGGCGACGCCTCGTGCCCGCATTTTTTCAGCCTTCGTGAGCAAGCGCGCGAGTCTCCGTTACCGAGCCGCGACCGTAAGGGAGCGGTCGTCACCTTCCAAAATCACGCGTCCAGAATCCCGCGCCTAGGCGGAGGCAGGTAAAACGTAATGGCAAGATTCACTACGAACAGCGTCACAGCCGTGAGCTCGATCACCGCCGACACCGGCAGAATCATCCACGCTGCGCGCACATTGGCTTCATACGCCGGGATCTCGGCCGTTACCCGCAGCAGACATCCCAGATTCAACGCCGCCAGGGAAACCAGCATCAGCCCCTTGCTGTAGAGCAGTCGCATCCCGCAGAACGCGGGTAGCACTCTCTGCCCGATCGCAAAGACCATAGTCCCCAGGAATCCCACTGTGAGCGCGTGGCGCGAGGCGCCCCAAATGCCGCCGTTCGCATCGGATCGGGCCGCGTAAATCCCCAGCACCGCCGCGACCAGCAGCCAGAAATAGGCGCCGCGCACAAAATAGGGAAATGACGCCGAAACCCCCAGCGTCTTTGCCGGCTTCCGGGATCGCCCGAAGACTTTGAGGGCGATCGAAGCGAGGACGCACGCCCCCAGCAGCAGCACCGTAGCTGCCTGGAACTGCCCCGCCAGGGCCGCTGCGATGCCGCAGGCGCAAGCCGTCAGCGCAGCCATCAATCGATTTGGAGAGGGTTGTCCCAAACCCAGAAAGACCGGCAGCCATCTGGCATTAAATCCCCAGACCGCCAGGACCGGAAAACCCCACGCCGCCAGAAACAGGTAGCGCTGGTCCAGCCAGTGCGGGATCTCCGGCCGCGAGGCGGCTATCGCCAGGTAGATAGTCCCGGCAAGATTCGCTCCCAGCGCGAGTAGAAAGGCGATCGTGGAGGCCATCACGAGCTTCATCCAGTTTTCCGCCTTGCCCGCCCGCGCGGCCGGCCTCCCCTTGTGGCCGCCCACGGTCGCGAAAAAGATCAGGAAGCCCGCGATCTGAAGAGCCGCCGACGCCGGCAGCAGCCAGCGCCAGTTCCACTCGCTGACATTCGCCGCCCAGCGCAACAAAACGCCGGAGCTCCACAGCAACCACGTCGTCCACCCCCGGCTGACAGCAAAGGGCGGCAACCGGCCCATCTTCACCAGCGAGTAGTAGCCGATGCCGAGGATAAACGTGCCGATCCAGCCGAAAATCTGCGCGTGCCCGTGCGCTTGCAGCCACGCCGGCGAAAGGCGAACCAGCGAGTGCCGGCTGCTGATCGAAATCAGATTCCACACCCCCAGCAGAGTCCCCGGCAGCAGCAGAAAAAACAGGCCGGTAATGATGTAAGCGGTCACCAGCCGCTGAAGAGCTGTTTCGATCGCAACCGGCCGCAGATCCACCGGCAGATGCTTCCGGCTTCCCGCGCCTGTCAAAAGCATGGCTACTCTGATTTCCGTTCGAGCGCGATCGCGCGCGGAAACAGGATGTTGTTCTCCAGGTGAATGTGCACGTGCAGATCCGCCTCCAGCGCCTTCAGCCCATCGTAGAGCGCACGGACCGTGGTGCACGCATAGGACGGATAGACGAAGTCATGAGTGAGTTCCCGGATCTCGGCAAGCGCTCCGCCGGCATCTTCATGCTCGCTCTCCATCACCCGGATTGGATTGGCGATGGATCCGAACGGCGCCGGCGGCAGAGGAGTCCCCAGGGCTTCCGCCCGTCCGTATTGCTCGATAACCGGGAAAAGCATCATCTCTTCCTTGCGCAGATGCATCTCCAGTTCCGCGCGCAACGAACCGAAGACTTCCGCCAGCCGGCTCAACGCCGTCGGATCCTTCGAACCGTGCACCGTAAGAACTTTGTCCAGGCGCTTTCCCAAGGCAGGCAATTCGAGCTTGAGGTACTCGTGATGCGTGCGGGTAATGTGCCGGACCATCTCACCGAGCGGCGCCGTCTGCCAGTCTCGTTCCGTTGTATCCGGCCCTTGCGCCAGGGCAATCTCCTGCAAAACCGATTCGGGGGTAAGACCCTTAGCGGCACAAGCCTCCTCAAACCGTTGCTTCCCTCCACAGCAATAATCCAGGCCGTAACCTTCCAGCACGCGCACGGCGCTGGGCGAATAGGCGGCCACTTCGGCCAAAGTTGTCGTTGTCATCGGCTGTTTTCCCTACCTTCTGGATCCATCATGAACCGCGGACCCGGCCGCTTCAGTGACTGGAGTCACCGGGCTGCGTAGAAGGCTCCCAGCCTTTGCACTCGATCACAGGCAATCGGGGGTATTTCGGAAAGGAGGGATCCGTGGCGGAAAGCTGGCACCGCAGGAAAATCGAGCCGCGGTCCGAACGCATCACGCGAACATGCAGACACGTCGCGCACAGACCAGCGACCGCGGGAGAAGCCACTTCTTCAGTTTACGGCGAAAACCGGTATCCCACCCCACGTACCGTGTGGATATACCGCGGATTCTGCGGGTTGTCTTCCAGCTTCTGCCGCAGCCAGGCCACATGCACATCTACCGTGCGCGAAGAGATGCCGTCCCGATACTCCCAAACACCCTTCAGCAGTTCTTCCCGCGAAACCACCCGGCCGCGCCGGTCCACCAGATAGCGCAGCAGCTCCAACTCCTTCCCCGCCAGGCTGATCGGAACGCCATTCTTCTGGATGTCGCCCTTCTCGAAATCCACGTCGACGTTGGCGAACTGGAACCGGACCACCGGCATCAGGTTCTCTTTCCGCACACGGCGCAGCAACGCTTCGATCCGGGCCAGTAACTCCGGCGGCTCGAACGGCTTGGCCAGGTAATCGTCGGCGCCCAGTTTCAGCCCCACCACCCGATCGGTTAGCTGGGTCTTGGCGGTGAGCATCAGAACCGCCACATCTTTGCCTTGCTGCCGCAGTTCCCGGCAGACCTCCAGACCGTTCTTGCCAGGCAGCATGATATCCAGAACAATCAGGTCGAACGGTTCATTGAGAGCGCGCGCCAGGCCCGTCGGCCCATCCGTCGCGCTCTCGACGCTGTAGCCTTCGGCCGCCAGCATATCGGTCAGGGTAAGCACGAGCCCCGGCTCATCCTCTACCAGCAGAATCCTTGAACTCATCACATCACTCCGGCCGGCGCGGCGGGGATCCGCACGATAAACTCCGTCCCCTTGGCCGGTTCACTCTTCACCCGGATGGTTCCTCCATGCGCCTCGACAATCCGTTTCACCAGGTTCAACCCCAGCCCCGTCCCATGGATCTGATCCTGGATGGCCCGGCGTCCCCGGAAGAAAGGATCGAACACATGCGCCTGTTCGTCCGGCGGGATTCCCGGCCCGTGATCGGCCACGCGAATCTCCACCGCTGCCTTCTCCTGCTGGTTCGCCTTCGCGGCGAATACTCCGATCCAGTTGTTTCCCTGCGTCCCGTACTTGGCGGCATTGCTCAGCAGGTTCTGCAGCGCATGTTTCAACGCCGTTGCATCCCCCAATACCGGAGGTAGCTCGGGTTCTACTTTGGTTTCAAGCACAAAGCGCGCTCCTTCGATCGCCGCCTTGTTCGCCGCCACCATGTCGTCGATCACCGCCTCGATCGATACCTCCTCGGGCTGCTGGATGGTGCGGCCCGCGCTCACGCTGGCAAACCGCAGAATCTGTTCGACCAGATCTTTCAACCGCCCGCTTTCCTCCTGGATCAGCGCTCCGTAGCGCTCCACCTGGGCCGGATTGGCGGCCAGCTTGCCGCGCAGATTGTAGGCAGCCGTGCGGATCACCGTCAGCGGTGTCCGCAACTCGTGCGAGACGCCGGCCACGAAATCCAGTTGCAGTTCGGCCAGGCGCTGTGCCCGCCGCGTATAGCGGATCAGCGCCGCCGCGCTCGCCAGCATCAGCAGTAAGACGCCCGCTGCCACGGCCAGGTTCCGCGCCCTCGCCCGGGCTACTACCGTTTCCAGCGACCCAGCGCGATGCCGCACGTACATCTGCCAGCGCCCCATATCGATGCGGGGAATCCCTCCTGGCGCCACCAGCATCGGCCCCCGGCCACGCCCTTGCTGCGGTCCCCAGCGGCGCAGCAGGATCGTCTCCATCTGGGGAGAAAAAATGCTAACCGAAGCATCCGCCTTCTTCACGATCTCCCGCGCCTGCTGCGGATCCGAGACGTAAAGGATCGAGGACAGGCTGGATCGGCTGACTACCTCCACCTGGTAGTCCAGGCTGCCTCCCGATCCCAGGTGCCGCTGCAACAACTCTGGAAGCAGAACATCGCGCACATACGGAAGCTCCAGTTCGAAGATCATCCAGGCGCCCTGCCTGCGCTCGAATTGCCCGTGCGGTCCCGGCGGGCTCATGCCGAACAGCGGTGTCTCGAATGCCGTGCTCTCGTCCGGGAACGGAGGACCGGGCGCCCCCCGATTCTCCCGGGGATGCTCGCCAAAGCGCGCCTCCATACGTTGTTTGAAATTTGTCCACTCCTCGGGCCACTCCGCCGGCTCGAATTGCTCCGTTTGCAGATTGAGTGCGCGCAGCCGCGCCACGTGATCCGGACTTGCTGTTGCAATGGCGATACGGCGAAATACCCGCCCGTGCCGCGAGGACTTCTTCCACTGCCCGTAACGCGCAGCAATCTCCTCTTCCTGCGCGGCCGTGTCTCCTTCCGAATTCACCGGAATAATCTGCCGGCAGATCGCCGCAATCTCCGAATTGAACTCCTGGCTGACGCGTGCCAGGCTGGATCGCAGACTCCCCTGGCGCCGTTCCCGGTCGGCTTCACTGACCTCACCCAGCCAGCGATATTGCAACACGCCCAGAATCCCCAACAGGACGAATAAGGCGCCTACCGATAGCTTGGAAAGTATGGACTGCCGCCTGTTTTTCTCCACAACAACCACTACTTCCGTCCCGGCCGTCCTTGGCGCGGAATCTCTCCCTTTCTTTACAGTACGCCGGCCGGCCTTTACCTGCTACAAGCCCCCTGTAAAGAATCAGTTAAAAACGTTAAGCTTTTGCCTCCGCGTACCTTCCGGCGGGCTTTTCTGCGCCACCATAAGAGTGGGTACGCAAGAGTTCCGCAAACCGATGACTACCGTTTCAAGATTTGTTGCCTTGTGCATCTGGATTGCCGCTTCCAGTCTGATGGCTGCCCCCTACCGCGGCACGGTCAAAGCCGGCGGCCTGCCCTATCCGGGTGTGACCGTGACCGCCATTCAGGGCGACCGGAAACTGGTCACCACCACCGATGAGCAAGGCGCGTTTGCCTTCCCGGATCTCGCCGATGGCGCCTGGACCATCCAGGTGGAGATGCTTGGCTTCGCCCCCATCAGCCGCCAGGTCAACGTGGCTCCCGGCCTCTCCACAGGCGAATGGAATCTGCAGTTTCTTGCACGGGAAGCTCTGCTCGCCCAACTGAGCCAGTCTCGTCAGAGGGTGGCCTCCGCGTCACCCGCTCCCGCAGGCGGCCCCTCGGCCGCACCCGGGGCATCGGCGCCATCCGGCGGGATGCCCCGGGCGGCAGGCGGCAATTCGAACTCCGCACGGCGCCCTGCCTCGGCGCAGAACGGCCACGCGCTCGCTCAGAACGGAGGATTTCAGCGCCTGGATGTAACCCAATCCCTGAACTCCGATGCCTGGAATACGGAAGGCGCTCTCAAAAACGAAGAGATCACCGGCCTTTCGCAGAGCGCGGCTAATTCCTTCCTGGTGCAGGGCAGCATGAGCAGCGCGCTAGGCCTGGGCCAGCAGAACGATTGGGCCCTCGGACCCCGACCCGGCATGGGGCTGATGGGCGGTCCGGAGATGGCCGGTATGGCCGGCCCCGGAGGCCCCGGCATGGACGGTCCCGGCTCCACATCCATGCAGGCTTCTCCTCGCATGGCCGGTGCCATGGGACCCGGCGGACCTGGCGGCTTCGGTGGGCCCGGTGGACCCGGCGGACCTGGCGGTGGGCGATTCGGTGGCGGGCCGTTCGGCGGTCCCGGTGGACCCGGAGGTCCCGGCGGCCGTCCCCCCGGCTGGCAGGGACGCCCAAATGCTATGGCCTTCGGCAATGCTCGCCGCGACCCCGGCAGACTCTACCGCGGCATGGCCTTTTTCAGCCTGGATAACTCCGCCCTCGACGCCAAAACCTATTCGGTCACCGGCGCCACCCTGCCCAAGCCTTCTTATGCCATGGCGCGCGGCGGCTTCATGTTCGGCGGCCCGCTGCAGATTCCCAAACTGGTCAGTCCCAGTAAGCGCATCCTGTTTACGTTCGACTACCACTTTCAGCGCAACCGCACCGGCACCACGGCCGATCCCGTCAATATGCCGACCGCGCTCGAACGCGCCGGCGATTTCTCGCAAACCTACTCCCAGGGCTCGCTGGTCAAGCTCTACGACCCCACCACCGGCCAGCCCTTCCCCAACAACCAGATTCCCGCCAGCCGCCTCAATTCCACTTCCCTCGGCTTGTTGAAGTACTTCCCTTACCCCAACCTGACGGACGCCTCGCGCAACTTCCAAACCACTTGGACCGGCCACAACAACGCCCAGAATCTGAATGCCCGCATCGCCAACCTGAGAATCGGAGGAAGCAATCGCTTCAACTTCGCCGTCGGATATCAGGGCAATGAGACCTCCTCGCCCAACCTGTTCGGGTTCACCGATACCGGCTCCGGGCGCGGCATCAACGCTTCCCTCGGCTGGTCCCATAATTTCAATACCCAACTCATCAACAACCTGCATTACACCTTCAGCCGCAACCGCCAGCTCTCTTCCCCCTACTTCGCCAATCGCGAAAACGTAGCGGCGAATCTCGGAATCGCCGGCGCCTCCCAGGATTCATACAACTGGGGGCCACCCAATCTCAGCTTCACCAACTATGCCGGTCTCACCGACGGCAACTACTCGCTCCTGCGTAACCAGACGGGCTCGGTTGCCGACAGCCTGCTCTGGGTCCGCGGCAAGCACAACATCACCTTCGGCGGCGAATACCGCCGCTTGCAGTTCAACTCCCTTGGCGATGCCAACGCCCGTGGCACCTATATGTTCACCGGCTCGGCCACCAGCAGCCTGATCGACGGCGTAGCCCAAAGCGGCACCGGCTACGACCTGGCGGATTTCCTGCTGGGACTGCCTGCCACCGGCTCCATCCGCTATGGCAATGCCGACAAGTATTTCCGCGGCGCGGGCTATGCGGCCTTCCTCAATGACGATTGGCGCATCGCCTCCAACTTCAGCCTCCTGCTCGGTTTGCGCTGGGATTACTCCTCTCCCATGAACGAACTGTACAACCGCTTGGTGAACCTGGAGATCGCCCCTGGCTATAGCGCCATCACCTCCATTCAAGCCTCTTCGGTCGCGGGATCCTGGCCGAGCACCTTGATCCGCCCTGACTACAACAACTTCTCTCCCCGCGTCGGCTTCGCCTGGCGGCCCTGGACCAACGGCTCCACCATCGTTCGCGGCGGTTACGGCGTTTACTACAACACCTCGGTCTACAACATCATCGCGTCCAATCTGGCGCAGCAGCCGCCCTTTGCCCAGGTCCTCAACATATCCAGCTCGGCTGCCACACCGCTCGCAATCCAGAACGCCTTCCTGCTGGCTTCCGCCCAAAACGCCACCAGTACCTACGCCGTCGATCCCAACTACCGCATCGGCTATGCGCAGACCTGGAACCTCTCCGTCCAGCATGATCTGCCGCTCTCCATGCTCGCCACCATCGGCTATCTCGGCACGAAGGGCACGCGCCTGGATCAGCAGTTCCTGCCCAACTCCGTCGCGCCGGGAGCCGCCGAATCCGATCTGCCGCATGGCTTCATCTATGAAACCTCCAACGGCAATTCCATCTATCACGCCGCCCAGTTCCAGCTTCGCCGCCGCTTCCATAGCGGCATCATGGGCTTCGCCTCCTATCAATTCTCCAAGTCCATCGACAATGCCGGAACCGGCGGACGCGGCCAGGGCAATACTCCCATCGCTCAGAACTGGCTGGATCTCTCCGCCGAGCGCGGCCTCTCCAGCTTCGATGCCCGCCACAACCTCTCCGTCCAGTTTCAATACACCACCGGCATGGGAGCCGCGGGCGGCACTCTGGTGAACGGCTGGAAAGGCGCGCTGATGAAAGATTGGACCATCAGCGGCAACATTACCCTGCGCTCGGGAAATCCCTTTAGCGCCACCGTCGGCGGCAACCGCTCCCAGGTAAGCGGAACCGCCGTCTCCAATACCGTCCGCGCCGACGCCACCGGCCTCCCCATCGATGTGGCCGGCGCCCTCTTCAACACCGCGGCCTTTTCCTCGCCCGCCGCCGGAGATTGGGGAACCGCCGGACGAAATACCATCCCCGGACCTACCGTCTTCTCGCTGAATGGCTCGTTCGGACGCGTCTTTCGCTTCGGAGAACGCCGCAGCGCCGACCTTCAGCTACAGTCCCAAAACGTGTTGAACCGCGTCACCATCACCGGCTGGGGCACGCTTCTCGGCTCCCCCACCTACGGTCTCGCCACCAGCGCGGCCGCCATGCGTACCGTGACGCTGAGCCTGAGATTCCGATTCTAACCACCATGCGGACTATTCTTGCTACTGTCTTTGTTTTTCCCTTTCTTCTGTGGGCGCAACAACCCAACGCGCCCCTGCCGGAAGGAACCGTCAAGTTCGAAACAACCACCCGCCTCGTGGTCGTCAACGTCTCGGTCCAGGACAAAAACGGCCCTGTGGAAGGACTGAAAGCTTCCGATTTCACCATCACCGAGGATGGCAAGCCGCAGCAGATCCGGGTATTCGAGTTCCAGCGCCTGGCAGGCCCCACTTTGCCGCCCCCCGGGCTGAAAGTGCGCCCCGCCGAGGCCGCTCCCGTTGCCACCGCCGTTCCCGCCCCGCCCCAGCGGATCTCCACCGCCAAACCCGGCGAGATCCGCTATAAGGATCGCCGCCTCCTGGTCCTGTTCTTCGATCAGGCGGACATGCCCGTCGCCGACCAGTTGCGCGTGCAAAAGGCCGCCATCAAGTTTCTCTCCACCCAGATGAGCCAGTCGGATCTGGTCGCCGTCATGACCTACTCCACCGACCTCACCGTGCTGCAGGACTTCACCGATGATCGCGACCGCCTCCTCGAGGTCGTTCAGAAGCTCCCCATCGGCGATACCGGCATGGCCAACGGCAGCACCGGCAGCGACGCCGAGGGCGATACCGGCGCGGCCTATAGCGCCGACGACAGCGAATTCAATATCTTCAACACCGACCGCAAACTGGCCGCGCTCGAATCCGCCGTCAAAATGCTGGCCAGTCTCTCCGAGAAAAAGGCCATTGTCTATTTCGCCAGCGGCATGACCCGCACCGGCATCGATAACCAGGCGCAGTTGCGCGCCACGATCAACGCCGCCGTTCGCAGCAACGTTTCCTTCTATCCCGTGGATGCCCGCGGCCTGGTGGCCACCGCTCCGCTGGGCGATGCCACGCAGGCCTCGCCCGGCGGCCAGGGCATGTACTCCGGTAGTTCCCAGCGCAGCGCTCAGGATGCCTTCCAGGCCCAGCAGGAGACCCTCTATACCCTCGCTTCCGACACCGGCGGCAAGGCCCTGCTCGACCGCAACGATCTTTCTTTGGGCATCGTGCAGGCGCAGAAGGATGTCGCCAGCTATTACATCCTCGGCTACTACAGCACCAACCCGGCTCTGGATGGCCGCTACCGCCGCGTCAAGATCCAGCTCGCCAAAAACCTCTCCGCCCGCCTCGACTATCGCAGCGGCTACTTTGCCTCCAAGGAGTTTCGCCAGTTCAATTCCTCTGATCGCGAGCGCCAGTTGCAGGAAGCGCTCATGCTGGGCGATCCGGTGACCGATCTCACCCTCGCCCTCGAAATCAACTACTTCCGCCAGGCGCACGATCGTTACTTTGTTCCCGTCTCTGTCAAAATTCCGGGCAGCGACCTGGAACTGGCAAAGAAGGGCGGCGCCGAAAGCACCCGTCTCGATTTCATCGGCGAGGTCAAGGATGCCAAAGGTGTGATCCACGCCAATGTCCGTGACGAAATCACGGTGAAGTTGAAAGGCGAGAACGTCGGTCAGTTGTCCGCCCGAAACCTGGAATACGACACCGGTTTCACACTCCAGCCCGGTACCTACACATTGAAATTTCTGGCGCGCGAGAATGAAACCGGCAAGATCGGGACCTTCGAGACGCGCTTCGTCATCCCCAATCTCACTCGTGATCAGCCATACCTGCCCATCAGTTCCGTCGTGCTGAGCAACCAGCAGGAGAGTTTGCAGTCCGCCATCGCGTCGGCGGAAAAAAATAAGAAACTGCTCGCCGCCAATCCGTTGGTCCACGGCAATCAGAAACTGGTGCCAAGCGTTACCCGCGTATTTCGCAAGGACCAGGATCTGCTCGTCTACCTGGAAGCCTACCAGCCCGAAGCCGGCTCCACCGAATTCCTGGTCGCCAACGTCAGCTTTTATCGCGGCAAGAACAAGGCTTTCGAAACCGAACCCCTTCCGATTTCCGAAGGGTTGAATCCCAAGTCCAAAGCCGTGCCGGTGAGCCTCAGCATTCCTCTGGCGCGTCTGCAACCGGGCCGCTATACCTGCCAGGTGAATGTGCTCCAGCCCTCGGCCCGGAAATTCGCCGTCTGGCGCTCGCCCATCGTGCTGCTGCC
>CAZMRK010000613.1:0-5041 GCA_964568355.1 uncultured Solibacteraceae bacterium | reverse complement strand
CGTGCTCCTGTTGCAGCCTTCGAGCGCCACGTTCCTGCTGCTGGTTCTGGGCTTGCTGCTGCTCTTTCCGCTCTCTGCCGACCCCATGCGCAAGATCCCGCCGGATCGCCTGGGGCTTTGGCCCCTCTCCCGCCGGAAACGCGTTGGGCTGCGTCTTGCCAGCCTGGTGCTCAGCCCGGTCGTCTGGATCACCGTCGCGCTGCTGCTCAAGGCTGCTCAACCGGTGCTGGGATTGCGCTTCCTGCTGTTTGCCGTGCTGGTCCAGGGGCTCTCGATTGCGGCCACCCGTCTGGCCGTCAGGATTCCGCGGGGCAACCTGCTGCGGGATCTGCCGCGTCTGCCAGGCACGCTCGGCAGTCTGGTCCAGAAGGATCTGCGGCAGATGCTCAGCGTGCTCGATCCATACATCGCTCTGCTGCTTTGCCTGGCCGCCAGCCTCTACCGGCTGTCGGGAAGGCCGCTCGATCCGGAAGCCCTGCCGGTTCTTTCGCTGCTGGTAGCGTTGGCCTTGAGTACCTATTCTCAGTGCCTGTTCGGTCTGGATCTGGCCTCAGGCCTGGCGCGTTATCGCCTGCTGCCGCTGCGCGGCTGGCAGATCCTGCTGGCCAAGGATGCGGCCTTTTTGCTGGTGCTGTTCCTGCTGGTGCTCCCCCTGGCTCCGCTTCCAGGGCTGGCGGGCGGCCTGGTGGCGCTGGCCATCGGCCATCATGCTTCGGTGCGGATGCCCATGCCGCAGCATCGCTGGCGCTTCACCGGCGGCATCCTGTTCCCCACCGGCGCGGTCCAGGTAGCCGCGATGATGTCCACCGGCATCGCCGCCGCCCGCCAGAGCCCCCTTTATGCCGCCGCGGCGCTGGCGTTCTATCTCGGCTCGGTCTGGTATTGCGGCCGCCTGTGGGATCGCGGCGAAAGCGTGTAGCCAAACCGCCATTCGTTATCCTGAAGGAAGAGCATGCCCGAAGGCGCCTACCTCTACTGCGATGTGAGTCTGCCGGTTCCTCTCGATCAGCCGTTCACCTACAGCCTGCCGGAAACTTTGCGCCACCGCGTCCAGCCCGGCTGCCGGCTGGCGGTCCCTTTCGGCGCGCGCAAAATGACCGGGGTGGTGCTGGCCTGCCACGACCGGAAGCCCGATGTCGCTGTCCGGGATGCCTTCCGCCTGCTGGACCCGCAGCCGGTGCTCGATTCGCAGTTGATCGCGCTGGGCAGATGGATCGCAGGTTATTACTGCGCTCCGTTGGGTGAGGTGCTGCGCGCCATGCTGCCCATCACTTCCGAGATTCGCCAGGGCAAGGTCTATAGCCTCACCGATTCCGGCCGCGATGCCGCGCGCCAGTTGGTCCTCGATGCGGCGCCGGACGATCCCGTGGTGTCGGTTCTGCGTATGCTGGAGCGGCGCGCGCTCTCGGCATCCTATCTCTCCAAGACGCTGCCTCTCGCCGACAAGGCCATCCGCTCGCTCGAACGCAAGGGATTTATCGTTTCCGAGCAGGTGCAGATCGAGCGCGATCCTTTGCGAGCGCCATCCGAAAAGCTGCGTGTAGAGCTGCTGCGCGAGTCTTCCGATCTGAAGCTCAACAAAGCCGAGCGCGAAGTCGTGGCCTTTCTGAGCCTCCATCCCGGCTCCCATAATCTGAAGGACCTGGAGGGCATGGTCCGGAATGCCGGCACGGCGGCCCGTGCGCTGGCTCGAAAGAAGCTGGTCCGCCTTCGCTCCGAGCCCGTCCCGATCCATTCCAGCGGTCCCATACGCGCACCGCACGTTCTGAACCCGGCTCAGGCGGAGGCGTTCTGCCAGATCCGCTCGGCGATCCAGGCGCGCGCGTTCCGCACCTTTCTGCTGCACGGGGTAACCGGTTCCGGCAAGACCGAGGTCTATCTCAACGCCATCGCAGCTTCCATCGCCGAGGGGCGCGGCGCCCTGTTGATGGTCCCGGAGATCGCGCTCACTCCCGCCATGGCCGGGCAGTTCTTCCAGCGTTTCGGCGAGCGCGTAGCGATTCTGCACAGCGCCTTCAGCGGCACCGAACGCTCCGACCAGTGGCGCCGCATCCGCTCCGGCGCGGCTTCGGTCGTGGTGGGCACGCGCTCCGGGGTCTTTGCGCCGGTATCGAATCTGGGCCTGATCGTGGTGGATGAAGAGCACGACCAGAGCTATAAGCAGGAAGAGACGCCGCGCTATAACGGCCGCGACGTGGCGATCGTCCGCGCCCAGGCGGCCGGCGCCTGTGTTGTGCTGGGTTCCGCCACTCCCAGCCTGGAAAGCCGCTACAACGCCGAGCGCGGCAAGTATACGCTACTTGAACTCCCCGGCCGGATCGAGGCGCGGCCCATGCCCCAGGTGGAGCTGATCGATATGCGCACCGAGTTCCTCGAAACGCGCAAGCAGGCCACGTTTTCCCGCCGCCTCCTGGAGGCTATCGGCCAGCGTCTGGAACTGGGAGAACAGACCATCATTCTGCTGAACCGGCGCGGATTTTCCACTTTTGTGGCCTGCCGCGCCTGCGGCGAGCGCATCCAATGCGCCAACTGCTCGCTCACCCTGACCTTTCATCGGCGCGACCGGCGCCTGCTCTGCCACTACTGCAACTATGCGGAGAAGGTCCCTTCGGTCTGCCCCCGGTGCCAGAGCGAGCATATCTACTTTCTCGGGGTCGGTTCGGAAAAGGTGGAGGACGAGCTGCACAGCGCGTTTCCGGAGGCCCGTATCACCCGCCTGGACCGCGATACCGCCACCGGCAAGCGCCACTATGAGAGCATTCTCGAAGGCTTTCGCGAGGGTAACTACGACATCCTGGTGGGAACGCAGATGATCGCCAAAGGGCACGATATCCCCAATGTCACGCTGGTGGGCGTGGTTTCGGCCGATATCGGCCTGGGCATCCCCGATTTTCGTGCCGCGGAGCGCACCTTTCAGCTATTGACCCAGGTGGCCGGGCGCGCCGGACGCGGCAGCCTTCCCGGCATCGTGCTGGTGCAGACCATCAATCCCGATCACTACGCGATCCGCATGGCCGCGGCCCAGGATTATTCCGCGTTCTATCGCAAAGAACTGGAGTTTCGCCGCATGATGCACTATCCACCGTTCAGCGCCATGGCCAATATTCTGGTGCGGCACGAGAAGCAGGAGATGGCCATGCGCATGAGCACGGAGCTGGCTCATCATCTCACGCCGCCGCCGGAAAAGATCAAGATTCTGGGGCCGGCGGAAGCGCCGGTCGTGCGCCTGAAAGCGGAATACCGCTATCAGTTTCTGATCAAAGCCGCCAGCCGCAAAGCGCTCAACGACCTGCTCCAGAGAACTCGTCAGTTTGCTCTGGCTAACAAGTGGGGCGCGACGGCACTGGTCATCGATGTCGACCCTTTGACGCTTACGTGAACTGGCATGTCCAGGCTGACCTGCCTGGGCTTCGTGTCGGAAAACCGAAACGGTAGTTTCGGTTTTTTCTGGCCCGACCTAATGGAATGAAGCACTTGTGGAGGTGAGGCCGATCCGGTAGTTTCGGTTTTCTTACTGGTACAGGCGACTGTAGCTGAGCTGCTGGCGGAGATAATCGCGCGGGTAAGAGATCGTAACGCCCAAGACCTCGCCTTTTGCTCCGAACTTCGCCGTGAGATCGGCGTTGATGCCCGCCCAGTACGAGGGCAGGTCCAGCTTCTTGTAGCGCACCATCACCTGATCTCGCAGCTTCGGATCGAAGTGGACTCCGTAGCGGTCGACCAGGGCCTTGATGCCCTGGTAATCGCCTTCGGCCTTGATCCGCATCAACTCCGCCAGCAGCATTCCGACACCCTGCCGCATTTTGGCGAAATCGCGCAGCTCGATATAGGTCTTACCGTTGCGCTCCACCCAGGCGATCGCGCCGGTCTTCTCCCGGATGTAGTTGGCGATCAACTGCCGGTCACGCTGGTGGTCTTCTTCGATCGTGTCGCCGCGGGGAATGCGCCGGAGCTGGGTCAGCATCACCCGGGCGGCCGAGTAGTACATGGCCTTGCCCACGTCCGGATGGGAGATCAGGCCCAGCTCTTTCAACTTCGGGTCCCAGACATTCCATAAAGCCATCAGGTCCGCCCGCGCCTCTTCCAACGTCGAGAAGTATTCTTTCAGGTAAAACGATGCCTCGTGCGTCAGCTTGGGATTGAGCTTGCCCGACCCGTGGCCGATCACCTCGTGCAGCGCTGTCATCAGGTCTTCAGCCTCGTCGCCGTATTTTTTGCAGATGGCGATCTCCTCGGGCGAAGCCGCAAACTCTTCGAGCGAACTGGTGCCGGTAGCGTGATTGAGCGCGCGTGTGGTGCCCGTGAACATGAAGCTCTTGGTGCCGTACTTTTCGTGGATTTCGTTCTCGTTGGGCAGGTTGTCGCCGATGGTGGTCACGTGGAAATCGCCGGTTTCGATCACGGCCTCCACGGCCTTGGCCAGCGGCGGCTTGACGCCCTGCTTTTTGTACTGGGGAGCCCAGGGCGACTGCTCCTCGAAATACTGCGCGTTTTCCGAGAGCTTGCGCATGCGCGTTTCGAGCGACTGGTCCGTAATGCTGACAAAGGCCTGCGAGGTGCCCTTGACGCCACGGGCGTCGCGGTAGACCTCGATGAAGCCGTTGGCGAAATCCACCGGAGCGTTATTCTGCACCCAGCTTGCGCCAAAGTGCAGCCAGTCCTGCGGGTCGCCGGTCTGGTAGAAACGGATCAGGTTGGCGATCACCTCTGCCTGCGCCGGGTCGGCATAGACGCGCGCCTTCTCCAGGTAGCTGTTGACCTTGCGCAGAAACTCGGCGTAGCGTCCGGGCGGGACCTTGCCGTCGGAAGTGCCCGCGCGATACACCTCTTCCGCCAGGCTGCCATCGCCGCGCTTTACCAGCCGCGAGTTCAGCGGATAGCGCTCGTGGAAATTCTTCAAGTCCGCCAGGCCGATCCCGGACTAGAAGTTATTGGCGCTGGCCTGCAGAATGTCCCGGCCGCCCCGCGGACTTTTGGCCGTGACCAGCGGTTCGAATTCCGGATCGAAGAGTGAGGCCCGCAGCGCGGAGAGTTCCCGGTC
>CAZMRK010000612.1:0-5629 GCA_964568355.1 uncultured Solibacteraceae bacterium | reverse complement strand
GTGGATACGGCGATCAGCTCCCTCAGCCTCGGGCCCGGCCACAACCCCACCGAGAGCCTGGTGGAGATGCTCGAAGGCACCGGGTACGAGACCAAGCTGGACAAGCAGAGACTGCTCCACATCAAGAATCATTTCGCCAAGGTCCGTCCCCGCTATAAGGAGTTCCTGTCCAATATCACCGGAGTCGATACGGCTATTTTCGACAGCCAGATTCCGGGCGGCATGATCTCGAATATGGAGAGCCAGCTCAAGCAACAGGGAGCCGCCGACCGCCTGCAGGAAGTACTGGCCGAGGTTCCCAACGTGCGCAAAGATGCCGGCTATCCTCCGCTGGTTACCCCCTCCAGCCAGATCGTGGGTACGCAGGCGGTCTTTAACGTCATGATGGGGCGCTACAAAGTCCTGACCGGCGAATTTGCCGATCTGATGCTGGGCTATTACGGCGAGACCATCGGCCGGCGCGACCGCCACGTGATCGAGCTGGCGGTCAAACAGGCCAACAAGCAGCCGATCAACACGCGGCCGGCCGACCTGCTGAAGCCGGAGTGGCACGACATTCGCGCGGCCGCCCTCCAACTGAAGGGCTGCGACGGCAGCGACGAGGACGTCCTGACCTACGCCATGTTCCCGCAGGTGGCTCCGAAGTTCTTCTCCACCCGCGAGCAAGGTCCCAAGAACCTGGGCAAGGATCCCAATGCACCCGCGGCGCAGCCGGCAGCGGCTTCGGCTCCGGGCAATGGCAACGGCAAAGGCCCGGTGCGGACCACCACCACCTACGAAGTCAAGCTGAACGGCAAGTCGCACCGGGTAACCGTGTCGCCGGCGTAAACGGCGGCTGCGGCAAGTTTGGCACAGTCTGGAGAACATGCAGGCCATGGGCCTGGGCGGGACTGAAAACAGATGTCTACACAATCAATGCAGAAGAAGGTCGAAGAGTTAAAGCAGCGGCGCGACACGGTGATGCTCGGCGGCGGTGCGGACCGGCTGGAGAAGCAGCGTCGATCGGGAAAGCTGACGGCGCGCGAACGGATTGAAGCTCTGGTCGATCCGGATAGTTTTGAAGAAGCCGGCTTGTTTGCCGAGCACCGATCCACTTTGTTTGGCATGGAGGGCAAGAGCCTGCCGGCCGACGGCGTGGTGACCGGGGCCGCTTCAATTCAGGGCCGTCTGGTGCATCTGGCGAGCCAGGATTTCACCGTAGCGGGCGGTTCGGCCGGTGAGATCCACTCCACCAAAGTGGCCGAGATCATGGGCCAGGCCCTGAAAACCGGCTCGCCGTTTGTCTTCATCAATGATTCGGGCGGTGCGCGCGTCCAGGAAGGCATCGATTCGCTTTCCGGCTACGGCAAGGTTTTCTATACCAACGTCATGCTTTCCGGGGCGGTCCCCCAGATCGCTCTGATCTGCGGGCCCTGCGCGGGCGGAGCGGCTTACAGCCCGGCCCTGACGGATTTCATTATCCAGACCCGCCAGGCGCAGATGTTCATTACCGGTCCACAGGTCATTAAGCAGGTCACCGGAGAGGTGGTCACGGCCGAACAATTGGGCGGTCCGGAAGCCCATATGGTCCACTCGGGCGTGATTCACTTCATCGCGGAAGACGATCGCCACGCCGCTCTGCTTTGTCAGAAGCTGCTGAGCTTTCTGCCCGCGAACAACCTGGAAGATCCGCCGCAGGTGGAAGGCGATCCCAACGTGGACGCCAACCCCGCGCTGGAGCAGATCGTTCCTCTGGACGGCAAAAAAGGATACGACGTCCGCGAGATCATCACCGGAGTAGTGGATTTCGGCGATTTCCTGGAAGTTCAGGCCGGCTATGCCCCGAACATCGTGGTGGGGTTTGCGCGTATTGATGGCCGCAGCGTCGGAATCATCGCCAACCAGCCTGCGGTGCAGGCAGGAGTGCTGGATATCAATGCCTCCAGCAAAGCAGCGCGGTTCATCCGCTTCTGCAACGCCTTTAATCTCTCGCTGCTCACCTTTGTGGACGTTCCGGGCTTCCTGCCGGGCGTACAGCAGGAGCATGGCGGCATCATCCGCCACGGCGCCAAGATGCTGTTCGCCTATTCGGCTGCGACGGTCCCGAAGATCACCGTGATCCTGCGCAAGGCCTACGGCGGAGCTTACCTGGCGATGTGCGCCAAGGACCTGGGCGCCGATCGAGCCTTCGCCTGGCCCACCGCCGAAGTGGCCGTGATGGGGGCCGAAGGGGCGGCGGAGATCGTATTCCGCAAGGAAATTCACGACGCGGAGGACAAGGCGTCCAAGCGCAAGGAACTGATCGAGCGGTATCGCGAGGCTTTCTCCAATCCGTATGTGGCGGCAGGGCGGCGGCTGGTGGATGCCGTCATCGAGCCGGCCCTGACCCGCCGCCATGTGGCACGGGCTCTCGAATATCTCCATACCAAGCGAGAGCTTCGGCCACCCAAGAAGCACGGCTTGATGCCGCTGTAAAGGCGGAGGTGAAGCATGAAGAAAAAAGCCACTCCCAGCGAATTTAGCAGCGTGATCGAGGAAATCCGGGCGCAACTGGCGGCCTTATCCGAGCGCATCGCCAACCTGGAACGCGACCGGCAGGGCAGTCCGGCAGAAGGTACAGATCAAACCGCGGCGCTTGAAAAGCCCGCGGAAGCGGTGCAACCCCCGGCTGCCGAAGAGATCACCGAAGAAGAACTTCTGGCCATCTCGGCGGCGGTTGCCGCATTCCTCGGCGTGCGTGCGCACATCCGGCAGGTCCGGCTGATTGGTTCCCAGGCCTGGGCTCAGGAAGGCCGGGTTTCCATTCAGGCATCGCATCGACTGCATTATTAGGAGGCGCCGTGAAGCTAACGATCACAATTGACAAAAAGACATATGAGGTGGAAGTCGAGGCCGCGGAGCCCGAGAGTCCCACCCTTGCGCCACGTGGTTTCGTGGTAGAGCCGGCCGCTGTCCGTGTGCCGGCGGCTCCTCAGGCGCCGGCTCCTGCTTCCGCCACGCCGGTCAACGAAGAAAAAGTCTGCCGCAGCCCGGTGTCGGGCATCGTCGTGAAGATTGTGGCGCAGCCCGGCCAGACCTTGCAGGCCGGTGACACGCTATTGGTTCTGGAAGCGATGAAAATGGAGACCAACATTACGGCGCCGGTTGCCGGCAAAGTCGCGGCAATCAAGGTGAATGCCGGTGAAGGTGTCCAGGCAGGTCAGGTGGTTGTGGAGTTTGAATAATGAGCGCAGAATTGACGGAAGTACCCGGTTTTTTATTTTTCGATCATGTCGCGATTTCGGTAAAGCCCGGCGAGCTGGAGGCCCATGTCGCCGCCTACAAGGCAATGGGCTTCAAGGAGGTCCACCGGGAAGACGTGCACGGCGGCGACCAGGTTCGGGAGGTGCTGCTCCAGGTTGGCAGCGGTCCCAATCTGGTGCAACTGCTGGAGCCCCTCGGTCCGGAGTCTCCCGTGGCCAAGCAGATTGAAAAGAACGGCGGGCGCGGCGGCCTGGCTCATGTAGCGCTGCGTGTCGCCGACATTCAAAAGGCTTTCGATTACCTCAAGCAGAAGGGTTTCAAGATCATCGATCCGGCTCCGCGCAAGGGTTCGCGGGGCACTACCGTATTTTTCATCCATCCCAAGACCACGCCGGAAGCGGCCTTCGGCTATCTGATCGAGGTGGTCCAGGAGGGCAGCCATGCCTGAAGATTCTCCCGGCACGGAGATCCTGCACATCAATCAGGACTTCCCGCCGGTTCCCACCTCCGAATGGGAAGCCGCGATTCATGCCGATCTGAAGGGCGCCGATTATGAGAAGAAACTGGTCTGGCGCACCGAAGAAGGACTGGCTATCCGGCCTTATTACCGCAAGGAAGCGCTGGCGGGCCTGGAGGCCCAGACCCAGAGCGTCCCCGGAAAATTCCCGTTCGTACGCGGCTCCGGCAGGCCGTGGGAGTTCGCCCAGGATGGCTCGCCGAATCCCGATGCGATCCGCGTCGACTGGCTGCATGAAGCCGGCGCCCATGCCATCCAGGAACTGGGCTTCGGGTTGGCTGCCGGTGTCGACCGCCTCGCGGAACTGACGGCAGCCAAGCCGGTGGCCGAGGCGGCGCGCGAGATCGAATTCGTCTTCGCTGTTGGCTCGAACTATTTCTTCGAGATCGCCAAGTTGCGGGCGGCTCGCCTGCTGTGGTCGCAGGCGGTGAAGGCCTTCAACCCGCAAGACGAGGATGCCTGCCGCATGCAGGTGCACGTGCGCACCGCGCGGCGCAACAAGAGCGTCTACGATCACTACACCAACCTGCTCCGGGTGACCACCGAGGCCCTTTCCGCGGTGGTGGGCGGCTGCGACCGGCTGACGGTGGAGCCTTCCGGTTTTGATGCACACCTGGCTCTGAACTTGCAGCGCATCCTGAAAGAAGAGTCGCACCTGGACGCGGTGGAGGATCCGGCCGGCGGATCCTACTACATCGAATCTCTCACCGATGCTCTGGCGCGCGGCGCCTGGAAGCTGTTTCAGCAAGTGGAAGCCGAGGGCGGCTATACCAAGGCGCTGGCTTCCGGCTTCGTCGACCGGGCCATCGCTCAAAGCCGCGCCGCCCGGCAGAAGCTGATCTCTTCGCGCCGCCGCAGTCTGGTGGGCGTTAACAATTATCCCAACCTCAAAGAGAAAGAGCCCGAAGCGACTGCTCCCCGCGCGGAGGCAGGCGCGACCCCGCCGCCCTTCCGCGAAGCGGAGCCTTTCGAAAAGATCCGCGAGCGGACCACGCGCCACGCGCGGCTGACCGGGCATTATCCCCAGGTTCTTCTGCTCACGCGCGGCGATGTGAAGATGCGGACCGCCCGTGCCAACTTCAGCCTGAATTTCTTCGGCTGTGCCGGGTTCGATATCATCGAATCGGAGGAATTGGCCGGCCATGCAGCCGACCTGGTGGTGCTGTGCAGTTCCGATCCGGAGTACCTGGCCCTGGCGCAGGAAGTGGTTCCGCAGGTCTCCGTCCCGGTGATTGTGGCCGGCAATCCCAAGGACCAGATCGAGGTCTTGAAGAGTGCCGGAGTGCAAGGGTTTATTCACATCCAGAGCGATGCCGTCCAGACGCTTACGGAATGGCAGAACCGGCTGGGGATGAAGGAATAGGCAATGAAACCGGATTTTTCCAAAATTGAGTACCATCCGCTTCCCAACGCGGAAGCGCCTGCCGCAGACGGCGATGCCCAAGCATGGATGACGCCGGAGCGCATTCCCGTCAAGGCCTACTACACGGCTGATGATCTGTACGCAATGGAGCACCTGGAGTACGCGGCGGGCATTCCGCCCTTCCTGCGCGGCCCTTACTCCACGATGTACACCATGCGGCCCTGGACCATCCGCCAGTACGCCGGTTTTTCCACCGCGGAGGAGTCCAACGCGTTTTACCGCCGCAATCTGGCCGCCGGACAGAAAGGCCTCTCGGTGGCCTTCGACCTGGCCACGCACCGCGGCTACGATTCGGACAACGAGCGCGTGGTCGGTGACGTGGGCAAGGCCGGCGTGGCCATCGACTCCGTCGAGGACATGAAAATCCTCTTCGACCAGATCCCCCTGGACCAGATGTCGGTGTCGATGACCATGAACGGCGCGGTCCTGCCGATCATGGCCTTCTATGTTGTCGCGGCCGAAGAACA
>CAZMRK010000611.1:0-31711 GCA_964568355.1 uncultured Solibacteraceae bacterium | reverse complement strand
AGCGCAGTCAGTTGCGCTGATCGTGGCAATAGGTGCAATCGAGGCTGGCTTTGTTGGCCCGGTGGCAGTTCATGCATCCGCCCATGGAGATGTCCGTTTCCCTGGCGATGCGATCCCGCTGGGCCACTGGTCCATGGCAGGTCTCGCACTTCGCGCCCGTATCCAGGTGTTCTTTGTGGCTGAACACGACATAGCTGGGGATCTGGTACACGCGCACCCAGGGAATCTCACGATTCTCCCTGGCGAACGCAGCCAGTTTCTGAATCGCCGGACTGTCCTTCTTTACGGCCTGATGACAGGTCATGCATTTGGACGCCGCCGGAATGCCCATGATCTCGCCCGGATCCGGCATTTCGTGGCAGTTCTTGCACTGCAAGCCGAGCGCAAGATGCTGCTTGTGGCTATAGGGAATCGGCTGCTCCGGGGCCTCGGTCTTGGTTTGAGCCAGCGCCGCGAACCCCACCAGCGCCACCGCCAGGAACCGGTGCATCAGATGGCTCGCGTCCTCATCTGCTCCGCCATATATTCGGATGCGCGCATGCTCAGCGCCAGAATCGTCAGCGTGGGATTCTGGCATCCGCCGGAGACAAACGAACTGCCATCCACGACGAACAGGTTCCGGATCTCGTGGGTCTGGTTGAACCGGTTGAGTACCGAGGTCTTCGGATTCTCGCCCATGCGGCAGCCGCCGAGTTCATGGATACTCTCACCCGGGGGCACCATCTGCGCATGTTTGGCCAGCACCTCGAAGCCTGCGCCGCGGCAAAGCTCCTCGGCGACATGCATCGCGTCCTTGGCCATCTCGTATTCGTTATCCGTGTATCGATGCTGAATGTGCAGTACCGGGATACCCCAGGCATCGGTCACATCTTTGTTAATCCGCGCGTAGTTCTCGAAACGGGGCAGCACCTCGCCCATCGCCGTCATACCGAACGCGGCTCCGGCCGTATCGGCCAACTGCTTTTGCAACGCCTCCCCGTAGAGCGGGAAGTATCGCGGGTGCGGCGTGCCCCCGCTGCCGAAGTCATAGGAATAGCCGCGCAAGAACTTCTTCTCGCGCGTCTCCAGGTTGCGAAAGCGCACCACGTAGCCTCCGCCCCCGGTCAGGCCGCGCGCCGGCCGGCCGCCGCGCGCCTCGGGCACGATGCACGTGATGATGTTTTTGACGTAGATCTGGTCGAAAAGATAGTGACCCAGCACACCACTGCCGTTGGCCAGACCGGAATTCAGCAGCAGCCGCGTGCTCTCCAGGCTGGATGCTCCCACCACCACCACGCGCGCGCCCACCCAATAGTCCTGCTTCGACCGGCGGTCTACAAAGTGCACGCCATTGACCAGGCCGGTCTTTTTGTCAGTGGTGATTTCGCGCGCGATGGCATTCGACACGATGGTCAGGTTTCCGGTCGCGAGCGCCTCGGGCAGCAGCAAATTCACCGAGCTCGCCAGTTCGCCGGTCGCCCGGCGCTGCTTGGTTGTCGGAACGCTCATCCGCTTGGCGGAGGCCAGAAAGCGTTGCACCGCCTGGCTGTCGCTGGAGTTGTCCTCCAGAAACACGCCGTCCGGCAGTTGCGGCAGCCCCTCTTTGCGGCCCGAAACCCGAAACATCGGCTCCACACGGTCGTAGTAAGGCGCCAGGTCCTGATAGCGAACGGGCCAGTTGTCGCCAAACCCGTCGTGGTCTTTTCCGCGGAACTCGTAGTCGCTCAGCCGCCAGGAAGCCCGCCCCCAGAAGAGCGTCTTTCCGCCCACCATCCGCACACGCACCCAATAATACGGATCCTTCGGATCGTAGGTGTAAGGATTCTGTTTTTCGTCCGCCCACACGTTGGCATTGAACTCGTTCGCCTGGGTCACATGCGGGAAGCGCCCCGGCCGTCCAAAGCCGCGATACGGCAGGTCATAGACGTGCTTCAAGGTACGGTGCCGCTCGAAATCCACGGCGGGGCCGGCATCGAGCATCAGGCACTTGATACCCTTTTTGGTCAGTTCGTGGGCCACCATGCCGCCCGATGCGCCGGAGCCGATAATCAGAATCTCGTGATCGCTTTTCATCTTAGTCTTCGACCGAATACCAATACGTGCCCAACCCGCCGGCTCTGCGCGACCGCCGCGCCATCACCGCCGCCCACTCGCGGGAATTCGTCGTCGCCAGGAAAACGTCGTCCTTCACCGCAACGAGAAAACGCGCCAGCGGATCCTCCGGCGGATGGTAGCTCCACGGCTTTTCCAGCGGCGCCAGAATGGGCGCGGCCTGCTCCGCGGTCAATTCGGCAAATGACTTCTGGTATCGCCGGCGCGCCTCGCTGTTCAGCTTCGCCAGCCCCTGGCGATACAACTCGACGCGGTCCGCGGGCGAGTTCGCCAGCAGAAAGTCCAGAAATGCAGCCGCTTCGGCTTCCCGCGCTCCCGGCCTGCCCGCATACGGAGGCAGCAGGATTTCCCCCAGCCTTTCCAGCGCGCCGAACTCTTCGGCCGTGAAGAAGCGAGGCATCCCGTTCCCCACCGCGTCGGCAACCGTTACCGGCGTTTTAGGTGTCTCCGCGGCGGGCCGCTGCGCAGGCGTATCCGGCGCGGCTCCCAACGGCAAGGCCGCGGCTGCGGGTATCCCGATCAGCGATTGAATGGCATGACGGCGTTTCATCCCTCGAATGCTCCTGTTCCGATAGCATATCGCAGCCAGTGAAACAGATATCGAGACCTGTTACTATGTGTGCAGAATGACCTCCAGGGAACGGGTCCTGGCTGCCATCGCCCACAAAGAACCGGATCGTGTGCCCATCGACCACGGCTCCATGCGCTCCACCGGCATCATGGCGATCGCCTACAACCGTTTGAAGAACTACCTCGGCGTGACGGACGGCCCCACCATCCTCTACGACCTCATCCAGCAGCTTGCCCAGCCCGATCCCTGGTATCTCGACCGTTTCCACGTGGACGCCGTCGATCTCGGCCGAGCCTTCTGGCCCGCGGGCCAGGGCCGCCCCTGGACCCTGCCCGACGGCTCTCCGGCAGTCGCACCGGCCTGGTTCCAACCGGATTGCGAAGAGGGCAGCCTGGTGGTGCGCGATGCCGGCGGTACAGCCATCGGCCGGATGCCGCGCAACTCGCTGTACATCGACCAGTGCTACTGGCCGCTTTCCGGCCCCGATGGCCTCGACTCGTTCGAGCCGCTGGCCGGCCACATGCAAAAAGTCACCTGGGCGGCGCTTCCCTCCCCGCCCTTCGATCAGCCTCTCACCGACGAGCGCCTGGAAGAGATCGCCCGCGTCGCCCGCCATTTCGCCCAAACCACCAGCTACGCCATCGCCCTTTCGATCGGCTGCAATCTCTTCGAGTGGTGCCAGTTTCTCTTCGGCATGGAGAATCTGTACGCCTACGTAGCCGGGGAAAAGCGCAAACTCGGCATCTTCCTGGACCGCCTGGCCGAGCTGCACATCGAAAATCTGCGCCGGCTGCTGCCCAAAATCCGCGGCTCGGTGCAGATCCTGGTGGTGGGCGACGATCTGGGCATGCAGAGCGGTCCCCAGCTTTCGCGCCAGTGCTATCGCGAGCTGTTTCTGCCGCGCCACCAGCGCATCTATCGCTACGCCCGTGAACACGGCGACGCGCACATTTTTCTGCACTGTTGCGGCGGCGTCTACCAATTGATTCCCGACCTGATCGAAGCCGGCGTCGAGATCCTCAACCCGGTGCAGACCAGCGCCCGGCATATGGAGCCCGAGCGCTTGAAACGCGAGTTCGGCCGCGACCTTACCTTCTGGGGCGGAGGCTGCGACACGCAAAAGGTGCTTGCTACCGGCACTCCCCAACAGGTCCGCGAAGACGTTCGCCGGCGCATGGACATCTTCATGCCCGGAGGCGGCTTCGTCTGGAACCAGATCCACAACGTGATGGCCGATGTCCCGCCCGAAAACATCGTGGCGATGCTCGATGCGGCCTACGAATTCGGCCGCTACGGATCCGCGTGAAGCGCCCTACTGTTTCACGGCAATCGCGATGATCGAAGTCGGGGGCCAGGGCAGGTGGGCATCAATCCGGCGCCACAGCCACACCAGGCGGTCGAAGACCTTCAGTTGCAGCGGGCTCAGGCTGGTCTTTTTCAGAATGCGTCCGGTCACATACCAGCCGGGCCTCGAAATGCGATTGAACTCCAGGATGCGCTCCACCCGGAATCCCACCTGCTCCATCTTGTCGCGCAGTTCCTGGTGCGAGTAGCGCCGGTAGTGGCCCAGCACTTCGTCGAGCGTGCCGAAGATCTCCTGCCCGTGCGGCACCAGTACGATCGCCCGTCCTCCCGGCACCAGCGCCGCATGCATGTTGCGCAGGCTCTGCATATCGTCCTTTACGTGCTCCAGCACGTTCAGGCACACAATCGAATCCATCTGCCCCTGGAATCCTTCGAAGTCCCGCGGATCGCTCAGATCGCAATAGCAGACGCGCAGGTTGGGCCGGTGTTGAAAGCGGGTTTGCAGCCGGGCGATGTGCTCGCTGTCGATATCCGCCGCCACGTAGCATTGCCGCCGCGGAACCAGCGCCCGCGTCAGGTTGCCGATCCCCGCGCCGATCTCCAGCACGCGCTTGCCCACGTAAGGCCGGATCGTGTCCGCCATCCAGTCGTTGAACCTCCGCGCGTCGGAAAGCGCTTCCAGAATCTCCGGCCCGGAGTTCACATAGATGTCTTTGGTGAAGGCGTAGCGCAGAATCACCGCAATCGCCTGGACCGCGTCCTTGAGGCCGATTTTCTTGCCTCCCAGGTAGGTCCGGCCGTGATAGCTGATAGGCGTCTCGTAAATGCGCACTTCGCGGCGCGCCAGCTTGATGGTCAATTCCGGCTCAATGCCGAAGCGATTGCTGCGTAGCGGGATGCTTTGCACCAGCGAGGTCCGGAAGGCCTTATAGCAGGTCTCCATGTCCGTCAGATTCAGATCCGCCACCAGGTTGCAGAACGCGGTCAACATCTGGTTTGCGATCGAATGCCAGAAATACAGGACCCGCCGCTCGCCGGAGATCATGAAGCGTGAGCCATACACCACGTCGGCCTTGCCCTCGATCAGCGGCCCCAGCACCTTGGGGTATTCGCGCGGATCGTATTCCAGGTCGGCGTCCTGAACGATGAGATTTCGCCTCTTGCCTGCGCAATCGCCGTGCGAACCGCCGCTCCCTTGCCCCGGTTCCGTCCGTGGCGGATCAACCGGATTGTGTCCGGATGGCTGACGGCGATGGCTTCGACAATCTCGGCCGAGCCGTCGGTGGAGCCATCGTCCACCACCACGATCTCGCGCTCCAGGCCGTCTCCGATCGGCGCTGTGAGCACCCGGTCCAGCAGCGGTGCAATGAACTCCTCTTCATTGAAGAGCGGTACCAGAATGGAAACTTTGGAAACCCGCATGCAGAAAACCCTCATTGTACCTGTACCGGATTGGCAGGGCTTCTTCGTCGGATACAGTGTCAGTATGCGAATGCACGGGTTCTTCCTGTTCGCGGTGGCGTCTTCAGTCCTGGCTTCGCCCTCGTGGTCCGCCGAATTGCGGCAGCCCACTCTGCAGGCGTTCGAGCGTTATGTCCACGACCGCGAAGCTGCCATGGAGCGCGAGGTGCGCGGTCCCGCAAGCTCCTTCCTTTGGTCGACCGCGCAGCCCGGCCGCGTTCAGCAGATGCGGGCCGGAGCCGTCGTTACCGAATCGCGTACCGGCAAGGATGCGCAGGCGGTTCCCGATGGACTGATCCACGATTGGCTGGGAGCCGTCTTCCTCCCCGGCGCCAGCCTCGCCCAGGTTCTCGCCCTGGTTCAGGATTACGACCGCAACAAGGAAGTCTATAAACCCGATGTCCTGGACTCCCGCCTGCTCTCGCACCGCGGCTCGGATTTCCACATCTATCTGCGCCTGTTGAAGAAGAAAGTGATTACCGTGGTGCTCAACACCGAGCATGATGTGACCTATTTCTCCCTCGACCCGACACGCTGCTATAGCCGCTCCTACAGTACCCGCATCGCCGAGGTGGAGAATCCCGGCAAGCCCGGGGAAAAGGAGTTACCGGTGGGCCAGGACCACGGCTTTCTCTGGCGGCTGAATTCCTACTGGCGTTTTCAGGAAAAGGACGGCGGCGTCTACGTGGAATGCGAAGCCATCTCACTGACCCGCGACATCCCCACCGGCCTCGGATGGATGATCTCCCCAATCATCCGCAATCTCCCCAAGGAATCGCTCGAAAACACCCTGCGATCCACCCGCGCCGCCCTGGTGCAGAATGCCCGCGCCGGGCACTCGCAGCAGTTTTTGGAGGGGCTTCGTTTGCTTTCCGCCGCACCGGGCTTTGGCAGCAGCGTTTTTCCTGCCGGTTCTGGGAAGCGGAAGATATGAGCCAATGGCAGTCCGAACTGGATCGGCAGCACAGCAAGCTTGGTAACGCCCAACCAGCATTTGGTCTACAACCCTTACTCCCCTAAGGCACCCGGATTCCGGGAAGCTTGCCGAATTCCTCGTCGAACGTGAGTACCAAACCGTCAGCGCGCTCCCGGGCGACATGCGCGATCGCTGCATCTGCAAAACCCAGACGTGTACTCCCCTGGTGCGCAAACATCTCAAAACGCGTCTGAGAAGAGGTCAGAACACGGTACGAAATCGAGTTCGTCGGCGTCGAGTAGCAGCTTGCCAACCCATGCCGCTACCCCGAGATCGCGCCGTACCAGCAGCACCGTGGCCACTTCCAGAAAGACATATTCGAGCAGTAGTCCCCTGCCCCACTCCCCCGCCAGAAAACGCTCCATCAGGCCGCACGCCGTGTTATGGTGTGCGTCGCGCTCATTCCGCCACACACCTGCGGTGGCACTTCTTCTGCATTGAGACGCGAACCGCCCGGAACACGCGGCGCCGACGCTCTCGTCGACACCGCCTGACCCTAAAAGTAAAGCTTCGCTCCCAACTGAATCACCCTCGTCGTAATCCCCTGCACGCCGCCACCCACCGCGCCAAACGTGCGCGATTGAACGTTGCGGTCCACCGATCCGGGCGTCGGGTTAAAGTGATTGAACAGGTTAAAGAATTCGGATCGCATTTCGACCCGCGCCCGTTCCCACAACGAGAATTGCTTCCGCAGGGCAAAATCGGCATTCACCAGTCCCGGCAGGCGGATCGCCCCGGTGCGCGGCGAGGTGCCGAACGCGCCCCATTGCGCCGTGGTGAAGGCCGCCGTATTGAACCAGCGCTGCCAGGTGCGCTGATCTCCCGACAGGTTGCCGTTCTGGCCCGCCACCAGGTCCGCGCGAGAGCCCACACCGGTGCCGGTCGTGTCCACACCGTAGTCGATGCCGGCTGGAAATCCGCTCTGGGCCACAATGATCGTGGAGAGTTGCCAGCCGTCGAGAAGATACTTGCCCGCGCCGCGCAGACCTTGGAAAAAAGGCACGTCGTAGACCACCGTCTGCACGAACCGCTGGGTCATGTCGAAGCCGGAAAGAGAATGCTCATTGCGCAGGTTGTAATAGTCCTGCGGATTGCCGATGAAGGAGCCGTTGCCGATCAGCCCTCCCTGATCCTGCGGCCCGGAAAGGGCTTTGGACCAGGTATAGGCGGTGAGAAAAGTCAGGCCGCTGGCCATTCTGCGTTCGACCTTCACCTGCAGCGAGTGATAGTTCGAGTTGCCGATCGCCTTGGTGCCCAGGACGAAGCGCTGATAGTCCTGGTTCGGACGGCGCGCGTCGATGCCGGGCAATCCCGGCGTGCGGGGATCCACCAGTTGAATCGGGCGGTTCAGCGCCAGAGCGCCCTCGTCGAAAGCCGTATCCAGGCGCGTTCCTTTCGATCCGACATAACCCACGTCCAGCAGGATCCTGCCGCGAAACTCATGCTGAATCGCGAAGTTCCATTGCTGGATATAGGCGTCGCGCTGATTGGGGTCGATACTGGTGGTTGCGTTCAGATTGGTGCTGCCCACCTGCGCCTTGGCAAACGGATCGTTGAAGAAGACATCCGGCGTGCTTGTGCCGCTTCCGATCACCGACGCGCTGTCATAAGCCTGCGCGCCTTCCACCATGGAGAAATTCGCGTTGGGATGCATCTGCTGGTAGTAGATGCCGTACCCGGTGCGGATCACCGTGTCGCGCAATTTTTCCGGGCGCCAGGCAATTCCGACACGAGGACCGAAGTTATTCCGGTCCGGCGCCAGCAGCGATGGCCCGTAGGGCGAGTTTTGGGGCGTTGTGTAACCGGTAACCAGGAAGCCGTTCTGGTAGATGTCGATGATCTTGTCATCGCCCTGCGTCCAGCGCTGAAAATAGTCGTAGCGCAGACCCAGAGTCAACGTCAGGCTGGGTTTGATCTTCCACTCGTCATTGGCATAGTAGGACTGCCAGGTCGTGTTCAGATCGGTGACCGTGGGCGTCGGGTTGATATCGGCCTGCTTGACGTAGCCGAGCAGAAAGTCGGCCAGCGCGGAGCCCGTATAGGTGCCATTGAACGTGAAATTGCCCCGCGGGGTACGCGCCTGATCGAAGCCGAAGTTTCTCCGGTCCACCTCGAAGCCGAAACGCAGCGAATGCCGGCCGTGCTGCCAGGAAAGGGTATCGGCTACCTGCCACAGGGAGTAGACGCGGTCGCGAGGTCCGATCTGGCGCTGCAGGTTGTACATCGAATAGCCGCCGTCAGGACCGCTTACGCCGATCGAAGGAGGGCCGTAATCTTTGGGACGCCGGGACACCAGCGGAATTCCCATCTGGCCCGCGACATCGTAAGCCGCATCGTCCGTGGTGCCGAAAATCTCCGTCTCCGTCATGCGATTCCAACCGACGCGAAGCTGGTTGATCACATGCGGACTGAAGGTGCGCGTATACCCCGACGAGACATTCTGCGTGCGCGCCAGGTTGTCCCGCTGGTCGTGGCCCCAGTAGGGTGTGCCTTTCTCCAGCGTATCGTTGAAGACATAGCGGGCCATCAGCATATCCTTCGAAGAAAGGTTGTGGTCCACCCGCGCCGTGTAGTTATCCTGCGTCGAGACAGGACTCTGCGGCTTGTTAATGAAATTGAACACGCCCACCTGCGTATTGGGCAGGGGCTCGAACTTCAGAAAGGCCTGGGCCTGCGGGCTGAGCCTGGAGGTGGGAATCTGGTTATTCGGAAACGGCGAACTGCCGGCAAAGGGATCCCGCACCGCCAGCGGGCTGCCTTTTGAGTCCGTCAAGCCGCTCAGGTCGCCCGAGCGCTGCGCACCGGTGGGCACCAGGGCATAACCGGGAACTGCGCCCAGCGCCTGGCGGCCTGACTCCCAGTTAAAGAAGAAAAATGTCTTGTTTTTGCCGTTATACAGCTTCGGGATCAGCACCGGGCCGCCTACGTTGGCTCCGAACTGATTGCGATTGAGGCGGGCCGATTTCAGGCTCTTGTCTGCAATGGCGTCATAAGTGGACGTTAACCCGTCGTTGCGGTTGAACTCCCAGAGCGTTCCATGGAGACTGTTCGTTCCGCTCTTGGTGACCAGGTTGATCTGGCCTCCCGGCGCCGCCCCCGATTCCGCCGAGTAACTGCTGGTCTCCACCTTGAACTCTTCCAAAGAGTCCACCGAAGGGGAGAAGGCGTAAGTGAACGCATCGCCGTCCATCGACTCCACGCCGTCAATAAAGTAGCGGTTGGCCGTGTCGCGCACGCCGTTGGCGGAAAATCCCGTGGAACCGAAAGCCGAGTCCGTCTGCCCGATCGAGCCGCGCCCGCGGCGGACCGTGATCGATCCGGGTGTACCGGGCTGAGCGCCGGGAATCAGTTGCGCGAGTTGCACGAAATTCCGGCCGTTCAGGGGCAACTCCAGAATTTTGGTCGAATCGATCACCGTGCCCACCGCCGCGTTTTCAGTCTGCAACGCGACGGCATGGGCGTCTACGCTGACATTCTGCGTGACCTCGCCTACCTCCAACTGGAAGTCCATTCGCGCCGTCTGGCCTACCTGCAGCACCAACTGCAATACCTCATTGCGGCGGAAGCCGGCCGCCGACGTAGTCACCCGATATTCACCGGCCGGCAAGAACGGTATCGAGTAATTGCCGGTCACATCGCTTCGGGTGTCGCGCTGGACACCGGTTTGATTGTTGGTTGCAGTCACCGTCGCTCCGGCGACTACCGCTCCACTCGAATCCGTCACCGTGCCTACCAGGATCGCGTTCGTTTGCTGCCCGTAGACCTGCACAATGCCGGCCAGGAACAGCGGAATCATCTTCAAGCCGGAGAGTGCCTCGCGCCGAAGTCGCATGCTTGCCACCTTTCTTCTTTCCCAGGGGAACCGGTCTGCGCTGCTGGATGACCGAATTTTGGATCATTGTAAGCTGCGCTCGCAGGCGGCTCAAGACAAAAATCCATAAATTTATCTGTAAATCTGCAGGCGACGCCGTTTCTCTTCCCAACAAAGCTGTGCAATGCTTGTCTTTTTTCCCGGAAAAGCGAAGGTGACCAATGCCGGAACTCACCATGACCTACATCGGCGGCCCCACGGCACACATCCAACTGGGCGGTCTGCGCTTTCTCACGGACCCGACGTTTGACCCGGCAGGAACGGAGTATCCGACCGCTGTTTACACGCTCAAGAAATGGGCGGGACCGGCGATCGGCGTTGACCGCCTGGGACCGCTCGATGCCGTGCTGCTAAGCCACGATCATCACTACGACAATCTGGACCATGCCGGACGCCAGGCACTAGCCGGAGCCCGGCAAGTCTTCACGACCGTGGAGGGAGCGGGTCGGCTGGGCGGACATGCCGTGGGCCTCGCCCACTGGCAGAGCATCGAGATGGCCGGCGCAGACGGCAGGACCTTGCGGGTCACGGGCACGCCGGCGCGGCATGGTCCGTCCGGCGGAGACCGGGGGCCGGTCACCGGGTTTGTGCTGGCTTTCAGCGATACGCCCGACGACTGCCTGTACCTCTCCGGAGACACGGTCTGGTATGAAGGCATCGAGGAAGTCGCCCACCGGTTCCAAGTCACCACGGCCGTCCTGTTCCTGGGCGCCGCAAGGGTGCGCGAGGTGGGACCGGACCACCTGACCATGACCGCGGAAGAAGCAGTGCGCGCCGCGCGTCTGTTCCAGGGCGCAGTCATCGTCCCGCTGCACTATGCGGGATGGGCGCACTTCAGCGAGTCGCGGGAAGACATTCAACGTGCGTTTGCGGCCGCCGGGCTTGGCCCGCGCTTGTGCTGGCTGGAGCCGGGAGTTCCCACGGCCGTCTCCAAACCGTCGGATTCCTGACGAGCCCGCTCCCCCGGAGCATTCGGCCGGCCCGGGACGGAACAGGCGCAGGTGCAACAGGATAGCACCGGAAGCACGTGTTCGAAATTGACTTTCTCCTCGCCACCCGGCTATACTGCTCACTCCGCTTTGCGCCTCTCCTTTCCTGCAACTTTTCGCACACGGTGGGCGTCATTATCACATCACTGGATTTATAGGAAGTCATGAAAACGACCGCGAAGTCTAAGTTTGAGAGCTACCAACGGATCCTCGAGAAGAAGGCGGAGGAGATCCGGCGTAGCATGTCCGCCCACAAGGTATCCCAAATGGTTGCCCGGCAGGACCACGTCTCCGACGAAGGCGACCTTAGCCAGCAAAGCCACGAAGAGTGGATCTTCCTGAATCGCAATACTTTGGACATGAAGCTGTTGCGTGAGGTGCAGGACGCTCTGGTGCGCATCCACGCCGGAACCTACGGCACCTGCCACGAGTGTGAGGAGCCGATCTCGGCCAAGCGGCTGGATGCCGTACCGTGGGCCAAGTATTGCGTGAAGTGTCAGGATCTGGTCTCGGCGCGTGCCGAAGAAGAAGCTTACGAGAGAGCCGAGTAATGCGGCTGGCTGATCTTCGCCGAGCCACTATCCGGAAAAATCTCCGAATCCGCTTCGAGCTGCCCAACGGCTTGGAGTGTATCGTCAATGAGCATGGGGTCGCCCAGATTCCCACGCTTCGGTCCGCGCCGGATTTCAATCTGGAAGAGCAACTGAGCCAGGTGCATCAGTTCACAGTCGAAACCGTAGCCGCCGGCGAAAAGAACAAATCTCGCCTACAGCAAATGAACGAGGCCCAAGTGGCCGCGTTGGCCGCGGCTCCCGGCGCGGATCCAGGACACCACGAAGACCACGACGAGTAAGACCGCACTTCCGCGGCACAGTGCGGGATTTGCCGTCCATCATTCGTTCGCGTGTTCGGTGTACAATAATGAGGCCAATCCCAACTGGATTTTTTCGTTACCCGAATAGGGCTGGGGGACAGTATGGAGAAACCGGCACAAAATATTCAAGATAGCTTTTTGAACAACGCTCGCAAAGACAAAATCGTATTGACCATTTATCTCATGAGCGGCGTCAAGCTATCAGGCCGAATCAAAAGCTTCGATAAGTATTCCTTGGTGCTCGAAACCAATAATCAGGAGCAACTCATCTTCAAGCACGCCATCTCTACGGTCGTGACACTCAAGTCTGCCCACTCCTATTCCGGGAGTTCGCAGGCGGCTGCCCAGGCTTCCGGTACCGCCGCTCCTCAACCCGCCGTTGCGGGCAGCCATTCGGAGTCTTCGGAGGCCTGAAATCGGCGCTCCGCACCATCCGGCGCGGGAGCGGGCGATCCTGGTTGGGATCGATCTGAAAAGCCGCACCGCCGCAGTTGCGCCTTTTACCTCCACTGCCGAAGAATCCCTGGAAGAACTTACTGATCTTGCCCGGAGTGCCGGTGCGGATGTCGTGGAGCGCGTGATCCAGGCGCGCCCGGCACCGGAAGCTGCTACCCTCATCGGCAGCGGCAAACTCCAGGAGCTGGTAGCGTCCGTACATTCTCACGACGCGGACACCGTCATCTTCGATCACGAACTCACGCCTACCCAGCAGCGCAACCTGGAAAAGGTCCTGGACACCAAGGTTCTGGATCGCACGCAACTGATCCTGGATATTTTCGCCAGCCGCGCGCGCACCCGCGAAGGGCGTCTCCAGGTGGAACTGGCGCAGTTGAATTACTTACTGCCGCGCCTCACCGGACGCGGTGTCGAGATGTCCCGTCTGGGCGGCGGCATCGGTACCCGCGGCCCCGGCGAAACTCAGCTCGAGACCGACCGGCGCCGTATTGCTCGCCGGATCCGGAAGATCCAGCAGGATCTCGAAGGTGTGCGGGCCAGCCGCGCCCTCCATCGCCGCAAGCGGCATTCCGTGCCGTTGGCCACCATCGCTCTGGTCGGCTACACCAACGCCGGCAAGTCCACGCTCTTCAACCGCCTCACGCAGGCCGGCGTGCTCGCCGACGCGCGTATGTTCGCTACGCTCGATCCCACCGTCCGGTCGGTGGCCCTGCCCAGCAAACGCCGCGTCCTCCTCAGCGATACCGTCGGCTTCATCCGGAACCTCCCCACCACCCTGGTGGAGGCTTTCCGCGCCACGCTCGAAGAGGTCACCGAGGCCAACCTGGTTCTGCACGTGGTGGATGCCACTTCACCCCATGCTGCCGCGCAGACCAACCACGTGTTCAAAGTGCTGCACGAGATCGGCGCCGCTGCCCTGCCCCAGTTGCTCGTGCTCAACAAGATGGATCAACTGCCCGGCACCGGAATCGACCCCGAAACCGTCCGGCAGCGCCTGGTCGGCGAAGCCAGTCCCGAAAAGCCCGTCCGCGCCGTGGCCATCTCCGCCCTCAGCGGCACCGGAATCGATGCCCTGCTCGCCGCCATGGACGAGGTGCTGCCTTTTGATCCCGTGGTCCATGCTACCTTCCGCTTTCCGATCGAGGAAGGCGCTAAGATCTCACTGGAGCACGATCGCGCAAAGGTCCTCGCCACCCGTTACGAAAACGGCTATTGTGAAATGGAAGCAGAGGTTTCCGAATCGCTGATGCGCCGCTTGGCTGCTTATACCGTCGGTTCCCGCTAGCTGTGGAAAATTTTGTGGGAAACTTGTAGCGAAAGCTCTAAGCTGCGCCAAATGAAGAGCTTGATTGGCCCATGAACCAGTTCGCAGCAATCGCAGTCAAATCTAACAAAAGACCCGACTTAGGTGCCTTTCCAGGAAGTTACTGCGGAGACTTGCGAGAATCTGGGGAAGATTGCAACAGAACCTTTCTTTTTTCCACAGTACTGGCACTTGCGAACCAGGAATTACCCGGATACCGGTCATGAATCTGCCCAACTATCTGACTCTGCTCCGGATTTTTTTCGTGCCGCTCCTGGTCGCGGCGCTGGTCCAGGAGACGGTCCGGGTCCGGATTCATGGGCTGATTATCACCAATGACTGGCTGGCCCTGGCCATTTTTCTTTCCGCCGCCGCCACGGACCTGCTGGATGGCTACCTGGCGCGCAAATGGGGCCAGATCACGACGATCGGTACTTTGCTCGATCCCATCGCCGACAAGCTGCTGATCTCCGCCGCGCTGATTTCCCTGGTTCAGGTGCGTGCCGTTCCGGCGTGGATGGTGATCCTGGTGGTCGGCCGGGAGTTCGCGGTGACCGGTTTGCGAAGCATCGCCGCGGCCGAAGGCTACACCATTCGCGCCAGCGACCTGGGCAAAACCAAAATGGTCTCTCAGGTGGCCGCCGTCTCGTGCCTCCTGCTCAGCCTGCGTCACCCCTTTCTGGCCCGGCCGGGCATGGTGCTGATGTGGGGTGTCGTTGTTTTTTCGATCCTCTCGGCCCTGAGCTATTTCCGCAAGTTCTGGCGCAAGGTGGATGGACGCATCAAGAAGCGCAGAAGGCGGGAATTATTGGCGCTGGAACGCCAGCGGAAACTGGCGGCGCTGCATCAGCGGCGCAGCCAGCGCGCCGCGGCAGCCGCTACAGGATATCCGGTGGACCCTGCGGGGCCGCCGGCGGCTTGATCGAAACCTCCTGCATTCCCTGGGGAGTGAACTCGAGCACGCGGATCTGTCCCTTGGGTCCCGGTGTGCCAAGCGGCTTCCCGTTCAGTTCCACCTCCAGGCCCCCCGCGTTTCCCAGTCTCAGCCGCACGTTCTCCGACGCCCCAATGGTGCGGGTCTCGTTGGCCTGCAGCGTGGTAACCAGCACGACTTTGCCGTCCACCCAGCCCTTCACCCAAACCGGCTCACTGGCCTTCATCGTCACCTGAACGCTTCCGCTGGGATTTCCGATGGGACCCGCGGGCGCAGCCACGGGCGTGGACACGACAGAACCCGCCGCCGTGCTGGAACCCAGACTCTCGGCCGGCGGCGTTTGAACCGCTGGTGCTTCTGCCGGCTTGGATTCGGCAGGTTTGTTCTGGCCCGCGGGTGGCGGCAGGTTGGGTTGCGTCACTGCGGCGGCCGGCTCCGGCGGCATTGGCGCCGGGCGGCGCGCCCGCTGCAGCCAGGCATAGACGCCCGAGCAAATCAGCATCACCAGCACCACCAGCCCCAACGCCGGCAGCACCGAACCCTGCTTGCCTCGCGAGCCTACGCCCTGCCATTCGGTTACTCGTGGAACACGAATCGCAGGCTCGGAAATTTCGTGGGATTCCGGATTTGGTCCTTCCGGGGCCGGCTGCAGTTGCCGGTCCAGCTCATGAGCGATCTCTTCTTCGTCCAGGCCGAGCGCCCGCGCGTACTGTTTTACAAAGCTCTTGGTGAAAACTCCGCCTGGTAATTTCTCGAATTCCTCGTTTTCAATCGCCTCGAGAAGCTTTACAGAGATCTTGGTCTGGCGTGAAATCTGATCGAGGTCCAAGCTGCGCCGCGTACGTTCACGGCGTAGGGTTTCGCCGATGACAGTCATAGCCCAACATAGGCCTCTACAGGTATAATACAACAGGTAATCCATTGAGCCTACGTTCCTTTTGTACTTCTGCACCCTGCCTGGCAGAAGCCCGCGCCGGGCACTCTGCAGACCGCCCGTGCTGATTTCCGTAATCATCGTCAACTGGAATCGGCGCGACCTGCTGCGGGCGTGCCTCGATTCTCTCGCGCGCCAGGAATATCGCGAATTTGAAATGATTCTGGTGGACAATGGCTCTACCGACGGCTCCGCCGAAATGGCTCAGGAGCGCCTCGCCGGCGGCCCGATTCCCCTTCGCCTGATCCGCAATTCCGAAAATCGAGGTTTTTGTGCCGCCAATAATCAGGGAATTGCCGCTGCCCGCGGATCCCTGGTCGCCCTGCTCAACAATGATGCCGAGGCGGAGGCGGCCTGGTTGGGCGCGCTCGCCCGCGCCTTCGAGCATCCGGAGGTCGGCATGGCCGCCTCGAAAATCCTGGTGCACGAGGACCCCGGGCGCATCGACAAGGCCGGCCACCTGATCTATCCGGATGGCCAGAACCGGGGCCGCGGTACCGGCGCGCGCGATTGCGGCCAGTTCGACCGCCAGGAGGAGATCCTCTGGCCCGATGGCTGCGCCGCCATGTACCGCAAATGTATGCTCGACCAGATCGGCGGCTTTGACGAGGACTTCTTTGCCTACGGCGACGATGCCGAACTGGGGCTGCGAGCCCGCATCGCCGGCTGGCGCTGCCTGTACGTGCCCGGCGCCGTGGTGCGGCACCATCGCGGCACCACGCTCGGCCTGCAATCCTCGCGGCGGCTGCAACTCATCGAGCGCAACCGCGTGCTGTTAGCCGCCAAGCTGTTTCCCTGGAGCCTGCTGTGGTTGAACGGGGCCTACTACCTCGCCCGCATCGCCGCGGGAGCCTGGTACGGCCGGCGCGGCGGCGGGGACATGGCGCACTTTCCCGGCCTCTCCGGCAAGCTCAAGGTCGCCCGCGCCCTGGCGGCAGGCGATTGGCAGGCATTGCTCCTGCTGCCCCGCATGCTGCGCAAGCGCCGGGAAATCGATTCCTTTCGCAAGCTCTCGCCTTCGGAGGTGCGGCAGTTGATCCGGCAATACCGAATCCCGCTGCGCGAACTGGCATGAATTGCATCGCCTGCGGAAGCCCGCAATTCCGGCCACGCTTTACCGGCTCGGACCGCCTCTATCACACCACCGGCAAAGCCTTCACCGTGGTCGAATGCGCCTCCTGCGGCCTGCTGCGCCTCGATCCTCCGCCCGCGCCCTCCGAACTTCCGGCCTACTACCCGGACAACTACTGGTTCGCGCCTGAGGAGAGCGCGGCCGGCCGCCTGGAAGAGGCCTGGAGGCGCCTGGTGCTGCGCGATCACGTCCACTTCGTTACGGAAGCCCTGCGCGCGATTCCCGCCGGTCTCCTTCTCGACATCGGCTGCGGGGGGGGCCTGTTTTTGGGTATGATGCGCCAGGCCGGCTTCCTCGGCTTCGGGCTGGATTTTTCGCGCGAAGCCGCCGCGGTCGCCTGGCGCCAGCAAGGGGTCGCCGTGATCTGCGGCAGCCTGGAGCAGAACCCCGTGGCGCCCTCCAGTTGCGCCGCCGTCACCATGTTTCACGTGCTGGAGCATCTGCCTGACCCGGCCGCTTACCTCTCCGCGGCGCATCGTATCCTGCGCCCGGACGGCCGCCTGATCGTGCAGGTGCCCAATGCCTCCTGTTGGCAGTTCCGCCTGCTGGGCGAGCGCTGGAACGGGATTGACATTCCCCGTCATCTGGTCGATTTCCGCGAGCGCGATCTCGCGCGATTGCTCGAGCGCTACGGCTTCACCATCGTCCGCCGCAAGCATTTTTCGCTGCGCGACAATCCAGCCGGCCTGGCCAGCAGCCTCGCCCCCTCGCTCGACCCCATGGCCCGCCGGATTCGCGGCGGCCAGGAGTCCGGCGCCGGGAGGACCGCCCGGAACCTGCTCTACCTGGCGCTGCTGCTCGCTTCGCTGCCTTTCACCGCCCTGGAAGCCGCAGCCGGCGCCGGTTCCACCATCATGTTCGAGGCGCGCCGCCGGTTATGAGCTATACCTCCTTCGCCAGCCACTTCCCGCTCTTCCTGCGCCGCCACGTGCTGCATTTCGAGGTCTCCATTGAACAGGCCCTCGCCCGCCTGGCGCAATCGCTGCCGGAAGGCGCGCGCGTGCTCGATGCCGGCTCCGGGGAGGGCCAGTATGCGCACCTGTTCAAGCGCCACCGCTACACCGGCGTCGACCTGGGCGTGGGAGACACCGCCTGGGACTATAGCGGTGTCGACGTCCGCGCCGATCTGGCAGCCCTGCCTTTCCGCGCCGATACCTTCGCGGCCGCCATTCACATCGTGACCCTGGAGCATCTGCGCGAACCCGGCCACGTGCTGCGCGAGATCGCCTGCGCGCTGGCTCCGGGCGGCCTGCTCCTGGTGGCCGCCCCGCACGAGTGGGAAGTGCACCAGGCGCCGCACGACTATTTCCGCTATACCCGCTACGGTCTGGCCTATCTGCTTGCGGAGGCCGGCCTGGTGCAAGTGGAGATCCGCCCTGTGGGCGGATACTTCCGCCTGCTGGCCAGGCGCCTGCTCAACGGGCTACAATTCTTCACAGGAGGTCTGCGCTGGTTCTGGTTCCTTCCGGCCGCGGTTTTCCTGATTCCCCCTGCCCTGGTGTTGCCGTTTCTGGACGGTCTTGACCGGGACCGTAACTTCACACTTGGATACATATGTACCGCCCAAAAGCCGTTTTCCTGCTGATCTCCGCCTGCCTTGCGGCGTCCGCGCCGCGAGCGGGGAATCGCAATTGAATCCGCGCACCGGAGTTTCTGCCGTGGATGGAGTTTTCGTCATCGATAAGCCCGAGGGGCTTACCTCGCACGACGTCGTGAGCCGCCTGCGCCGTATCGCGCGCACCCGGCGTGTCGGGCACCTGGGCACGCTCGACCCGATCGCCACCGGCGTGCTGCCGCTCGTAGTCGGCCGCGCGACCCGTCTGGCCCAGTTCTATACCCGCAGCGATAAAACCTACGAGGGCCGCATCCGCTTCGGCATCGCCACCGATACGTATGATCGTGCAGGCACCCCCGCCGGCCCGGAAATCCCGCCCGCCTTCAGCCGGGAAGAACTGGAGCGCCAGCTTGACCGTTTTCGCGGAGAGTTTCTGCAAACTCCGCCGCCGGTTTCCGCTAAGAAAGTGGAAGGCGTTCGAGCTTACGAATTGGCCCGGAAACATATCCCCGTCACCCTGGAACCGGTGCCGGTTATCATCTACGAACTGGATCTGCTGTCTTTCGAGCTGCCGTATGCGGTGCTTCGCATCCGCTGCTCCGGAGGAACCTATATGCGTTCCCTGGCCCACGATCTGGGCGAGGCCCTGGGCTGCGGCGCCCACCTGGAGTCGCTGCGCCGCACCGCCGCCGGGGAGTTTTCCATCGGTCAGGCTCATACGCTGGAAGACCTGGCGCAACTGGCAGCGGAAGATCGCCTGGTGGAAGCGCTGATTCCGGCAGCCCAGGTGCTGCCCTCCTTCCCGGCCGTTTACGTGGAGTCTTTGTTGATCGGACAGATCCGCCAGGGGCGCAATTTTCCGGTCTCCCCTTTCCGGACCGGTAGTACCAGTACGCGCTATGTGAAGGCTATATCCCGTGAGGGGGAATTGATTGCGATCGGGGAGGCCAAGCTACCGAACTTGTATCATCCGATCATTGTTTTTTAATGAGTTAGAGAGTACAACTGCTCGTCCGGTCCGGACCGGCACGCCGCTCTCAGCGGCTTGGCCGCGCCCGGCCAATCGCCTCGAAGGCAATGTTACAATCGCACCCGGAGCCTCATGCTGGAATCCTATTCCCTGTCCGACACGGGCTGTGTCAGAGCGAATAATGAAGACTACTGTCTGGTCCGGCCGGACCTCGGCCTCTACCTTCTGGCCGATGGCATGGGGGGCGCCAAAGCCGGGGAGCGCGCTTCCCGGATCGCTGTCGATACGGTAGTGGAAGTAGTCGCCAACGCGCGTCGCAAGGATTCCCAGGTACTGCTGCTGGCCGTCGAAGAGGCCAATCGGAGAGTCTTGGACGCGGCCCGCCAGGATTCCTCCCTGGAAGGCATGGGCACTACCCTGGTGGCTGTCCTCGAAGGCAGCGAGGAACTCTACATCGCCAGCGTGGGCGACAGCCGCGCTTACCTGCTCGATGAACAGGGCTTTCGCGCCATCACCGAAGACCAGACCTGGGTTCACGACGTCGGCGTGCCGCTCGGCCTGGATGAGGCCAGCCTGCGCAATCACCCCATGCGCCACGTGCTCACCATGGCCATCGGCGCGGCCCACCCCTTGACCGTCAACTACTATGCCGTGAGCCTTGCGCCCAACTCCATAATCCTGATTTCGAGCGACGGGTTGCATGGTGTCCTCGATCAGTCCGGCATTGAGAATATTCTGCGCGATAACGCCTCCGGCCGGGAGGGACTGGAAGCCAAGTGCCGCCGCCTCATCTCGGCTGCCCGCGAAGCCGGCGGGCCGGATAATATTACCGCAGTATTACTGAGAGCTCCTGCCCCGGCCGCCTACTAAATTTCGTTAACTCCTGTTTCCTGTGAAAAAGATGCTCCTCGCGTGGGCATTGTGGTCGGGATTCCCATGCGCGGCGATCGCCCAGATCGCCATCTTGAACTTGCGCGTCGTCGAAGGGGAGGGCACCGTATTTCGAGCAGGATCGCGCACGGCCCGTTCCCTCGTGGTGGAGGTCACCGATGAAACCGGACGCCCCCAGTCCGGCGTGGCGGTGAGTTTCCACCTGCCCGAAGACGGCCCCAGCGGCCTCCTCGCCAATGGGCTGCGCACCGACCTGGTTCTGACCGACGCCGCCGGACGGGCGGTTTTGCGCGGCTTGCAGGTCAATCGCATTTCCGGCCCCTTTCGGATCCGCATTACCGCGGTCAAGGAGCAGGCCCGGGCGGGCATTATCTCCCTTCAGTACATCTCCGGGACCGAGTGGCATTCCACGCAGGCGCCGGCTCCAGCCGGACCGCGCGTCCCAGGCGTCCAGCCGGCGCCCGCCACCAGACCGGCCGCGCCAGTCCGGATCCGGCGCGGCATCAGCCGCAAGTGGATCATCCTGGGGGCTATCGCCGCCGGAGCAGCGGCCGGGGGCATCTATGCCGGCGCGGCCGGCGCTAAATCCGCTTCCGGAGCCGCCGCAGCCGGCGTATCCATTGGTTCGCCAACTATCACTCTGGGAAAGCCGTAAGATGTGGACCCGCTTGCTTTCTTTGCTATTTCTGGCTTGCCTGGCTGCCTGCGGACAGGATCCGCTTACTCCGCCCCAGGCCGGGCTCGTCCGAGATGCGCGCGAGCGCCTGCTCCCGGTCTACGGGATGGCGGGGACCTTTCTCCCCGGGGCTTCCCTTCGGGAAGGTGTCGTCTCAGCAGCCTTTTCCGGTTCTGCGGGGATCGTCAAGACCGAGAGTGAAATCATTACACTGGACCGCGCCGGCCAGCCGCTCCAATCCTTTCCTGCCCCCGCCGGTCCGGCTCTGTTCGCCTTCGATGCCAAAGGGCAGCCTGCCTGGAGCTACTTCGCACGCACCGCGCAATTATTGCCCATCGGCGGAGATCCGGTCGATTTGAGCGCCCTGCCCGAGATCCTGGCGATCGAGAGTGCGGGACGGCAGGTCCACCTGCTGGTCCTGCGGGACGATAGCCTGCGGCTGCTCCGCATCTCGCCATTCGGGCAGGTTCTGGCAGAGGAAGCGCTGCCCGGGCTGCCCGCCGCCAGGCCGGCCTTCCTCTGGAACGCCGATACCGTGCTGGTCACCACCGGCTCGGATCTGGTCATCCGGCAGCGGAATTCCGAGGATCAGCAAATCGCGCTGCCTGCTCCAGCCCAGGATTTCGAGCCGCTGGGCCGCGGCTGGATCCGGATCGGCCAGCCCGATCATGCCCCGGCGCTGGCGCTGCGCCTGGGTAAAGACGGCCCGGAAATCTATCGGCTGCCCGCCCTGGCGGAGAATCCGGAGGCCGGTCAATGACTGCCCGCTGGCTCCTGCCCTGGCTGCTGGTCACGCCCCTGTTCGGCCAGTTCACGTTCTACGGTGTGGAGGGAGACCAGGAAAAACCACTCGGGGTGCAATACTCTCTGGGCAGTACGGCGGTCGGCGATCCGCTGGTCCTCCGTGTCCGCTTGAAAAACACCGGTAACGCGGCGGCTACCACCTCGTTGGTCTCCGTTGCCGGCCAGGGCTTTGTCATCCGGGACCTGCCCTCCCTTCCACAAACCGTCTCTGCTGGTAAGTCGATTGAATTCAACGTCTGGTTCCAGGTGGGCGACGCCGGCTCCTACAGCGCCAATCTGAAGGCCGATCACCTTTCGGTGATCCTCCAGGCCACGGCGGCCCCCTCGGTGACGGTGTACCTGGTGGACGGGGTCTCCCGGCGGGCACTCTCCGCCGCCTCTCCCGTCGATTTCGGCAACATCCAGCGCGGATCCAGCAGCAGCTTGAGCTTTTCCGTGGAGAACACCACCCGCCAATCCCTGGTAATCGCCGCCGCTGTCAATGGCGAGGGTTTCCATATGAGCGTGGCGATGCCCGCCAGCGTGCTGGCACCGGGTGATTCTCTCGGCTTCTCGATCACGTGCCAGCCGGCCGGCACAGGGGCACTAGCCGGCACGCTCCAGGTCGGGCAGCGCCGGTTCCCTTTGAAAGCCAACGGCACGGATCCGCCGCTCCCCCGTCCGGAAATTCTGGTTGACCTGCCCAACGCATCGAGCGGCCAGCAGGGAAAAATTACCATCCGCCTGAACTCGGCGTCCGAAAGCAGCGGGAGCGGCAAGCTGAGCGTTGATTTCCGGCCGGCGGTTACCGGAGCCGGCGACGACCCCGCCGTGCTGTTTCCACTGACCGGCAACCGCTCGGCACAGGCCAGCGTTCTGGCTGGGGATTTGGCCGCCCGGTTCGGCTCGCAAACTTCCCTGGAGTTTCAGACCGGCACCACCGCAGGCACCCTGGTATTCACCCTCCAATTTGGCGGGTATACGGTGCAGGCCACCGCCACCATGCCACCGGCGGCGATCCACCTGGAGTCAGCGAGTGGCGCCCGTACGGCTTCCGGACTGGAATTGCGCGCCACCGGCTTCGATAACACCCGTTCCGCCGGTACGCTGCGCTTCACGTTCTACGACCGGGCGGGCAAGATGATCCAACCGGGCGCGATCGAGGTGGACAGCGCGACCGACTTCCGCCGGTATTTCGACAGCGCCAACGCCGGCGGGATGTTCGCTCTGCGGGCGGTCTTCCCCGTCACCGGCCCGGCCGACCAGATCGCAGGCGCGGAGATTGAAATGGTCAATTCCGCGGGATCCGCGCGCAGCGAACGGATCTCCTTCTAGATCATGAACGTACCGCCGTTGATCTCGATCGTTTGCCCGTGAATGAAGCGGGCTCCTCCGGAGCAGAGGAACACGATCGTATCGGCGATTTCTTCGTTCGTCCCCAAGCGGCCGGCCGGTGTCGCGGCTACTACTTGATCGAGCATCGATCGCGTCGAGAACTGCTCGTGGAAGTAGTTATCCACCGTCCCCGGCGATACCGCATTGACGCGAATCCCCTTGGGCGCCAGTTCCTTGGCCAGTCCCTTGGTCATTGCCGAAACAGCGGCCTTGGCGGCGGAGTAGATCGTGGCACCGGGGCCCCCTCCGTTGCGAGCGGCGATGGAACTCAGGAAGATCACGTAGCCACTTCCCTTTTCGATCATCCCAGGAACCACCGCCTGGGTAATCTGCCAAGCGCTCTTCACGTTCAGGTTCATGATCCAGTCATAGATGTCGTCGCTCATTTCGAGCAGCTTAGCGCGCTTGACCAGCGAACCGGCGTTATTCACCAGAATGTCGATCGGGGAACTAATCTTCCGCAGGTGTTCGATGAACCCATCGATTCCCGCTACGGTACCCAGGTCTGCCTGAATGGTTTGGGCCTTTTTTGCCCCAGCGGCTCGCACTGCAGCGGCCACCTCTTCGGCGCCGGCCGGGTTCAGGTTGTACTGTAGGAAGAATTCCTGAACCCCTTTTTTCGCTAAGGCGATTGCTGTCGCCGCACCGATGCCCCGAGAAGCCCCGGTCACCAGAGCCGCCCGTCCGCCCAATTCTTGTTCCACGGTTTATCCTCTTGTTTCTGTGATTGATACAGAACTTCGAGTATAAACCCGGAACGAGTACTCAGGCGTTCTGGTGCAGCCACTCGCGCACGGCATCCTTGTAGATCACGATCCCTTTACGCGAGTACTTCAAATACCCCTGCCGGCGGAACTGGTTCATGTAATGAGTGACGATTTCGCGGGAGGTTCCGACGTACTGCGAAAGCAGTTCGTGAGTAAACGGAACCATGCGGGTAGAGCCGTCTTCTTCCTGGCTGCCCAGTCGATCCGAGAAGCGGATCAGCGAACGGGCCAGACGGCGCGCGATGTTGTCCACTGAAAAGCTTTCGATCCGATGGCCGAAGTCGATTGTCCGCTGTACCAGGATCTGCAGCAGTGCCACCGCCAGCCGAGGCCGCTTCATGATGATGTCCTCGATCTCCTGAGTGGTCCAGGTCATGAGCTTGGTGTTTTCAAGCGCCACTGCCTGCTCCGCCCGATGGGGAAGGTTCAGGAAAGCGGATTCGCCGAAGAACTCATCGGGCTGGTAGATATCCACGACCACCTGGTGGCCGTCATCTGCCAGTCGGGACACCTTCACTTTGCCATCGATTACCAGGTAAATACTGGTGGATGGCTGGTCCTGGTTGTAGATCATCTGACCTTTCCGATACTCCACGATCGTGGAGCAGGGAAGATGGGCTAGCGGATCCTCCAAGGGCTTTTGGGGTGCGACGGCGATTGAACTAGTTGACATTGTGGATTCTCCAATTTCCAAGTGCAAATCGTGCTCCTGTGCACTCCCTGTAGGTGAGGGATTACACCACTACTTTCTTCAGTTTCCGGACCTCCGACGGATCTGGCAATCCTGTCCACCCAGGAGAAGCGGCCGTTGCGAACGGTATGGACAAAAATTGCCGGAAAGCACCATCGTGTTCCTGAACTTACTGACGCATAACGTTGCACTTGCGGTGCCAAAAGGCACGCTTTTTATCCGGATGATGCGAACGATTTGGAGAAGATTCGCGTACTTCTGTAAATGTAACAGAACAAAAGAGCAACTCCGCACGATCTGCATGTACGGGAAAAACCCGAGGAAAGCTCGATGCTCGATCAATGGCCCAAAAGAGCTATGCCGTTCTGTCCGAACGGCGAGGTGCCCGGTATTGTCTTCGCTCCAGGTAAAATCTCCCCGGCAAGCCCCCGGTTCAGGGAGAATAGAGAGATACCGAATCCGAATATGCGCTTGCTCTGCGCCATCCTGCTGGTTTTGCCTGCGTGGGCCGCCAGTTTTTCGGCACCAGCGGGAATTCGTCCGGCGGTCCGCCGTCCGGGAGCTGCGAGTATTTTACCTGGTGGGCGGGTCATCGCTCCCTTGGGAAAGCAGCACGTGGTCGGCCCCGGTCCGTTTGGCCTGGCGATCAGTTCTAACGGGCGCACCCTGGTTTCCGCCGATATCGGTCCGATCCGCTATGGATTGTCGGTGCTCGAATCGGACAAACAGGGTCTATGGCACGTACATCATGTGGCGGCTCCCTCGCGCCGCCAGGAGCGCGAAGGGCAGGAATCCAAAGATGCCTGGACCGGCGTATCCATGGGGCTGGCCTTTTCCGGGGATAAGTCGGTCTACGTGGCGGAAGGAAATTCCGGCCGCGTGCGGCTGATCGATCTGGGGCTGGGCGGCACCAAGAAAGTTTACGATCTCAACCAGGACGATTTCTCCGATAGCTTCACGGGCGACCTCGCGTTCGATGCCGAGCGGGGCATGCTCTATGTGCTCGACCAGGCCAATTTCCGAATGGTTACCATCGACGTGCGGAACGGCCGCGTGGCGGCTTCCACGCGGCTGGGGCGGCTGCCCTTTGCCATCACGCTTTCGCCCGATAAACACAAGGCCTACGTAACCAATATCGGCATGTTCGAATACCGGGCGATAAAGGGCGCCGATGCCCGGAATGCGCGCGAGAGCTGGCTGAACTTCCCCGCCTTCGGTTTCCCCTCGGTGGAATCAGCGGCCGGCGCACAGCGCGCAACCGGGCGAGGAACGGTCGAAGTGCCGGGACTCGGCGAGCCCCATGCGCGGGAGGCCAACTCGCTCTGCGTGATCGATCTGGCCAATCCCGCGGCGCCCAAGGTGGTGGACTATATCCCGACCGGGACACGGTTCGGGAACGGCATCGACGGAGGCAGCAGTCCGTCGGGGGTGCTGGCGGCCGCAGACCGGGTATATGTTTCCAACGGCCACAACGACTCCATCACGGTGATCGACGCGGGCACGAATAAAGTCATCCAGACGATCCCGATTCGTATCCCCGAACTGGAGAACTACCGCGGCGTCCTGCCGATCGGCATGGCAATCGACGAACAGAGCGGCTGGCTGCTCGTAGCCGAGGCGGGCATCAATGCGGTGGGGGTGATCGACACGCGGGAGGGCAAGGTGCTGGGACATCTGCCGGTGGGCTGGTTTCCGGCGCGCGTGCTGGTCGACCGCCAGAACGTCTACGTAGCCAACCTCAAGGGCGTCGGCATCGGACCTAATCTGGATCCGCGTGCGGTGCCCGACGTCGAGACCTTTGCGGGCACGATGTACCGGGGAACAATTTCCATGTTCCCTCTGCCCTCCCCCGCCGAACTGGCGAAACACACCGCTCTGGTGCTGGAGGCCAACGGCTTCCGTCCGCGCGCGGAGCCGCCGGCGCCGCTGCCGAAAGAAGTGCGCTATGTCGTGCTGATCGTCAAAGAGAACCGGGCTTTCAACGAGGTGCTGGGAGATATCCAGCGGGCTTCGAACGGTCCGGTTGTCTCGCTGCCCCAGATGGCCTGGTTTGGCCGCGACGGCTGGGCCGACGGCCGCCGGAAACGGCTCAGCCTGCAACACATCAATGTGACGCCCAATCATCATGCCATCGCGGAGGGCTGGTCGTTCTCCGACAATTTTTATGCCGATTCGGACACCGGCGTCGACGGACATCACTGGCTGGCGGGAGCCTATCCGGACGCGTGGACCGAGACCACGCTGCGCGCGGCTCTCGGCGGCGAGAAAGATTTCCGCTTTCCCAGCCAGGCGCCGGGCCGGCTGATGTTCGGCAACAGCTCTGCCATCCACCCCGAGGAGCAGCCGGAGGCCGGGACCATCTGGCACCACCTGGAGCGGAATGGGATCACCTTCCGCAACTTCGGCGGAGGTTTGGAAGTGGGCGGCGTCCAGGAGGGTCCGGCCATGGGGCCGACCGGCGCGCGTTTCGTGACCAACGAACCGGTGCCCGATGCGCTGTTTCAGAATACGTCCCGCGACTATCCGGTATTCAACCTGAATATCCCCGACCAGAAGCGCGCATCCACGTTCATTCAGGAGGTGGAGCAGAGATACATCAAGGGCGGCGAGCCGTTCCCGCGATTTCTCTACGTCTACCTGCCCAACGACTATCTGGCCGAACCGAATGCGGAAGCCGGTTACCCGTATCCATCCTCCTTCATCGCGGATAACGACTATGCCCTGGGCCGTATCCTCGAACTTCTTTCGCGAACCCGCTGGTGGCGTGAGATGGCGGTTTTTATCACTGAAGACAACGTGCAGGGCGGCCGCGATCATATCGACGCACACCGCACGCTACTCCTGGCGGCCGGTCCGTACTGCAAGCGCAACTACGTTTCACACGTGAATACAGGCTTTCCGGGTCTGCTCAAGACGATTTTCCGGCTGCTGGGCCTGTCTCCTCTCAACCTGTTCGATGCCGCGGCCAGCGACCTGAGCGACTGTTTCACCACGACTCCGGACTTCGGAGCATACACACTCCAACCGATCGACTCGCGCCTCTTCGTGCCGTCGGAGGCCAAGGAGCGATAGCGGGGAACTCGCGGGCGGCAGGCGGCGTCTGATCCTTCTGTGGCGAGGAATGGACGGACCTGGATTGCGCTCGCGGCATTTCTGCTGGCGGGCTGCGCGGCGCGGAAACCGGCGGGAAACTGGACTATCCAGCCGGTGGCGCAGGGGCATATTCTGATTCCTCCCCTGGCGCAGCCGGGCAGGCCGGTGCTGTTGCGGAGCGTCTGCCCGACCTGCCAGACCAGTCGCGCGTGCGGCATCGCGATGCAGGAGGTGCAACTGGTCTGGCGGGGAGGCACGGCACGCGTGGAGGTCCAGCCGCAGTTCCTGGCGCCGCCGCGAAAGGCAACGGTTACCGGGAGAGGAGAGAAGCTCGCTGCCGAAACGGTTCAGGATCTCTCCTGGTGGAGCCGCTTCTACCTGGAACTGATCGAACGCGAACGATCCGGATGCCTGCGGCCCGGAGAGGCGGACCGCCTGGCGGCGCGCATTCTGGAAAACCTGGCGCTTCCGTCGGGGCTCGCCTATCAGCTCCGCTTTCATAATCCAGTGATCCAGGGGTATTTCGACCTGGAGCCGCAGGTCGCGCTCAAGGCCGTGGCGCCGCTGCTAAAACCGGGCGTAGAGCGATACCGAAGCCTGCACGATGTGCGGGGCTATGAAACGGTCTACTACGAACTCGCCCGGCAGCGGGGCCGCCTGCGCATCCAGCCGGTCTCCATCGAAGACAACATGGGGGGTAAAGTGGCTGCTTCGCGCCGGCTCTCTTCGGACCGGCTGAAGCTGCCGGATTCGGTGCGCGCCGTGCGCTATTTCTTTCGCGTCTGGAAGACCACCGGCGACCGCAAGATCGCGCTCCTGAGCACGCCTCGTGCGGAACTTCTCGACCGGCTCACGGCCCGATTCCTGGCGGATCCAGAGGCATTCTGCCGCGCGGCCCAGAAGGCCGATGCCACCTGCATCAGCATCCCCAACGAAATGATGCTGGCTCCCGAAATGAAGGTGCGCGCCAACGGGAAGACGGCCTACGTACCGGTGGGCGGGTCGCTGGGCACGGTTCTGCAGGGAGCAGGCGTACAGCCGCCGGAAAGCGTACTGGCGCGTCTGACGGTTCTACGCCCCTACGGCGGCGAACTCCGCCCGGTAGAGTTTGACCGCTCCCGGCGGGACGTGTTGGGGCTGGTCCTGATCGGCGGCGAAGAGATCCGCTGGTAAGAGCACGCCGGCCATTTTGAGAACTTTCCCGGGTCGAAGGGACTTCTCTCTAAATGGACCACACTCCCCGACTCCCGGCCGGAGCCGCCGTGTTGCGCGAGCCTGCCCGTGCCCAACTGGTGCGGCTGGCCAAACTACTACAGCCCAAGGCCGATAAACTGGATGCGGAATTCGTGCGGGAACTCGGCCCGTACGGTCCGCCGGAGCGTAAAGCCCTGCTGGCAATCACGCCGGGAGCCGCCGCCCGCCTGCTATCGTCCAGCCATTCCTTCTCCGACTTTCTGGAGCAGGTGGAATATAACGGGCGGCGGCTGGCCAAGCTCAATCTCACGCCGGCTGAAATCCTGCGGGCTCTGCGCATCTACCAACAGGTGGTGGCCCACCGGTTTCCTCGCGAACATCGGGACTTCCAGTCCGTGGCGGAACAACTGCACCTGGCCGTGACGCTGGCCCTCAACAATGCGTTTTACCAGGTGCGGGAGGCCGAAACCCAGGCATTTTACGGCCTGTTCCATGCGGAATTGGCGGCCCGCGGGCTGGACGACCTGCTCTCCCGCTTTGTGGCGATCCTGACACGGACCTTTCGCGCGCGCGCCGGACGTCTCTGGGTCTTCGATCCGGAACAGCCGGGGATCGATACCCGCCTGCTCAGCCGGCTGGGGCGGCCCCTGTTTCTCACTCCCGGGCGGAGCAAGCTGCTGATCCTCGATCCGGAGATGCGGGACAGCTTTGCTTCCTACTGGTCGATTCCTTTTCTCAATGACGGCCGCATAGCGGGGCTGGTCCAGTTCGGATTCCCAACCATCTACCGCTGGCTGCCACGCGAGCTGCAGTTGCTGGACGCGGTTGCCGAGCGGTGCCTGCTGGCCGCGGAGAAGGCGCGCCTGCACGAAGAGTTGATCGCCCGCGAAGCCCAGGTGCGGGAGCTGGCGGCGCATATGCTGCAGGTGGAAGAAGAGGAGCGCCGCCGCATCAGCCGGGAACTGCACGATGAAACCGGACAGTCGATGCTGACGCTCCGGCTGCAACTGGAGATGCTGGAGAAAGCGGCGCCGGACGGCTTCCGGGAACGGATCGCCGAGGCCAGGCAGATGGTGGAAAGCTCCATTACAGAGGTCCGGCGCCTGATCTCCGCGCTAAGCCCGGCGGTGCTCGAGCAACTGGGTCTGCCCGCGGCGATGCGGCAACTGGCCCAGCGGCTGCGCCGGGGCAAAGGGGTCGAGGTGCGGCTCTCGGTCGCCCTGCCGGAGCAGCGTCTGCCCAAAGAGATCGAGACGGTGGCCTACCGGCTGGTGCAGGAGTCTTTGCAGAATATCGCCAAGCATGCCGAAGCCACACGGGTAAACCTTTCCCTGCGTTCCACCGATAGAGAATTGGAACTGAGAATCCGGGATAACGGGGTCGGTTTCGACATCGGTTCCGCAAGCGGCAAGCCGAATTCGTTCGGGCTGGCCGGGATGCGGGAACGCGTGGCATTGTTCGGAGGAGAGCTCCGGATCACGGCCCATCCAGGTCACGGCACGTTGGTTCACATTGCGCTACCCCTGGCCCTCAGTTCCAAGCGGACTGTAACGCATGGCCAAGATTCGAGTGCTTCTCATTGACGATCACACCCTGTTTCGCCAGGGGATCCGGACCTTAATCGCCGCCGAGCCCGATATGGAGGTAGTGGGCGAAGCGTCCAATGCCGGAGACGCTATTGTCAAAGCGTCTGAACTGCGCCCCGATATTGTTCTGATGGACATCGGAATGCCGGGTGTGAGCTGTTTTGAAGCCACCCGCCAGATCCGCAAGAATCGTCCCGAGACAAAGGTGGTGTTCCTGTCGATGTACGACGACGAAGATTACCTGGCTCAAGGCATGGAGGCGGGAGCTTGCGGTTACGTGCTCAAAGACAGCCCGGCCGAACAACTGATAGAAGCCATCAGCGAAGCCTATCACGGCGGCAGCTACCTCAGCCCTCGCATGGTCACACACCTGGTGGACGATTTCCGCTCGCGGGTCAAAACACAAAACCGCCAGCCGCGTTTCGGAACGCTGACCCGGCGGGAGTTGGAGATTCTCAAGATTCTGGCCGAAGGCAGCTCGGTAAAAGAGATCGCCGGAACGTTGAACCTGAGCATCAAAACCGTGGAAGCACACAAGTTCAACCTGATGCGCAAGCTGGACATCCATAACAAAGCCCAGCTCGTGCAATATGCGATCCAGAAGAAAATCATCCGGCTTCCGGCAACGGCTTAGGATCACCATGGCACCGCCTGCTTCCTTCCGGTCGCGATACCGCCTGGCTGGGCGCCGCCGGGCACACGACGTGTCACCTGTGACACGTGTCACAGGCGGAACATCTTCAAGGGCATCTTTAGAATCAATCGTTTGCAATCTGGGCTTTGCCGTGCCTTCTCCGTGGTGTGTAGGGGAGGAGCAGACAGTGCGCCAGATCAAGACGCAGTGGAGAGGGGTTGCGAGGATGGTAGCGGCGCTGATGGTGGCAGCGGCAGAGGCACGGGCGCAAGAGCAGGCGCGGGCCGGAACCCCGCGAAGGATCGTGATCAGCATTCCGCAGCGGAGATTGGCCCTGCTGGTCGAAGGGCAAGTGATCCGGATCTATCCGGTGGCGGTGGGGGCCGCTTCGAGCCCCAGCCCGACCGGGGTCTACACGCTGGTGGAACGCCTGGCCAATCCCACCTGGTATTACCCGGGCAAGGTCGTACCGCCGGGGCGAGACAATCCGCTCGGCACGCGCTGGCTGGGACTCAGCCGCAAAGGTTACGGCATTCACGGAACGAACCGCCCGCGCTCGATCGGCCGGCCGGTGTCGCA
>CAZMRK010000610.1:0-3962 GCA_964568355.1 uncultured Solibacteraceae bacterium | reverse complement strand
TCGCGCTGCGGGCAGTCGGTGGGGATGCTGCGATAGTTCCCACGCACTCCCCAGAAGATGTTTTTGTGAAGCTGGTTGAGCAGAGCGTTGGAGCTGGTGAAGTCGGCCACCCGGGTCATGGCGTCGTGGACCACGCGGCCCTCCAGCGAGGCGGCGGTGGGCTCGCCCGGGAAACCGCTCACTTCCACGTAGCGGAAGCCATGATAGGTAAAGCGCGGCTCCCAGGTTTCCGCTGCGCCACCCTTGAGTGTGTAGAGATCGGTGGCCTGCGCGGAACGCAGATTTTCGACGTAAAGCTCGCCATCCGGGCGCAGCGTCTCGGCGTGGCGCAGTGTCACTTGTGTCCCGGCCGGGCCGGAGACCTTGAGCCGGCACCAGCCCACCATATTCTGTCCCATATCGAAAATCCAGACACCGGGGCGGAGGCGCTTCACGCTGACCGGATGAAGTGTTTCCACTACGCGGAGAGGTTCGGCCATCTGCGCCACCAGACGTCCGGATGGCGGCTTTACCAGTTGCGCCTGCTGCCATTGCGCATCCTGGAAGTGGGGGCGGCTCCAACCCGGCTGGTCGAGACGCGCATCGAACTCTTCGCCGTCATACTCATTGTTCGCGCGGATCGGGCCCTGGGTCGAAAGCTTCCAGCCTGCATCGGTCACCACCTCCGACGAGGAGCCGTCGGCATATTCCAGGCGGAGCTGGGCCAGCGCTTTGGGATTGCCGTAGGTGCGGGTGCCGATCGGGGTTCCTCCGCGCGGCGCGCGATAGCGTCCATTGCCCAGCAGCAGGCCGATGGCATTGCGGCCGGCGGCGATCCGGGAGGTCACGTCGAATGTCACGTACTGCACGCGCTTGTCATAATCGGTCAGCCCCGGCGAGAGCACCTGGTCGCCGATCTTCACGCCGTTGAGATAAAGCTCGAACAGGCCCAGCCCGGCGACATAAGCCGTGGCTCGGACCACTTTTCGAGGAGTATCGAACTCCTTGCGCAGCAGGCGGGCGGGCAGGGCATTCTCTTCCGCGAAGCCGACTTCGCCCCAAGGCGCGATCCCCAGGCCACCCAGCAGCTTGGCGGACGCCCACGCGGAATCGTGGAAAGCGGGCTTCTCCCAATCGGAGGCTGCGCGATCGGCGGCCTTCCATCGATCGCCGGTGGTGAACAGAAGCGGCTCGCCCTGCGTGAACTCCACGCGTACGGCTCCGATCAGGCCCGCGGGCTTACCGGTCCCGCCGTTCGCCGCGCGCACCGCGAGCAGATTCTGCCCCGGCCGGAGATCGGCGCTGATATCGAGGACCTCCGGCGCGTGGACATTGCTGCCCTTGCCGGCAAGGCTTCCATTCACGAAGAGCTCAAAGCGGCGGTCGGCGCCCATGACGCAGACCGCGCGGACGAGCTGACGCCCGGCCGGCAGTGTGAAGGAGGCGCGGAAAAAGCGGTCGCCGGCGGCAGTGCCGGAATCCGTCCAGATCCACTGCGCCTTCTCCAGGTTGTGGTACGGACTGCCCGGACGCCGGTACACGCCGGTTTCGTCCAGACCGATCCACTGGCCGTGCCAGTCTTCGGGACGCAGCAGCCCCATCGACCAGGCGGCCGTACGGCTCCAGGCCGAAGGCCGGCCCGCCTGATCCCAGATCCGGACTTTCCAGAAAGCCGCCGCCCCCGAGGCCAGGGGCTTGCCGCGGTAAACCACCTGCGCGGACTGATCCGAAGAAACTTTTCCAGAATCCCAGAGATCGCCTTTGTCCGCCGCCAGTGCCGACGCGCTCGTGGCGACCAGAATGCGATAGGCCGATTGGGCCAGGCCGCGCGCTTCGGGCCGTGCCGCTTCGACAATCCAATTGAGGCGAGGCTGGGTGACATCAATACCGATCGGGTTGGCGCGATACTCGCAACGGAGCTCGACCGCTCGCACAGCGGGCGCCTGTGCCGACACAGTGGGGATAAGCACCACTAGGAGGAGTAGGCAGATAGAGAAAGATCTCGCCATAATACGGACTCCAGCGTAGCCAAGCGCACCGGGCGAAACAAGCTGGACCGGAGCCGCCCGGTTCGGTCACAATAAAAGAGAAGCCCGCTGTGAAACGAACGGCCGTCAGCTCGCTCCGTTGGATTTCGCGGGCCGTGCTGTGCCTGCTGCTGGCATGGGACGCGGTCGAATTCCAGGCGCCGTTCGCCGGCACGCCCGACCAGGACCGGACGTGGCAGGTAGTCGCGGCGCAGGTCCTGCAGGCGAAACATCAGCAAGCCGCGGCCCCGGACCACCAGCGCGCTTCCGTAGCAGGCCTCGCGCCGCGCGTGCCGGACCCGATATCGCTGCGGCCGGCAAAACGCCTGGTCCCAGCCTCTGCCTCGCCGCTACCGGCGGCTCCCTCCGCCGCGCCACCCTCGACGCGCGCTCCTCCTGTCCTCTTGTAGTGTCCTGAGTTAGAAGCCGATGGCGGGGCTGAAGCCCCGCGGCAAACTGGAAGTCTGCCCCACATTCGGCAACTCAGGACTCCAGCGGACGAACTGAATCATCATTTCCGAATTCAAGAGGAGGAATCTGTCATGCCATCGAAATCCAGCCAGGTGGTCACGACCATCAAGCTATTGCTCATCATGGGAGCAGTGCTGGGAGGTTTGTGGATGCTCGATCATCTGGTCCGGCCGTAACCGATTACGGTTGGGGGTGGGCGGGCGTCGGTCCGCCCCACTCCGCCGGACTAAGCTTCCAGCCGCCGCCCAGCGCCTTGTAGAGTTGAACGATCGCCAAGCGGCGCTCCAGTTCGGTGCGCGCCAGCGCATTTTCCGCCGGAAAGAGTTGCTGCTGCGCTTCCAGCACTTCGTAGTAACTCGATTTCCCGGCTTGGTAGCGCTGCAGTGAAACGGTCACCGCATCCTGGTAGGCGCTGACGGCCTCCCTCTGCCGTGCGCGAATCGATTCCAGCTTGTCGCGGCTGATCAATGCATTGGAAACGTCCCGAAAGGCGCCGAGCACGCTCTGTTCGTATGCGCTACGGGTCTGCTCCCAGAAGGCGATCGCCTGGCGCTTCTGCGCGCGCAGGGCGCCGCCCTGGTAGATCGGGCCGGCGAGGTTGGCTGCGGTGCTCCAGATCGACGCTTGTCCGGAAGTGAAGCTTTCGAGAGGGCTGCTGGCGCGTCCCAGCAGCGTGGTCAATCCGATTCTCGGAAAGAACGCCGCCGTGGCGATGCCCACCTGGGCGTTGGCCGCCCGGACATTGGCTTCCGCTTCGAGGATATCGGGCCGCCGCTCCAGCAGGCTCGAAGGCAGGCCGGCGGGAACCTCCGGCGGCAAGCCCTGCTGCAACAGCGTACCTTTGCGATCGATCGGCGCGGGCATCGATCCGAGCAGCACCCGAATCTCGTTCTCCTTGATCGCGATCTGGCGTTCCAGCTCGGGAATCTCCGCCGCCGTGGAGGAAAGCGCGGCCTGGGCGCGGCTGGTCTCCAGTCGAGAAGCCGTGCCGCCGTCCAGGCGCTGCTGGAAGATGTTCAGGCTGCCTTGAAACGATTCCACGCTGCGGCGCGCGATATCCGTCCGCAGGTCAAGCTCGAGCAGTTCGAAGTAAGCCTGCGCCACGCTGGTTACCAGAGACAGCAGGACGCCGCGCCGTCCCTGCTCAGTCGAAAGAAAGACCGCCAGCGCGTACTCGTTGGAGCGCCGGATGCGGCCCCAGACATCGGCCTCCCAGCTTGCCTGCAGGGCGCCGATCACGCTGCCGCGCCAGCCGGCCCCGGTCGCCGAGGCATTGCCCAGCCACTCGTTTTTCCCCTGGCTGATGCCTGCTTCGTATCCCACCTGGGGCAGGTACTGGGCGCGTTCCTGCGCTGCCAGTTGGCGCGCCAGTTCCACGCGCGCGACCGCCACGCGCAGGTCGCGGTTATTGGCGATCGCCGTCCGGACCAGGCCGTGCAGCGTCTCATCCTGAAAAACGCTCCACCAGGGCAGATCGGCGATGGA
>CAZMRK010000609.1:0-4135 GCA_964568355.1 uncultured Solibacteraceae bacterium | reverse complement strand
GTCGCCAACGCGCGGACAACACTCCAGCCCGAGCTTTTCCACTTTGGGCAGAACCGCCAGACGGTGCAGTCCCCGCTCATCGATCTCCGAATGTCCCAGCTTCAGCATGCGAAGCCCTTTCAATTCCGCCATGGCCGAGACTAGGGAGTCCTCCAGCGGACCGCTCGCGCGCCCTCGCTGGTTCCGCACCGCGCCGCTGGGGCCGCTCAGGTCCAGCGATTCCAGCGTCGAGAGCACGCGCAGCGCTCCCACGGTACCCTCCCCGATACGGCTGCGGCCGAGGGCCAGATGCCTCAGGTTGGTCAGCGGCGCCAGGTTCTCCAGTCCCGTATCGGTGACGTTGGTATTCGCGACGTCCAGAGATTCCAACTGGGGTAGTCCGCCGACAATCAGCAGCGTATCGTCGGCGACCCGCGTGCCCCTCACGTTCAGGTGCTTCAGACGATGCCAGCCGCGAATCGCATTCAATCCCAGATCGGTGATCTGCTCCGCGTAAAGCAGGTTGAGGTCTTGCAGTTGGGAGGCGGGCTTCAGGCGCAGCAGTCCTTCGTCGGAGATCCGTGTGTGTGAGAGATCCAGGCGCTCCAGTTTGCGAAACGCCAGCAGATCCAGCATCTCCATGTCGTTCACCCAGGTGCTGCCCAGGTTGACCGCCGTCACATTTCCGTCAGCGTCGCGCTGCGCGCGGCCGCCCAGGCTGGTGATCCAGGCGGTCTCTTCCCCGGCGCGCGCCAGCGGCGCGAGCGCAAGGGAAACGAACAGCCGGCGGGAGAGTCTCATAAGTGGAGCCTGCGCGAGGGCAGCGCCGAGTCCTTTTCCCACAGGATGTTGCATCGTGGTAGCGAAGCCTTGATGCGCTCGTAGCCGCGATCGGAGATCAGCGTGTGATACAAATCCAGCATCTTCAGCGTAGGCATCCCGGCTAACGCCTCGGCCCCCCGATCGCCCACATCGGTGCTGTCAAGCGTCAACTCTTCCAGGCGCGGCAGCGTCTGGATGGCCTCGATTCCCTGATCGGTCACCTTGGTGTAGTCCAGCCGCAGCGCGTGCAGCGTCTTGATGCCGGCAAGCTGCGCCAGCCCCGCATCGGTTGTGCGCGTGCGCACCATCCGCAGCCGTTCGAGATTCGGAAGCGCCTTGAGGTGCGCCAGGCCTTTATCCGTAAACCGCCCGTCGCTCAGATTCAGACTCCGCAACGAATGCATCCGGGAGAGCTTTTCCAGACCGGCATCGGTGACATCCACGCCGCGCAGGTCCAGCCACGCCAGGTTCGGCAGAGCCGCAAGCTGCTCCAGGCCCGCATCGGAGACGTCTGTACTGCTGAGGTTGATCCTCTCCAACCCTTGGAGGGCGGAGAGGTGCGGCATCGCCTGATCGGTGATCTGGCTGGCATTCAGGTCCAGATCCCGAAGGGCTTTCAATATTCCTAGCCGCGCCAGGCCGTCTCCTTGCACCAGCGTTCCGGCCAGTGACAGCCGCTCCAGGTTCGCGAGCGAGGCCAGATTCGCCAGACCCCGATCGGAAACCGAGTTGAAATTCAGATTAAGCTCCCGGAGCGCGCTCAGGCCCCGCAACGAGCTCAGGCCGAGATCGCTGATTTCCGTGGCTTCCAGGTTCAATCGTTCGAGCGCCGGCAGCGATTTGAGATAGGCCAACTGGGCGTCGGTGAAGGGCACGCGAGCCAGCGAAACCGACGTGATGCGCCCCTCGGCCACCCGGACCTGCCCGCCCAGCGACTCGATCCAGGAGGCGATCGCCTTGGCATTCAGCGCTTTCGGACGGTCCCGCCCCGGCAAATGCGTGACCGGCGCCGTATTGCTGACAAAGATCACCTTGCAATCCGGGCGAGCCGCCGAAAATGCGTCCACGCCCGCGCTGGTCACTCCCGTATAGCGCAGGTCGAGCATCCGCAGATGCGGAATCGCCTGGAGCTTCGCCAGGCCCGCGTTCGTCAGCCGGCTGCGATACACGTTCAGGTCGCGCAGTTCGGGAAGTCCGGCGAGCACGGGAGCGCTCGCATCGGTAATCTGCGCGCCCAGCAGATTGAGACGCTTGAGCCGCGTCAATTTCCGGAGATACGAAATCCCCTGATCGGTCAGATGCACTCCGTACAGATCCAGCTCTTCGAGCGAAGTGAGGTCCTGGAGGTATTTCAATCCCTCGTCACCGATGAGCGTTCCCACCATGGTCAGCCGGCGCAGCTTTTTCATCCCCGCGAGACCGGGCATGATCTCGTCGGTGATGTTGGCGTCATTCAGATCCAACGTTTCCATGTTGACGAACGGCGCCAGAGTGGCCGGGTCCTTGATCGTCACCAGCGAAATCCGCAGGTCGGTAAGCTGGGTCAGGGGAGCCAGGCGTTTCAGCCCGCCTTCTTCCAGCCGCAGGTAGGCCAGAGTCGTCAGCCCGGCTTCGAACTTCCGCAGCTTCTGCGAATGCGCGAAGAAGTCGAACATCTCATCGCCGAAAGGCGACTTTTTGTCGAAGGTGGGGCTCCATACGCGGGCCGGCAGTTGGACTTCGCGCAGTTCGGGCAGCTTTCCCAAAGGCCCCAGGTCCTTGGGATCGACCACCGTTCCATGCATATCCACTCCCGCGATCCGGAAGGGCTCGCGCGGGAGGCTGAAGGGATCGGCGGTATATTCGGCTGCCCCGTCGAGCAGCACGCGTCCGCCTTTCCGGAGCACCCAGAGGGCAATCGCGCGGTCGTCCGCCGGCGCGCTTTCCGCACAAATCAGGGGCGTCGCGCCGGCCAGAAATATCGCGACGATGGAGGCAAGAATTCGCAAGCAGCCCCTCCCGAACAAAGTAACCAAATCATATCACGGGGCTGCTCGCGTACCCTTTGTCTCAATTCGCTGCAATCGTCAGGAACGCATTATCGGGCGATGTCACGCCGCCCGCTGTAGCCGATACGGCTACGTCGCCTCCTGTCTGCACCGTAGTCGGGACGGTAACCGCGACCTGATACAAACCCAGGAATCCCGGACTCAAGGCGGCCCCCACAACCTGGGCCTGCACACCGCCGATCATCACGGTGGGATTCGTAGCCGTCGCTGTCCCCGAGACCTTTTGTCCCGCGGGCACGGCCGGCTCCGTTGGCCCGAATCCGGTCCCCCACAGAATGATGACATCGCCGGGTTTTGCCGGCGTGGTCGTCACGTCGGGGAACAGCCCCGCTTTGCCTACCAGAGTGAAATCCGCGCGCGTTGCCACGGCGTATTTTCCCTGCCATAGGAAGAAAGCCGGCGAAGTCGCCTGCAAGGTCGTGGAGAAGCTGTTGCTGGTTCCCGCATCGGTCTTGACCTGCACATTCACCGGGCCCAGGCTGCTATCGGTCGGCGCCTGGACATTCACTTGCGTCGGGCTGGTGAAGTACACAAACGCCGGATTTCCGTTGATGGTGACGCTGGTTCCATCGAGCGCGGTGGGAGCCGTGCCGTTGACAAAATCCGCGTCGGTCCACGCCCGCCCGCTCCCGGCACAAAGGTTCGTACCGGCGATCGTCACCCAGGAACCCGCTTGAATCGTGGTCTGATAGCCGGCCCCGTTGGCTACGCCCGTGATGGTCGGAGCGCTACCGCCGGCCGCCGCGGGCGTCAGCGTGTATTGCGTCGTGTAGATGTGATCGCTGCCATTGGTTCCATCGCCGTTAGCCGCGTTTCCGGCGACATAGATCACGATGTTGCCCACATCCGTATCGGGCGGAGTCCAATCGAATTCGAAGGTCGATTGCGTCGCGTTGTAAGCCGCCAGCGTATGCTCGATGTATTGCAAGGGCAGATTCGAAGGGCAGGGGGACGTGCCCGGAATCTGCTCATTGAGCAAATCTATCGAGCCGCAGGCCACTTTCGTGAACCCATCTGCGCCCGGCGTGAAGTCACCGGCTTGTGTCGTCGAACTGGAAGAGGGTCGCGCCGTGAGCTGGAAGCCCCACTTCTTCTGGCTAGGGTCGGCTACCGTGACGACCAGGTGCTGCTTGGTGCCCGGAGTATAAGTCTGCGCGCCTGCAAACGTCACTTTGACGCTCCCGCCGAAGGAGGAATTATTGAGATTGTTGACGCCGTTGACGCCTCGGTGACAGGAACTGCAATCACCCTCATTGGGAACTCCGGAATAGCCCGCATCCGGGCCA
>CAZMRK010000608.1:0-7217 GCA_964568355.1 uncultured Solibacteraceae bacterium | reverse complement strand
TTCCTGCAGCATGCGCTTTTCGTTGCGCACAATGACGTCGGGAGCGTGCAGTTCGATCAGCTTCTTCAACCGGTTGTTGCGGTTGATCACGCGGCGGTAGAGATCGTTCAGGTCGGAGGTAGCGAAGCGGCCGCCATCGAGCGGTACCAGGGGGCGCAGCTCCGGAGGAATGACCGGGATCACGTCCAGAATCATCCATTCCGGCTTGTTGCCGGACTTGCGGAACGATTCCACAACGCGCAGCCGCTTGGCCAGCTTGAGCTTCTTCTGCTGCGAAGTTTCGGTCTTCATGTTGGCCCGGATTTCTTCGCTCAGGGCCTCCACGTCGACTTTCTTCAAAAGCTCCTTGATTCCCTCGGCGCCCATCATGGCGATGTACTTGCCGCCGAATTCCTGGTCCAACTGGCGCTTCTTTTCGTCGGTGATGACTTCCCCGCGGCTCAGTTCGGAAACTTCGCCGGGCTCGACCACCACGTAGGCTTCGAAATACAGCACGCGCTCCAGCTCGCGCAGGGTGATGTCCAGGAGGTGGCCGATGCGGCTCGGCAGCCCCTTGAAGAACCATACATGCGAGCAGGGGCTGGCCAGCTCGATGTGTCCCAGGCGCTCCCGCCGCACCCGCGCCAGCGTGACTTCCACACCGCACTTGTCGCAGATCACACCGCGATGCTTCATGCGCTTGTACTTGCCGCACAAGCACTCCCAGTCCTGCGTTGGCCCAAAGATCCGGGCGCAGAACAGCCCATCACGCTCCGGCTTGAACGTGCGGTAGTTGATGGTCTCCGGCTTGGTTACTTCTCCGTGGGACCAACTGCGGATCTTTTCCGGCGAAGCCAGACTGATTCGAATCGAATCGAAATCCGCAATCAAATTTGCTCTATCGTACGGAGAGGATCTCAAAATAGCCTCCAATGAAAAGCTTTCAGCTTTCAGCTCTCAGCCATCAGCTAAAGCTACCAGCGGTCCGCTGCCCGGAAAGGGTTTAGCGGACCGCCGATAGCTGACCGCTGACCGCTTCTATTTAGTCCGCCGCCAGCGCTGTATCCAGCACTTCACGCGGCTTCTTCATCAACTCCACGTCCAGGCACAACGACTGCAACTCGCGAATGAGCACGTTGAACGATTCCGGCACACCCGGCTCGATGGCCGCTTCGCCCTTGACGATGGCCTCGTAGATCTTGGCGCGGCCATAGACGTCGTCGGACTTGGCGGTCAGCAGCTCCTGGAGAATGTAAGCGGCGCCATAGGCTTCGAGCGCCCAGACTTCCATCTCGCCGAAGCGCTGTCCGCCGAACTGAGCCTTGCCGCCCAGAGGCTGCTGGGTAATCAGCGAATACGGACCGATCGAACGGGCGTGGATCTTGTCGTCCACCAGGTGGGAGAGCTTGAGCATGTAGATGTAGCCCACCGTCACCGGCTGCTCGAAGGCCAGCCCGGTCATTCCGTCATACAGCATGGTCTTGCCCGAGGTCGGACGCTGGCCGTCGGTAAGCGCCTTCTTGATCTCGCGCTCACTGGCCCCGTCGAACACCGGGGTAGCGAATTTCACTCCCAAAGCCTGCGCCGCCCAGCCCAGGTGGGTCTCCAGAATCTGCCCCACGTTCATACGGGAGGGCACGCCCAGCGGATTGAGGACGATTTCGACCGGCGTTCCATCCGGCAGGTACGGCATGTCCTCTTCCGGCAGGATGCGCGCGATCACACCCTTGTTCCCGTGGCGGCCGGCCATCTTATCGCCTACCGACAGCTTGCGCTTCATGGCGATATAGACTTTCACCAGCTTGATCACGCCGGGAGGCAGCTCGTCGCCCTTGCGCAGCTTGCCGATCTTCTCCTCGGTGATCTTTTCGAGCACGGCGATCTGGCGCGAGGTCATCTCTTCGATCTCGTCGATCTGCTCGTTCACCCGCGGGTCTTTATCCTTGAAGCGCATGCGCTTCAGGTCGCGCGACTTCATCTTCTCGATCAGCTCGCGCGTCAGGTCGGTATCCTTCGAAAGCAGGCGCTTGTTGGTCTTCTCGTCGTGCAAGTCGGCCAGTAGCCGTTTGCCTTCCAGAAGATGGGCCAGGCGCTTGGCGCGCTCGTCGGTCAGGATGCGGATTTCATCCTGCAAGTTGCGTTGCAGGCGCTGGATCTGCGACTCTTCGATGGCCTTGGAGCGCTCGTCCTTCTCTGTGCCCTTGCGCGAGAAGATCTTGCAATCCACTACCGTGCCCTCGATGCCGGGCGGGCAGTACAGCGACGCATCCTTGACGTCGCCGGCCTTCTCGCCGAAGATGGCGCGCAGCAGCTTTTCTTCGGGGGTGAGCTGGGTTTCGCCCTTGGGCGTCACTTTGCCCACCAGGATGTCGCCCGGCTTCACGGTCGCGCCGGTGCGGATCACGCCGCTCTCATCCAGATTGCGCAGGAACGAATCGGCGATGTTGGGAATGTCGCGGGTGATCTCTTCCGGTCCGAGCTTGGTGTCCCGCGCCTCCACTTCGAACTCCTCGATGTGGATCGAGGTGTAGTAGTCTTCCTTGACCAGCTTTTCGCTGACCAGGATGGCGTCTTCAAAGTTGCAGCCGCGCCAGGGCATGAACGCCACCAGCACGTTGCGCCCCAGAGCCAGTTCGCCCTTGTCCGTGCAAGGACCGTCCGCCAGAACCGTGCCCTTCACCACCCGCTGGCCCTGGTACACGATCGGCTTCTGGTTGATGCACGTGTTCTGGTTGGAACGCTTGAACTTGGTGAGCTGGTAGATATCCGCGCCCACCTCTCGGGACATCTGGCCTTCGTGCGCCGCCCCGCCTTCCACACGGACGATGATGCGCTCGGAATCGACCGAGTCCACCACGCCCGAGCGCTTGCACAGCACCACGGCGCCGGAATCGCGCGCCGTCACTTTTTCCATGCCCGTGCCCACGTAGGGAGCATCGGCACGCAGCAGCGGGACAGCCTGCCGCTGCATGTTCGATCCCATCAGGGCGCGTTTGGCGTCGTCGTTTTCTAGGTTTGGTATGATGCTCGCGTCCACCGAGACAAGCTGCTTTGGGCTGACGTCGATGTACTCGATCTCGTCCCGGGGCTTCAGTACGAAGTTGCCGGCCTGGCGCGCATTGCAGAGATCCGGAACGATGCGCCCGTTCTCATCCAGCTCCACGTTGGCCTGGGCCACGATGTACTTGTCTTCTTCCCACGCCGAGAGGTAGTCGCTGTGCGCTTCGTACTCGGCCGGCTGTTTTTTCGCAGCCAGCCCCTTGTTGGTCTTCTCCACTTCCAGGCGCCGGACGATGTCGCCCACTTTATACGGGGTGTCGCCGGGGTTGAGAATCCTGACCTCGTCCACCACTACGCCGCCCTTGACACGGCGATAGGGGCTTTCGATGAAGCCGTATTCGTTGATCCGCGCAAAGCACGAGAGCGAAGAGATCAGACCGATGTTCGGTCCTTCCGGCGTTTCAATCGGGCAGATGCGGCCATAGTGCGTCGGGTGCACGTCGCGGACTTCAAACCCGGCGCGCTCGCGCGACAGACCGCCTGGACCAAGAGCCGAGAGACGCCGCTTATGGGTGATCTCCGAAAGCGGATTGGTCTGGTCCATGAACTGCGAAAGCTGGCTCGATCCGAAGAACTCGCGGATGGCCGCCATCACCGGCTTGGCGTTCACCAGGTCGTGCGGCATGGCCGTCGACATCTCCTGGTAGACCGACATCTTTTCCTTGATCGCCCGTTCCATGCGGACCAGGCCGATGCGGAACTGGTTCTCCAGGAGCTCGCCGACGGCGCGCACACGGCGGTTGCCCAGGTGATCGATATCGTCCACCGCGCCCAGGCCCTTGCGCAGCTTCAGCAGGTACTTGATGGTGGAACGGAAATCTTCCTGATCGAGCGTACGCTTGTCGAGCACGGTGAAATCCGCCTTGTCGTACAGCTTGATGTTGAACTTCATGCGGCCCACGCGCGAAAAATCGTATTTGCGCGGGTCGAAGAACATACCCTGGAACAACTGGGTGGCCGTATCGAGCGTGGGCGGATCGCCCGGACGCAGCTTGCGGTAGATCTCGATCAGCGCTTCGTTCTGGCTCTTGACCGTGTCCTTGCGGATGGTGGAGGAGATCACCATGCCGACGTCGTCGCGCTCGGGGAAGAAGACTTCGAAATCCGGGATGCCGGCTTCGATCAGCTTGTTGATGATGGTCGGCGTCAGTTCGTTATTGGCATCCACCAGCACTTCGCCGGTGGACATGTCCACGACATCGGCCGCCACGTAGGCGCCTTCCAGATCGTTGGGCGCGATCTCCACCTGCTGGATCTTGGCCTTCTGAATCTCCTTCATGAGGCCGCCGGTGACCTTTTTGCCCTGGGCCACGATCGGCGTGCCCTCTTTGCTGTTGATGGCGTAGGAGAGCTTGAGCCCGGTCAGCCCGGTCGTGATCTGGCCCTCTTTGTTGTACAGGTTCCAGTAGAGCTTGTTGTCCTTGACCGAGATGCGGTCGATGGTGTAGAAGGCCCGCAGAATCTGCTCGTCGGTCTTAAAGCCCAAGGCCCGCAGAAAGACCGAGCCGTAGAACTTGCGCTTGCGGTCGATGCGCACGTACAGCAGGTTCTTGTTGTCGTATTCGAACTCCACCCAACTGCCGCGGTAGGGGATGATCTTGCCCAGGAAGTAGCCCTGCGCCGGCACCTTCTCGAAGAAGACGCCCGGCGAACGGTGCAACTGCGAAACGATCACGCGCTCGGTGCCGTTGATGATGAACGTGCCGTTGTCGGTCATCAACGGAATCTCACCGAAGAACACTTCCTGTTCCTTGATGTCCCGAACCGTTTTCTGATTGGTGGCCGGATCTTTGGAATAAACCGTGAGGCGGATGGTGACCTTGAGCGGCGCGGCGTAGGTCATGCCCCGCTCCTGGCACTCCACCATGTCGTATTTCAGTTGCAGGCCTACCGGATCGCCGCATTTGTTGCAGAACGTGACCACGTTCTTGTTGAAAGTGCCGCAATGATGGCAGAGGACATCGCCGGCGTGAAAAGGATCGGTACGGATCGTGGCGCCGCAGTTCCGGCAGGTGGACCGCAGGTGATGCAATCCCTTCAAATTGCCGCACTTGCATTCCCAGTTGCCAATGGAATAATCGACGAATTCCAGTTCGCTGACGCCGCGAAAGTCGGAGATGGGGAAAACTGAATTAAAAACAGTCTGCAACCCGGTGTCTTCCCGCTCATTGGGCAGCAGGTCCATCTGAAGAAACCGCTCGTACGAGTTCTTCTGGACCTCAATGAGGTTCGGGATCGGGATGGAGGTTTTGATCTTGGAAAAATCAACTCGCTCGGAGGCGGCGCCGTTGTTTTGAATATCCATTTCTTATACTCCTGAGGGCCGAACAGCCAAAGCCAAGCTACTGCGCTGAACTAAACAACCCGCGGTATTCCCGGCGGCGGAACCTTCCTGGAAGACGCCGTTCGGTCAATCAATGCGGGCAGGAATCGAGTCTGAACCGGAACGGCGTGATCGGAAAAAATCGAGCCGAGAAACCCAACTCGTAACACGGAGGGAGATAGAGACAGTTTGCTCGGAGCGCAAGGACACGAATCCTGTAGGGAATGCATGGACGGAAATATGCACAGAGAACCCCTCTGTGCAGTTCCGCGCCCACTGCAACTAGAATACCAGGATTCGAAAATCACAGTCTCCAATTGGGATCGAATCCGTTTAAAAGGAAACCCCAACCGCTCATCGTAACAAAAGCAGCCCCCCACGTCAAATGACATGGAAAAGGGGGTCGCCCCGCCCCACAGGCGGGCGAACCCCCATCCGGAAGCTCAAATTTCCCGGTAGCCGCAGCTACTTCACTTCGACCGAAGCGCCGGCATCCACGAATTTCTTCTTGATGGCCTCGGCTTCTTCCTTGCTGACGCCTTCCTTGACCGGCTTGGGGGCGCCGTCCACCAGATCCTTGGCTTCCTTCAAACCGAGGCTGGTGACTTCCCGTACCACCTTGATCACATTGATCTTATTCGCACCGGCCGCCGTCAGAACGACGCTGAACTCGGTCTTTTCCTCTACCGGGGCCGCCGCGGCTGCCGCCGGACCGCCTGCCACCGCCACCGGCGCCGCCGCTGCCGCCGAAACCCCTAAGCGCTCCTCCAGTAACTTCACCAGTTGCGAGGCTTCCAGCAGGGTCAGGCCCTGGATCTGTTCCGCAATTGCATTGATGTCCGCCATGTCAGTAACTCCTTATTCTCCAAATCTCGTTGAAATCTCAGGCTTACGCCGTAAACTTGTTTTCCTTGCAACCCTGGTCCACCACCACCGCCAGGTTGCGCCCCACGGCGTTCATCGCCGTCACCAGCCGCTGCGCCGGAGCATTGATCAGGAACAGCAGTTTGGCCAAAACCTCTTCCTTCGACGGCAGGTTCGCCAGGTCGTTGATCGCCTTCACGTCGATCACCCGGCCTTCCACCAGACCCGCCTTGAAGGTGAATGTCGGATTGGCCTTGGCATAGACCGTCAACGCTTTCGCCAGGGCCACCGGGTCCGACGCCGTGTAGGCCAGCGACGTCATACCCCGCAAATCAGCCAGAATCGGCTCAGACGGTGTTCCCTCCGAAGCCTTTTCCGCCAGGTTATTTTTGATCACACGATATTTGCCGCCCGCCGCCCGGATGGTCTTCCGCAGCTCGAAATCCTGGTCCACCCGCAGCTTCTCGTATCCGGTGACAAACACGTTCTTGCTCTGCTCCAATTCCTTGCGCAGAGCTTCGAGGTCCTTCTTTTTGTCTTCTTTTTTCTTCATGTATGCACCCGAGAGAAAACTACACAGCCGCCTTGGTCGCGTACGGAGAGACATCCAGCGCCAGCCCCGGGCTCATGGTCGAGCACAGCGTGGCGCTTTTCACGTACTTGCCTTTGGCAGCGGCGGGTTTGGCCTTGATTACGGCGGTAATCAAACTGGCGGCGTTTTCCACCAGCTTGTCCTTGGAGAAGCTGATCTTACCCACCGGAGCGTGAATGATTCCGGTTTTGTCTACGCGGAACTCCACCTTGCCGGCCTTGATCTCCTTCACGGCCTTGCTGACATCGGTGGTGACCGTTCCGGTCTTGGGGTTGGGCATCAGCCCCCGGGGACCCAGAATCTTGCCGAGTTTGCCGACCGAGCGCATCATGTCCGGCGTGGCGATCACCGCGTCAAAATCAGTCCAGCTTTCCGACTGAATCTTGTTCACCATGTCGT
>CAZMRK010000607.1:0-7946 GCA_964568355.1 uncultured Solibacteraceae bacterium | reverse complement strand
TCCGGTCCCGCATTTTGAACACGACCCGGATAGCGCAATCGGAGATCTTGCCGCCGGTCCACCAAAGCAGACCCATGCCTCCCTGCGTGCGGATCAGCCCATCTTCCACCAACATGGAGCCCTTGCCGACATGCTCCCAGCCGGTGAGATCTTTCCCATTGAAAAGCTGCTGCCACTGGCCAGAGGCGGCAAAGGCCGGACGGAGTCCCGGCAAAAGCGCGGCGGAGCCTAAGAACGAGCGCCGAAGCATTGAATTGGATTTTCCTCCCACCTTACAGTCTATTGAAAATGCAAAGCCTCGGTCTGCAACGGGCTTTCCACGCACATGCCCGGTGCTACCATTACACGCAGCCATAACCAAATGGCTGCCAATATGAATGAATTGTGGCTGGGTCTGCTGCTCATCCTCGCTGGAGGCGCGATGCAGGGCAGTTTCACGATCCCACAAAAGTTTCTGGGCGGCTGGCCCTGGGAGATGGGCTGGCTGCTGTATTCGATAGCGGGCATGATTGTCTGCCCCTGGCTGCTGGTGGCGGGTGTCATCCCGCAGCCGCTCGCGGTCTATGCGAACGTCGGTTGGGGGCCGCTTGCGCTGGCGACCCTGTTTGGCATGGGTTGGGGCGTCGGCTCAGTATTATTCGGATTGGGAGTGGCCCGTGTAGGTACTGCTCTGGCCTTCGCGGTAATCATTTCGCTGACGGCTGCTGTCGGCGCGCTGGTTCCCCTGGCCGTATTGCATCCGGAGCAGGTAATGACACGGCGCGGCGCCTTGCTCGCCCTGGGCCTGTTGATCGTCATCGCCGGCGTGGTCCTCTGCTCACGGGCCGGAGCGCTCAAAGAAGCGGCTTTGGGACAGGCCAGAAGCGGCAACCTGGCCCGGGGTTTGATGATCTGCGTCGCGGCCGGCGTGACCTCTCCCATGATGAATTTCAGCCTGGCGTTTGGCAGTCCGATTTCAGCGGAAGCCGCGCGCGCCGGAGCAAATCCGGCCAACGCGTCGATTGCTATTCTGGCGTTGGCGATTTCCTCGGGCTTCTTTCTAAATGCCGGCTATTGCGTCTACCTCCTGATCCGCAAGCGATCCCGCAAGCCGATCACCTGGCGAGGCCTGGGACTCGCAGGTCTGATGGGCTTCCTATGGATGTTCGGCATGTTCTTCTACGGACTCGGCTCAGCACGGTTAGGTCCGCTCGGTGAGGTGCTGGGCTGGCCGCTGTTCATGACCGTGGTAGTGCTGGTGGCGAATTTCTGGGGCATGCTCACCGGCGAGTGGCAAGGAGCGGGCCCCAAAGCATACCGCTATCTGGCCCTCGGAAACGCCGTCATGATCGTGGCGCTCGTGGTGATTGCGCTGGGCACGCAGAGCTAGGACTCCTGTGTTATCAAGTGGGGGGGCTTCAGCCGGCACACCGGTTTGAACCGGCGCTCGGTTTGCCGGACTGAGGGTCCGGTCCCCACAAGGCGCTACGATGCGCTACCAGGCTCGCTTGGATACCCCTTTTGGTACCAATCCAGGTGCATGTTGGTGGGGATATGCAGCACCTTCACGCGAGTAAATCCCATCTCTTTCAGCACACGATAGGAAGGGCGAATATTGGGGCACTTCACCATGGGGCAGCAGCCGCAATAAAGGACGATCTCGGCGTCTTTGGGCAGACCGGCCACCGACTTTTTCAGCAATTCGATGCCCTCGGGCTTATAACCGGGTCCGGCATAAACGGCATGGACGATGTGCCGGTTTCGGTATAACACGGGAAAGGCCACACATAGGATGGTAGGCGCCTTGCCCGCCTGAAGAGTGGCGGCAAATTTGGCCGGATCGAGCAGATCCGCATTGGTCCAGGGGTCGGCGCCGCTCTGCGCGAGGGCCAGGGCGGCAAGCAGCAGGAGCCAAAGGATCGACGAGCGAGTGAGCCACGGTGTCCGCATGGCCCCAGCATAACTCACCACGAAGTTTCCCACTACGGCGCGTCAATCGGCACGCGAGCCGGCCAGCAACAACTTCATGCGGTCGAGTGCACGCGGTCCGGAAAGCATCAGGCAGGCGGCCGCCAGCAGCGGAGCGGCACCGGCGACCGCCAGAGCCACTCCGAAATTCTTCTGCGGCCCCAACAGCCAGCCGGTCAGCAACGGCGCTACGGCGCCGGCTGCCGTGGAAAGCGTGTTCAGAAATCCAATGGTACGGCCCACCATCTGCTGCGGCGGCGTGTGCTGCGAGATCGCCCAGTAATTGGAATTGCCGATTCCAATGCCGCACATCGAAAAAAGCAGCACCGGAAAAACGGCGGAGCGGGACGGCAGAACCAGCAGCAGCAAGACCGCCGAGGCGCAGAGATAGCCCAGCGCGCAAAACATCACGCGAACCCGAAAGACGGATCCGATTCGCTGGATCAACCGGTCGGCCACGAATCCGGCTCCCACGTTGCAAACGGCCATCACAAACAGTGGTATCGAAAGAATCCGCCCCATCTCCAGGTTGGTGAAACCGCGCGACATGGTCAGGAAGGCGGGCACCCAGGTGAGTACGAAGTACCAATAATACGAAGAAAGAAAAATGCACAGCGCCATCGCCCAGAATGCCGGACTCGCCACCACCGCGCCCCAGGGCCTGTGGTAGGGCACTTCGGCCACCTCTTGCACCCGCCCGGCCGGCACCGGCTCGGGCCGCTTGGCGGGGACCAGCCAGAGCCAGAAGGGCAGCCATGCCAGTGGAACCAGCCCGGTGACGGCGAACATCAGCCGCCAACCGAGACTGTCGATCAACAACGTACCAAGCAGGGCCCCCAGAGCCGGCCCGATATTCTGGCCGGCAATGTAAATCGAGGTAGGCACACCCTGTTCTTTTCCGGCAAAATTCTGCCGGATATACGAAAGGCTGGCAATCGGACCCACCGCTTCGGCCATGCCGAGCAGCATTCGCAGCCACACGACATCCGTCATGCTCCGGGCAAGCGCGATCGATGCAGAGGCCACGGACCAGAGCAAAAACGCGGCGGCATAAGTCCGCCGGATGCCGAAGCGGTCGACGATCGCCCCGGCGGGAATCTGAAAAGCCGCATACGTCCAGAAAAATGCCGATAGCAGGGTGCCCATCGCAGCCGGAGAAAGCTGGAAATCGCGCATCATGGAAGCGGCTGCGATGCTGAGGTTGCCCCGGTCGATGTAGCTGATCAGGATGCCGAGAAAGATCAGCCCAACCACAGACTGGCGGCGTGTCATGACACACGCCCGAAGCAAGAGAACCGGAAGGACCTATTCATGCGGGGATTATAACAGGGGTGCCAGAAGGTACCGGACGGACATGATGATCGAGTGATGTATAGTATACATCATGAGGCGGACTCAACTCTATCTGGATGACGATCTGTGGAGGACATTGCACCTCCAGGCACGCAGTACGGGTTCGTCTATCTCGGAGTTGGTACGAGATGCCGTGCGGCAGCGATACATCGGCAGTCTGGAGAACCGCAGAAAGGCGATGCGGGCGGTGGTAGGAATCGCCAAAGACCGGGCGGACTTGGGGGACTCAGGCAAATACGTTCGCCGGCTTCGCAGTGGTGCGCGGCTGGACCAGTTGGGTAGAGCGTGACGATTCTGGTAGATTCTGATATTCTCATCGAGGTTACGCGCGGCAAAGATCCGGCTGTTGTGGAGAAGTGGACGGCACTGGCCGAGTCTGAAGACTTGGTGCTCTGTTCACCGGTTTCCGTGGCTGAGCTTTGGCATGGCGCCCGGCCGAAAGAATATGAGGCCCTTACCGTTCTCTTCAGCGCCCTGTTATGTATTCCGATAGATGCCCAACTGGCTCGTCAGGCAGGCGAGTACCTGCGCAAATATCACAAAAGCCACAACGTGGAATTAGGTGACGCGCTGATTGCCGCGACAGCGGTATTGCAGAACGCGATGCTCTGGACTCGGAACCGGAAACACTATCCGATGAAAGAGCTGAACTTCTACTAGTCACTCCAGCGAAGCGATATCTAGTGCTTTGACGGGTGATTCGGTTCGTCCGCTTGCTGGCGCGCGCGGTTCCGTTCCGCCACCAAACCGCGACGGTGACGGAGCGGACTTCCCGATCAGAGCGCTATCGTCAACTCCTCGCCCGAAACTCGGCCAGCGAGCGCCGCTGGCGGCCATCGCTGTCGAAATTCGCCGGATCGAGCCAATGCTCAAACGCCTCCTTGCGGGCCGGCCATTCGCTATCGAGCATCGAAAACCAGGCGGTGTCCCGATTTCTCCCCTTGATGATCATGTGCTGGCGGAAGATCCCTTCGAAGGTAAAGCCCAACCGCAGGGCGGCCCGCCTCGACGCGGCGTTGAGCGAATAGCATTTCCACTCGTAGCGCCGGTATCCCAGCTCCTCGAAGACGTGCCGGGCCATCAGATACATGGCTTCGGTTGCTCCCGCGGTGTGTTGAAGCCGGCGAGTATACAGGATGCTGCCGACCTCGACGACGCGATGCGCAGGCTCGATCCGCATGTAAGACGCATGCCCGGCTGCCTCCCCGGTCGCATTGTCCAGAATGGCGAAAAACAGCGGATCCTGCGCCGCCGCGATGCGTTTCAAATACTTGTCAAAGGCGTCGCGATCCTGGAACGGCCCCACGGAGAGATAGGTCCACAAGGCGCTGTTCTCCTCGCCGCCCGCGTCCCGGTACAGCGCCTCGCCATGGCTCACCGGATCGAGCGGTACAACCGTCACCAGCCGGCCGGTCAGGGTCGTCGCCTGGGGCTGCTTGGCTGGCGTCGAAGCCACCGGAATCCCTACCGGCAAGGAGGTCTCGAAAGCGTCTTCTCTCGGCATCAGTACCCATACTCGCACGGCTTCGGCCCATTGAAACAAGCCGCTCCTCCGTTCATCATGGAACAGTCAGGAGGATGTGCATGACCAAACCGCAGATGTTGGGTCAACTCGATTCGATGAAGGAATTCTTCGATCGTTCTACAAGGCTTCTGGAAGAAGCCGATTCGAACATGGCCCCAAAAGAAGGAATGTTCACGGCAGCGCAGCAGGTGGCCCACGCCGCCCAGACAGTCGAATGGTTTTTCCGCGGCGTGTTTTCACCCGAAGGCTTCGACATGAACTTCGAAGCCATGGACAACGCCGTTCGTTCCACCACGTCCCTCAGCGCGGCACGCACGTGGATGGATCGCGCTTGTGCGGAGGCCAAAGCAGCCGTGGCCTCCCATAGCGAGCAGGAGTGGGCCGCGCGATTGCCGCCAGGACCGATTCTGGGCGGCCTGCCCAAGACGGCGATTTTCAGCGCTCTGACCGATCACACCGCGCATCATCGCGGCGCCCTGACGGTCTACACCCGCCTCCTCGGCAAGGTTCCCCCCATGCCGTATATGGAAATGTAACCAACCCTAGTCCAGGTGAAAAACCTCTTCCAGGCGCAGGAACCCTTCGTCCGGCCCCACCCCGTCCAGATTTTCGAAGAACGGGGCCATGGAGCTTTGCCAGCGGGCGTTCACCTCGCGCCTGGACATCCCTTCGACCGCTTTCCGCAGGTCGGGAGTCTCCAGGTACCCCACCAACAGGCCGTCGTCGCGCAGGTACAACGAGTAGTTATGCCAGCCTGTTTCCCGCAGAGCTGCGAGCATCTCCGGCCATACGGCGCGGTGGCGCTCCTTATATTCCTCCAACCGGTCTTTCTTCACTTGCAACAAAAAGCAGACACGCTCCATCGGTAGATCTCCAGCAAAACTCGTTATAAATGCTCCCGGATCGCGCGGATCCGAGGTGGTGCGGTCATACCGTAGTCCAGCAGATCGTAGGCCTCGCCCGGAGGCTGATGATCGGGGAAGTCAGCCCATGCCGCCGGCCACGCCCGCATGCGCGGCTTCGTGGAATTATGGAACGGCCCGAAAAGGTTGCGCGGAGTGGCGACCACCCGGATACCAATCGAATGGTGTCCCGGACCAGCCGGGAAGACCGCCCGATAGGGGGGCCAGCCGAGCACCGCAGCCCGCCGGCCGTCCAGCAGGACCTCGACGACGCTGCCCTGCCACTCACCGAGCGACACCTCCAACCGGCCGCGGCCGGCGGGGACATCCAGATCCGTCTGGTAGAGCACGGCATCGCTGTAGAACGGATATCCCTGTTTCGCCCAGGACCCATAGGAGAGGCGCTGCGCGGCTTCCAGGCGAAATCCTCTGCTCGCGGCCTTCACCGAGAACCGGCCGCGAAGATATACATTTTCGAATTCCATGCGCACGTCAAACGGACGGCCGCTCACCACAATCTCGTTTTCCCCAACGCGAGCCAGTGATTCGATCGAGATAGTCCGCAAATGCGGATCGAGCCATCGCGCAGCCCCTGTGAACGAAACCGCGCACCCGTTCACTGTGACGTGGTAAAGTTCGGGAACTTCGACCGCCAGTTCAAGGCCCGGCAGGGCGTCCACCGAAGCGATCTCGAACGCAAAGCGGGCTTCGAAGCCCGAATCCGGACCAAAATGATTGCGGTCGAAGACCCGCGTGCGGTACTGCACCGCGTTGTCCCAAGCCGGACGCTCGAAGCCATGCTGCTGCCAGATCTCCCAATTTGCCTTCCAGGTGTGGATATTGCGATGCTCCACCCCGGCCACCGTGAGGTCGCAATAGTCGAGGGGCAGCACGTTGAGGGCATCGGGCGTGACTTGCCAGGAACGCGGCGAGATTGCGACCGTGTCCTCCTGGACCGGCGGCCTGGGCTTTCCGGAGCGTGTGATTCGAAGCAGCGTAGAGCCGGCTGGCGCCAGATCGATCGGGAAGCGAATGCGTCCGGCCGAAACCGGCTCGAAACGCGCCGGTGAGACCGACCCGGCGCTGGTGTCCCACTCCTCGAGACCGCCGCCATCCGTCATTGCGTTCGTCTTCACGGGCGCAAGACCCGTGTTGGCCAGGAACAGCAGACGGTCGCCGTTCTCCAACTCGCGCACCAGCAGCCCTACGCCCGGCGGCAGCGCACTTTCGAAAGTAACCCGTGCCGGCAGACGCTTGCGCGCTTCTTCGATCAGGGCGTCAGCCCCGGAGACCTGGTGCCACTGCCCTGCGTAGCGCGCAGCCAGGGCCGCCGGCTGGCCGTTGGGCCGTCCATCCACATAGGCCGCCGGAGCAGCCAGAGCCAGCACGTGCCCGCCTCCAGCCAGGTACTTCTCGAGTAGCGGCAGAGTTTGAGAGCGCAGATTGACCATGTTGGCCGGCCACACCAGCAGATCGTACCGGGCATTTCCTACGGCCAGCCGCGCGCCGTCAGCCTTTCCATGCCACTCCAGGATGTACTCATCGCCGAGATCAAAATCCACCTGGCGATCGGCCAGCGCCTGAATCAGTTCGGCATTGTCCCGCCGCATCCGTTCCAGTTCCGGTGTCGCGCCCCCACGCCGCGCCCACAAAAAGCCGCTGGTCGTGGCTTCGAGTAGCAATAAGCGATTGTGTGGCCTGCCGCGAGTCAGCAGGTAGCTGACGCGAGCCAGATGATCCCCGTGGGTCCGGTAATACGGCCACCAGGCGGAGACGTCCGTAAAGCTCTGTGGATGGTCGCGCTTGCGGGCGCCCCGCACGGTTGCGAAGGCCAGGTGCTGATCCACAAAGTTGACCCCGTGGACCATCAGCCAGTCGCCAAAGCGCTTGTAGTGCTCGATCGTGCTGTCCCACCCCGAGACGCCATAGGCCTCGCAGAATGCCCGCCGCCCGAGTTGGTGCGCCACGCTGGCCACCTGCTTGATCGTGAACAGCATATGCGGATCTACACCCTTGGTGCGGATGTTCGAGCCCTCCAGCATGTCGATGCCCGGCATGTGCTCGAAGGCATACATCGAGGCGTCATCCGGCGAAATCCAGGGATAGGGCCATTCATGCTCCATCCAGTGTCCGGTGAACTGTAGACCATTGCGATCGCACCACTGGTACAGCGGCTGAAAATAGTTCTCCTTCCACAGATCATGCAAGGTCTGCCAGTA
>CAZMRK010000606.1:0-2812 GCA_964568355.1 uncultured Solibacteraceae bacterium | reverse complement strand
GCCCTGGCGCTCGCGGCTATCCATTAGAAACGCAAGGGTGACTCCGGTCAGAAACAGGAAAATCGCCGGCGGCATGCCACCCACGAACTGGGAAAACACATAGGGGCCATCATTACGCAGTTCCGGCCTGAGGAAGGAATGGAATACATGGCCTTGCAGCATGATGACCGCGGCGATTCCGCGCAGCCAGTCGAGATACTGCAACCGGTTTTGTTTGGAAGTAGATGGCATTACGACGGAAGGACTCTCACTTTTGCAGATTTTCCCGCTTCACATTTTTTGGAAGCTGCAACTTGAGGGCCGAATCCGGCAAATCAGCGGTCTCGATCTTTGAATAAGTGACCAACCAGGAATCGTCGCCCTTCAGGAAAAACTTCTGTTGCAACGGATATCCACTGGTGTCCGAGATCCAAAGTTCCAGTTTCCTTAGATGCTGCAAGACCTCAGGAGATTTCGGAATTAGCTCTAAATGGCTAGCCGGCTGGGCCTCAATCGGCTCTTCTCCCAGAGAGCGGATGGTATAGGCCGCTTCCAGTTCGGCCCGCGAGGTGCCGAAGCCGATCAGAAAGAACTGGTCCAGCAGCCCCCGGTTTTTCCCCAGGTCCATCTCCTGAACCGTATTCATATTGGGATAGTAGATTTCGGCCTTGCGGCCCTGCACGGCCAGGTACTTCTTGTCCGGCTGCACCAGGGAGACGAGCATGCGCATTTCGCGCCGTTTCACCCGCTTGATGGCCATGGTTCCGGCATCCCGGCTGTCCTCATTGATCGCGGCAATGTGCTGGACGCGCTGAAACGAGGCCGTCATGGACCGGAATGCCGTTCCGGCTTTGTCCATGCGATTGAGAGTGGCATTCAGGTCAGGCGCGGCCCCGGAGGAGAGCAGCGGAAACATTAACGTGACAACAACAATCGATGAGCGCATTCGGGCCCTCCACTAGTGACGCTAGCCGGCATGTGAGCAGGTACTCAGCCAAATCTTCAGGGTTTGGGGAATGCCACGTACCCTTTGATCTCTTTATCGGAGTCGTAGATTGGCTCAACCCGGGTGACCACGACCTGCTTCTTGCCGGTGCGGGACAGCAGCAAGCTGTTCAGCTTCGCCAGCCGGTCCTGTTCAGGGACACCGGCGAGCAACTGGGGCTCAATCCATAGCACGCTGGTTTCATGCTCGGACGGAAGCATCGCGATTTGGGGGATGCGGGGCTGATCGCGAAACCACGCGCGCGGCGTCAGAAAGATAAAGGCGAGGATAATTCCGACGACCACGTCGTATTGCCTGGTTCCCCGCGGAAAATCCCACAGGATGAAGCGTTTCCACATCTTGAGCATAGTTTATCAGGATTGCGGGCCGGCGACCGAGAGCCGGTAACCCTGGCGAACGGCGGCGGAAAGGGAGCCGACGCCTTCGATGCGCGCGCGAACCTGGTCTCCGGGGCGGATGCGAGCGCCTTTCGGGCAGCCGGTGGAGATGAGGTCTCCGGGGTAGAGGGTCATGAAATCGCTGTGCAGGCGCACCAGTTCATAGGGCCGGTGGCGCATGTTGCGCACAAAGTCCCGGGAGCAGATGCCGCCGTTGTGCTCCGTGATGACCTCGAGCGCTTCCACGTCCGCGATCTCATCGGCGGTGACGATGACCGGGCCGAAGCTGAAAAACGTATCGATGCTCTTGGCGCGGGTGAGGTAACGCGGGTTGCGCGCCAGCACGTCTAGGGCGGTGAGATCGAGCGTCGTGGTGTAGCCGAAGATGACGCCGGGAACCTCCGCGGCCGGAACGAACCGGCACGGCTTGCCGATGATGATGGCCAGTTCACCTTCCGCATCCACGTCCTGCGAGATATCCGGAGGAGGCAGCACGATCTCGCCTCCGGGTTGGAACATGCAGGAGGCGGGCTTCATGAAGCTGCCGGGCTCTTCGGGTTGTATGGCGTTGATATCTTCCGCATGGGAACGGTAGTTCAAGCCGATGCACCAGATCTTGGGCGGCACCGGATAGGGCAGTTGGGGAGTTACTTCGAGGAAGGGCAGGGAATCGGCGCCTTCCGGATGGATCTCCGCACCGGCCTGAATGATGGCCAACAGATCGTCGGGCACCTTGGTGCCGTGCCTGGCATTGATCTCCGGGATGGGGACTACGCGGTCACCGGCGAGCACGCCGGCGTGCTTTTGACCCTGATAGAGGAAAGTGAGCAGTTTCATAGGAATCGTAACGGCAAACTTATAAGTGGCGAGCCAGATCGACCAGATCGCTGAAAACCCCGTAAGCAGTCTGGTCCACGGTGGGCGAAAGCGAAACTATACCGATGGTGCCCATCAGATCGGTATGCAGGAGCAGGAGGTTGGAAGTTCCCTGAACGGTGGCCAGCAGATCGGTTTGAGGCAGCACTTCGGCGCGCACGCGAAGGCTGAGGCCCGAGGCGCCGCGGCGGGCGCGGGATACCAGGCGCACGGTCTTGCCATCTCGGGCGAGGGCCTGCACGCGTTCGGGGGTGAGCCGGGTGATGCCGCGCGTGGAAACCGACTGCGGAGTGGTGCCGGCATCGAGCAGAACGTTGGCAAGAGCGGCGGTCTTCGCGGCCGAATCCCAGCCTTCCAGGTCGAAGCTGACATCGGCTTCGGCGATGCCCAACCGGCGCGCCATGGCGATCCCCTCTTCCATGGTTCCGCCCTGGGCCATGGCTTCGATGACCAGCTTGGAGGTGGAGTTGAGCACTCCGGTGAAGCCCAACACCTGGACTCCCGGCAAGTTGTGGCGCACCAGGTTGAAGACCGGCGCGCCGTCCATGACGGTGGATTCGAAGCGGAGCTGGAG
>CAZMRK010000605.1:0-4985 GCA_964568355.1 uncultured Solibacteraceae bacterium | reverse complement strand
GGGAGGCGCTCTTCGGGTCAGGCGGCAAAAGGGACGCCGGTGAGTTCCTCGCTGAGAGGCCAAAGCCGCTTTGCGATTTCCGCATCGACCGCCCAGGGAGCCACTCCCGACTTTTGCGGAGGCTCGCCCTGGATCACCGGCGCGACATCGGAGTTCTCGCAGTAAACGCCGCCCATCCCGGCAAGCTGAGGGCTGGTGGCACACCAGACGGATGTAGCCGCGCCCTGCTCCACGGTCTTGAACTCGCCGCCTTCGGCGACGGATTGTCCGGGGGGCACGGATCCCGGTTTCAGATCGCTCGTAATCCCGAAGCTCCGGAGGTCCTCGGCGGTGAGATAGCGGCCCAAGTCGGTGGCGATTGCTCCCGGATGAAGCGCAAAGGCTCGCACGCCTTTCGATTCTCCCCGCCGGTCGAGTTCCACCGCAAACAGCACATTGGCCGATTTGGATTGACCGTAGGCCTGCCACTTGTCGTAGGGGCGGCGCTCAAAGTTTGCGTCGTCCAGATGGACCGGGGAGAACTGGTGCCCTCGCGACGAAACGGAAACCACCCGCGCCCCCTGCGCGCGAACCAGAGCCGGCCAGAGACGGGCCGTCAGATGGAAATGCCCCAGATGATTGGTCGCGAATTGAGATTCGTAACCGCGGGCATCGCGCGCAAGCGGATTCGCCATTACTCCCGCGCTGTTGACCAGGATGTGCAGCGGACGGCCGCTGTCCAGGAAAGCGGCGGCGAAGGCATCCATCGATTGTGGATCGAGCAGGTCCATCGGCCGCAGCTCAACACGCGGAATGCCGTCCAAAGTGCGCCGCGCCTTCTCCGCATCACGTACGGGCACAACGACCGTCGCTCCCGCCTCGGCGAGCACGCGCGTCGTTTCCCGGCCTATCCCGGAGTAACCGCCGGTGACGATAGCGACTTTCCCGGTAAGATCGACACCGCGAATCACTTCTTCGGCGGTACTGACTGCTCCAAAACCTGAATGTATGGCTGTTTGTCTGCTCGGCATATGAATTACGCGTTGATAGAAGTTGGTTGGTCCGGTGCCCGCGCGCGTTCGGTTCCGGCACCGAAGCTCTCCTTCACCAGAGTGCCACTTGTAGTATCCAAACGCAATCAGGTACCATTAGGTAACAAAGTATCCTTTGAGAAAGTACACCAAATGGCAAAAGCAAAGCCGACCGTTGCAGCGTTGCCGCCGGAAGAGAGCGAAGGGCCGGCCTGCTGCTGTTCGCTGAGCGATGACGAAGAGACGGTGATCCGCGAGGTGATCTCGCGGGTCATGGACAAGTGGGCGCTCTGGGCCCTGAGCGAACTGGTACACCGGGGACGGCTGCGCTTCTCGCGGTTGATGGAGCGGGTGGAAGGCGTCAGCCAGAAGTCGCTGACCGCGACTCTGCGAAACCTCGAGCGTGATGGATTGATCACTCGAACGGTGACCGCCCAGGTGCCGATCCGCGTGGATTACGAGGCGACCCCTTTGGGACGGGGGCTGATGGAGCAGGTACATCCGCTATGGATGTGGTCCGCGGAACATTTGCAAAGCTTCATCGAGGCGCGCCGGCGCTTCGACACACGCCTGGAGGCGGAGAAGGCTATCCGTCGAGCGTAGACCCGGCGATACGGAGCACCGCCTTGATGGTCGTGCCGCGGATGGAATCGGCGATGGCGCGGTTGATCTGGCGGAAGTCATAAAAGCGCACCAGGCGGTCGAAGGGGAAGCGGCCTTTGCGCCACAACTGAATCAGCCGGGGGATGAATTGCTGCGGGACGGCATCGCCTTGAATCACGCTGAGCACCTGTCGGCCTCCCGGCAGCCTCTCCGGTGAACCGCCGGTCAGCAGGGCCAGCCTCCCGCCAGGACGGAGCAGGCGGCGGGCCGCGCGCTCGATGGAGGGATCGCCCGTAGTCTCCACGGCGGAATCGATGCCGCCGGCGAGAGTAGCAATCCGCTCGCCGGGTTCGCAGCGACGGGTATTGACGAGATGGGTGGCGCCGAGTTCTTTCGCCAGTTGCAGCCGCTTCGGCCGCATGTCAACCGCGATGATCGGCTCCGCGCCCATGATGCGCGCCGCCATAACCGCGGCGAGTCCGACCGAACCAGTGCCGAAGATCGCAATGCTCGATCCGGCGCGAACGGCGAGCGAATGCATCACCGTGGCGGCACCGGTCTGGAGCCCGCAGCCGAGCGGAGCCAACATCTCCAACGGCAGCGTTCTGGAGACTTTCACGATATTGCGTTCGGTGGCCAGCGTGTGCGTGGCGAAGGAGGATTGACCGAAGAAATGCCCTCTCACGCCGCTCGCTTCGAGCGCATTGCTCCCGTCCAGGCGCATGAACCCAAAGTTCAGGTCCCAGAAATGATCACACTGGGTGGGCTGTCCGCGCCTGCAAGGGCGGCAGCGTCCGCAGGACTGGTAGGACAGCACAACGGAGTCGCCGCGCCGGACACTCCGCACGGCCCGGCCCGTGCGCTCCACGATGCCGGCTCCCTCATGGCCCAGCACGACCGGATCGGAACCGCCGCCCTGGTGCATTCCGATATCCGTATGACAGATGCCGCTGGCGACGAGGCGGACCAGCACCTCGTCCTCGCGCGGACCCTCCATCTCCAAAGACTCGATCTTCATCGGCCGCGACGGACCACGTGACACGGCCGCTTCGATCCGCAGCGACGGAACGGCCGTCTTGCCTCGCAACACCGTTTTTGCTCTCAAGTCTGATCGTCACGCGATTGCTTCCGCCATGCAACCACGAACGGGAGCGCGGCGATGCCCTCAGCGCTTGTCCGGAAAATTCGGCGAGGTCGGCATATTTTGCGGCCGGGGAATCAACTTGCCGTTCTTGACGTATGCTTCCCCGCGCGGCTCCAGATGCGCGATCATCCGGTTGCGCCACGCGGCAACCCGCCGCTCCGCTGAGGATTCCGAGGCCAGATCATTCACCTCGTGAGGATCCTGCTCCAGGTCGAAAAACTGTTCCGAGCCGTCATAAGCGTGATAGATATACTTCTCCCGCCCGTCGGTGAGCGCGTTCCAGTGATTCTTCGGGCTGTAGCAGATGCCGTGTTCCAGATCCAGGTGCGGGCGCCATCCCTGTGTTTTGCCGGCGATGAGCGGCAGGATGCTTCGGCCGTCCAGTTCCGGACGCTCCACTGCTCCCGCGGCGTTCAGAAAAGTCGGCAGAATGTCGCGGATCTCCACCGTCTGGCTCAGCACCTGGCCTCGTTTGGCGGAGAGCAGTCCGGTGGGCCATCGCACCACCAGGGGAACGCGCGCCGAGGGCTCGTAGGCGTATGACTTCCGCCAGAGATGTTGATCGCCCGTCATATCGCCGTGATCGGAGACGAACAGGATCAGCGTTTCATCCAGTACGCGTTTCTTCTCCAGGCTCTCCAGGATCTTGCCGATCTGCTCATCGACGAAGCTGATGGAGCCATAGTATCCCTGGCGAGATGTGCGCACCTCACCTGGCCCTACGTCGCCGTGCCAGATGTTGTTCGTCCCGTCGCTGCGGGGCGCGTACCTGGCCGCCCATTTGCCGACCCGGGCCGCGGGCAGGTCCGCATCCGCGTACATCCGCCAGAAGCGCTCGGGAGGGTCGTAAGGACTGTGCGGCCGTTCAAAGGACACCTTCAAAAACATAGGCTCCGGCCGGTTGTATGTCTCGATGAAGCGGACCGCCGTCTGGCCGATCCAGGCCGTGGGATGCAGATTCTCGGGAAGCACGTAGGGCTTGCCGCGGTAGTCGTTCCAGCCTAACCCGGTGGCATCCGGGTCCAGATTCGGAGCCACGGACCAGAACCAGCTTCGATAGTCGCTGCGGAAATCCGGCGTCTCCGCGCGTCCGGATTCATCGAGCAGCATCTGGTGGTACCCATGCGCATTGCGCTGGCCGTGATAGTGGTTCTTGCCGATGACCGTCGTGTAGTACCCAAGTTCGCGCATGGCTCGCGGCTTTTCCACCTTGTACCGGCTCGCCATGGGAATCATTTGCAGCATGCCGTGGTTCCAGGGCGAAAGCCCGGTCAGCAGAGCGGACCGCGCCGGCGTGCAGGTCGGGGTCGAGGAATAGGCGCAGCGAAAGCGCGCTCCTTCGGCAGCCAGGCGGTCGAGATTCGGCGTGTGGATCACCCGGTTCCCCTCCGCGCCCAGGCAATCGCCGCGAAACTGATCTGCCATGAGCAGCAGAATGTGGGGCCGCGACGCTTTTTGCGATTGCGCATGCAGAGGCATCGCGCTTACGGCGGCTGCGGTTTTGAAAAGATCGCGTCGGCTTGTCTTCATTGCGGCTCCAGACATAGGCTGTAGAGCCATATTGGCACACTCGGACAAAGCCTGTGGGGCGGACTTCAGTCTGCAAGGGGCTTCAGCCCCGCCACTAACACGCCGGCTGTGACCGGTCCGGTCGCCTGAGCAGCAGCACCAGCACGGTCGCGGCAATGGGGTGCATGCAGGCGCCCGCGACAAAAGCGCTGGCGTAACCCAGATGGCTGATGAGAAATCCGAGCACCTGGCTGAAAAGCGCGCCACCCAGGCTCCCTGCGGTTCCCATCATGCCGACTGCCGCGCCCGTTGCCGTCTCCGGCAGAATTTCCGAGGCCAGCGTAGCCATGTTCGTCGACCAGCATTGCGTCAGGAAAGCCACCACGCAGATCACGGCCAAGGCCGTCGCCATATTTGGCGCAAAGCCCACCAGCGCGCCCAGCGGTGCGATCGACGCAACGCCCACTAGCGTCCGCACACGCGCGGCCTGCGGCGTCCATCCCCGGCGGATCAGCCAATCCGACAGCGCGCCGCCGCTCACGTTGCCCAGATCCGCGAAGAGAAACGGAATCCAGCCGTAGATAGCGAATTCGGCCAGCGACAGGTGGCGTTCGCGCTGGAGATAGTCCGGCACCCAGAAAAGATAGAAGTACCACACCGGATCGCTGGCAAAGCGCGGCAGGACCAATCCCCACACCGTTCGCAGTCGAAGCAGTTCA
>CAZMRK010000604.1:0-22724 GCA_964568355.1 uncultured Solibacteraceae bacterium | reverse complement strand
GTCAGCTCGAAATGCTCCAGGCGGATGCGGCTGGTTTTGCGGCCCGGATCGAGCGCCGTCAGTTCCGCCGGAAACAGATTCGGTATCCCCAGCAGCCGCGCTACCTCGATATTGGCCGGCTGGTCCAGAATCTTGCGCGGCGGTCCGCTCTGCACGATCCGTCCTTCGCGCAGCACCAGCATTTCGTCGCCGATGGCGAAGCATTCATCCAGATCGTGGGTCACCAGCAGGACCGGCAGGCTGAAATCGGCGCGCACCTGGCGCAGCAGTTCGTACAACTCGCTGCGCAGAGGCGCGTCCAACCCCTGCGCGGGCTCGTCCAGCAGCAGCAGTTTGGGCGCGGCGATGAGCGCTCGCGCAATCGAGCAGCGCTGCTTCTGCCCTCCGGAGACCTCGTACGGGCGGCGCCCTGCTACTTCCGCCAGGTGGAAGCGCTCCAGCATTTCATTGACCTTGCGGTAGCGCTCCAGGCGCGGCCAGCGTTCGGCCGCGAACAGCAGGTTCTCCCGCAAGCTCATGTGCGGGAACAGCGCATAATTTTGAAAAACGTAGCCGCAGTTGCGCAGGCGCGGCGGCAGGTTCACCTGTGCCGCCGCATCGAACAGGATCTGGTCGTCCAGCATAATGCGCCCGGCATCCGGACGGCTGAAGCCGGCGATCGATTCGAGCATCAGCGTCTTTCCCGCTCCACTCGGTCCGAACAGCACCGTAACGCCGGCGGCTGCTTTGAACTCCACCTCCAGCGAAAATGCAGCCGATTCGGCGCCGGCCGCAAATCGCTTGAGAATGCGCGCGTGGATCATGCCCGCACCCGCCGGTGCTCCAACCGGTTGGCCCCGTATACAATCCCCATCGCCAGAATCGAGATCACCAGCACCAGCGTTCGGGCCAACAGCGTGTTGCCGGATTCGACGGCGTCATAGATTGCGACTGCCGCGGTCTGCGTCTTTCCGGGGATATTGCCTGCCACCATCAACGTGGCCCCAAAATCCCCCAGCGAGCGGGCAAAGGCCAGCACCCCCGCCGCGAAAATCGAACGCCGCGCCAGCGGCAGGGTTACCCGCCAGAAGACTCGCCACTCCGATGCCCCCAGGTTGCGCGCCGCCTTTTCGTAGCTGCGGTCCACGCTTTCGAGCGCAGCCCGCGCCGTCTTCACCAGCAGCGGAAATGCGTGCACCGTCGAAGCCACCACCGCGGCCTGCCACGTGAACACCAGCGGCTGCCCGAAAATCGATTCGTACAGCCGGCCCAGCGGGCTTACCCGGCCCAGCGCCACGAGCAGGTAATAGCCCAGCACCGTGGGCGGCAGCACCAGCGGCAGCGTCGCCAGCGCGTCCACCAGCTCCTTGCCTCGAAAATCGCGATTCGCCAGCAGATACGCCAGCCACAAGCCCAGTACCACGGAGAAAAGCGTAGCCAGACCGGCGACACGGAGGCTGAGCCACAAAGGGAACCAGTCGATTTGCATACGATCCGGGAATTTCATTATATCTGCCGCTCTCGCTTCATCCTGAGTTCATGTTGCTTTGCGTAGAATCATTCTCGTGCGGCTGCTGCTGGTGGAAGATGAACCGAGAGTGGCTGGTTTTATTGCCAAGGGCCTCCGCGAGCAAAGCTATGCTGTGGATATTTCTCCCGATGGCGAGGACGCGGCCTATCGCGCCGGCGCGAACGAATATGACCTGCTGATCCTGGACGTGATGCTTCCCCGCAAGGACGGCTATGCCGTCTGCCGGGAATTGCGGGGCAAGGGCTTCCGCGCGCCGATTCTGATGCTGACCGCCCGCGGCGCGGTCGACGACCGTGTGACCGGGCTCGATGCCGGCGCCGACGACTACCTCGCGAAGCCCTTTGAATTCAAAGAGCTGCTCGCGCGGATCCGGGCCTTGCTGCGGCGTCCCAGCGAGATCCGGCGGGAACCGCTGCAGGTCTCCGACCTGATCGTGAATACCGCCCACCGCTCTGTCACCCGGGCGGGCCGCCACATCGAGTTGACGGCCAAGGAGTATGCCCTCCTGGAGTTCCTGGTGCTGCGGCACAACCAGGTGGTCAACCGCGAACAGATCGCCCAGCACGTTTGGGACGAATTCTTTGACCCGTTCTCCAACACCATCGACGTCCACGTGCGGCGCCTCCGGGCCAAAATCGACGAGGGCTTCTCGCCTCCCCTGATCCACACCCGCCGCGGAGAAGGCTACATGCTCTCCGCCGACCCGGAAGGAGCCGATGTTTAGAAGTTTCCGCCTGCAGCTCACTGTCTGGTATCTGGCCTTCTTCGGCCTGCTGTTGATCGGCTTCTGCGGATTCCTCTACCTGCTGCTCTCGCGCCATCTCCACCAGCGCCTGGATGCGTCCCTTTCGGAAGAAGCCGGCACGGCCGCGGCGCTGTTTCAAGCCGAGCTCGGAGAACACCACGGCGATTTCATCCCCGCCGCCCAGGAGGCTCTGGTCGAGCTCCGGCTCCCTGCCACCACCCTGGCGTTCTACGCCGGAGGCCGTCTGCTGGCGGCGGCGCGGCCGGAACACTTCCGGAACGTCTCCCTGCCTTCGCAAGCCGCCTATCGGACCATTCCGGATTTCGGGAGACACGGAGCGCGGCTGCTCCTCATGCCGTTCCGCGCCGGCAGCGAAGACGGTCACGTAGCCGCGTTCCGGCCCCTCGATTCCGTGGCGGCGCAGTTGCAGGTACTGCGCCAGGTCTTCTACCTGGGGCTGCCGCTGGCCTTGCTGCTGGCCGGCGCCGGTGGCTATCTGCTGGCCGCCAAGAGCCTCGCGCCCGTGGTCGCCATGACCGATCAGGCCGAGCGCATCTCGGCTGAGAGCCTGGAGCGCCGCCTGGACCTGGGCCGCGCCAAGGCCGAATTCGGCCGGCTGGGCTCCGTTCTCAACCAACTCCTGGAGCGCCTGGAGCGCTCCTTCACCGCCATGCGCGAGTTCATCGCGGATGCTTCCCACGAATTGCGCACCCCGCTTGCCATCATCTGCGGCGAGTCCGAAGTAGCGCTCTCCCAGGACCGCCCGCCGGCGGAATATCGCGAGTCTCTGGCCATCATCCAGGACGAAGCGCGACGGCTCTCGCGCATGGTGGAAGATCTGCTCAACCTGGCGCGCGCCGATGCCGGCCATCAGCCCATTCACGAGGAGGAGTTTTATCTCAACGACCTGGTGGACGAATGCGTCCGCGCGGTACAACCGCTGGCGCGCCAGAAGCAGATCCGCCTCGCGTCCTCTCCCGGCCTTGACCTGCCCTTTCGCGGCGATCTGCAGCTCCTGCGCCGCATGATCTCCAATCTGCTCGATAACGCGATCCGCTACACACCCGCGGGCGGCCGTGTTTCCCTTCATCTGGAAACCAGGGATAGCCTGGCAAAAATCGAAGTCTCCGACACCGGCATCGGTATTCCGGCCGAAGACCGGGAGCGCATCTTCGAGCGCTTCTACCGCGTCGACAAGGCCCGCTCGCGCGCCGAAGGCGGCTTCGGTCTGGGCCTTTCCATCGTGAAGTGGATTGTTGAATCGCACCACGGCAGCGTAAGCGCCGCCGGCGCGCCGGGACAAGGAAGCACCTTCACCGTCTTGCTACCGCTCACGCAAGTTACCCAAGGATCCAATCTGTGCGTACGCGAATAACGACGCTCGTATATCTCCTCCTCGCCTTCACCGCCCCGGCCCTCTGCCAAACCACACCCCTGACGCTCGATGACTGCATCCGCCTGGCCACCTCCGTGGAATCGGCCGTTAGCCTGGCGCGCCAGCAGAGCGAGATCGCCCGCTACGGTCTGATCGAGGCGCGCGCCGGATTTCTACCTCAAATCTCCGTAGGCGGCAACTACACCTACAACAACCCCCTCCGCAGCGGCGAGTTCGCCTTCATCAGCTTGAACGGCGTGCGCGAGTTCGTGACCCAGGGGAATATCGACCTGGAACTCGACACCTCCGGGCGATTGCGCGCGGCATTGGCCCGAGCCAGAGCCGATCGCGACGCCGCGGCGGCGGGCCAAAGCCTTTCCGAGCGGGATTTGAAGCGCGCCGTCACGGCTTCCTACTACCGCCTGCTGCTCGCCAGACACCTGGCAGCAGCGACCCGCGACTCGCTCGAAGAAGCCCGCAGCTTTGAGAAGCGCGCCCGGCTTCTCGCCAGCCAGGGAGAGGCCGCCCAGGCCGATGTCGTGAAGGCTGCCGGCGAAACCGCCTTTCTACAACAGTCGCTCAATGCCGCGGAACTGGAAGCGAAGCTGGCCAATCACGATCTGGCTTCCTTCTGGACCACCGATGTCGACAAGGAGCTGAACCTGGCCGACGTGCTGGATCGGGATGTCCCCACGCCCGAGACTCCGCCGCCGGCTGATGTAGCGCCGTTCCTGCGCCGTCTGGAGTTCCGCCTGTTCGATGCGCAGCGGCGCGGCTTCCAGGCGGATGCGCGTCGCGTCCGCGCCGATCTCTATCCGCAGTTGAGCCTGGTCACCCAATATGGCATCGATGCGCCTCGCTACAGCTTCAGCTATCGCGGCTATGCCGCTTTCCTCAATCTGCGGATTCCGGTCTTCGATTGGTTCCGCACGCGCAGCGCGGCCCGCCAGTTTGATCTGCAGGCCCGGCAGGTGGAGACCACCAGCCGGATCACCGAGCGCACCTTCTCCCGCGAATACCGGGATGCGCTGGCGCGCGTGGAACAAATCTACGCGCAGGTCGCGATGACCGAAACGCAAGTCAAGCTCTCGGAAGATAACCTGCGGCTCAGCCGCTTGCGCTACGAGGGCGGCGAGGGCCTGGCCCTGGACGTGGTGGCGGCACAGAGCCAGTTGACCCAGGCCCGTGCGAACTATTTCACCGCCAAGGCGAACTATTGGAACGCGCGCGCGGAACTGGAGGTCGCGTCGGGCAGATGAAACAAACACGAACATGGGGACTGGCGCTGGCTGCGCTCTTGACCGCCGGCTGTGCCAAACAGGAGGAGCCGGCGGAGAAACCGGTGGTTGCGGTGCGCGTGGCGCGCGCGGTAACCGGCACAGTACAGATTTCCGTGGTCGCTCCGGCTACCGTGTGGCCGCAGGAACAGGCCAGCGTCGCCGCCCGCATCACCGCTCCGATCCGGGAACTGCGCGTGCGCAAAGGCGACCGCGTGGCTGCCGGACAGGTGTTGGCCGTGCTCGAAGATCGGGATATACGGGCCCAGCGTGAAGAAGCGGCGGCTGCGCTCACCGACGCGGAAGCCAACCTGGAGAAGACCATGGCCGGCACCTTGCCCTCGGATATTGAACATGCCCGCGGGCTGGTGGAGACCTCCCAGGCTGCCCTCGACCTGGCCCGCCAGGTGGCCGAGCGGCGCGCCGGCCTCTTCCGCCAGGGCGCCATCCCGCAGCGGGACCTGCAGCAGAGCCAGACCGAGCTGGCCCAGGCCCGCACGAACTTCGAAGTCGCCAGCCGCTCCCTCGAACTGCTTCGGCGGCAGTCCGGCGAGAAGGACATCGCTATTGCCCGCAGCCGCGTGGCCCAGGCCAAGGCGCGCTTGAGCCAGACCGATGTCCAGCTTCAATTCACTGAATTGCGCAGCCCCTTCGCCGGTACGGTCACCGATCAGTTGCAGTATCCCGGCGACATGGCTTCTCCCTCCACCCCGACATTCACGGTGATGGACCTGGCCCAGGTAAACGCACGTGCCCAGATCCCCGAGAGCCAGGTGGGCCGTATCCAGGCCGGCCAACCCTGCGAATTCCACCCCGTCGACTCCGTCAAGGAACCGCGCCCGCCAGCAAGCGAACTATCCCCCCATAACGCCTTCACCGGAAAGATCACCGTAATCAACAAAGCCGTCGACCCGGCACGCCGCACCGTCGAGGTCTGGTGCCAGATCCCCAATCCTCAGGCACGGCTGCGCGGCAATACCTTCGGCGATGTCTCTATCCTCACCGGCAGCGTGTCCGATAGCGTCCTGGTGCCGCTAGCCGCTGTGCAGCTCTCCGAAGGTACGCTCAACGGTACCGTGCTGGTGGTGGAGAAAAACGTGGCGCACGCGCGGGAGGTGGAGGCCGGGGAGAAGCAGGGCGGCCTCGTGCGGATTAAGTCCGGCGTGAAAGCCGGTGAAACTGTGGTAACCCAGGGTGGCTACGGCCTGGCCGATGGAACCGCGGTTACCCTTGCGGAGGGCCAATGATCGGGCGGCTGGCCGATTTCGTAAACAATCAGGGCAGGGCTCTGGCCGTCGTGGTCCTGAGCTTCGTGCTGGCGGGCCTGGTGTTCCTCTTTCAACTGCCGATCGCCATCTTTCCGCAGACCGACTTCCCGCGCATCATCATCCTCGTGGACAACGGCATTCAGCCCGTGGACGTGCAGATGTTGACGGTCACCCGGCCGCTCGAACAGGCGGTGCGCCTGGTGCCCGGCATCACCGACCTGCGCTCGGTCACCAGCCGCGGCGCCACCGAGGTGAACATCTATTTCCGCTGGGACGTGGATATGCAGAACGCGCTCAACCTGGTGCAGGGGCGCATCTCCCAGGTCCTGCCTTCGCTGCCGGCCAATACGCGCTTCTATATCAACCGGCTGACGTTCTCGGTCTTCCCCATGATCGGCTTCAGCATGACCTCGCCGAAACGCTCCACCTCGGAATTGTGGGATCTGGCCTACTACGAGATCGCCCCGCGCCTCTATCGCCTGCCCGGTGTCTCCGAGGCCCGCATCGTGGGCGGGCGTCCGCCCGAGTACCACGTGCTGGTCGATCCCCACAAATTGAACAGCTATGGCCTGCCGCTCACCAAAGTGGTCGATTCCATTCGCAACAACAACGTGATTCAAGCGGCCGGCATGGTGCAGGAAAACTACCACCTCTACCTGGCTACCGTCACCGGGCTGATGCGGCAGCGCGAACAGATCGAAGACACCGTAGTCGACGTCGTAAAGGGTACTCCCGTCCTGGTCAAGGATCTGGCCGCGGTAGCCCCAGGCGAGCAGCCGGTCTATCAGATCGTCACGGCCAACGGGCGGCCGGCCGTTCTGGTCAACGTTTTGCAACAGCCGGACGGAAACGCCGTCGCGATCGCCGATGCCGTCAACCGCGAGCTTGTGGATATCCGCAAGACCCTGCCCAAGGACGTCCAGCTTTCGATCTTCTACGACCAGTCCATCCTGGTCCGCGATTCCATCAGCAGCGTTCGCGACAGCATCCTGATCGGCCTGGCGCTCTCGATTCTGGTCCTGCTCCTGTTTCTAAAAAGCTGGCGGACCACGGTGGTGGCAGCCCTGGTGATTCCGGCCGCTACGCTGATGGCTATCGTCTGCATGGACCTGTTCCACATGAGCTTCAACCTCATGACGCTGGGAGGCCTGGCCGCTTCCATCGGTGTGGTGATTGACGACGCCATTGTCATGGTCGAGAACATCGTGGTGCACCTCTCGCTGGGGCAATCGCCGGAGCAGGCTGCGCGCAGTGCCATCCAGGAACTTACGCCCGCGTTGATCGGCTCCACTCTTACGCCCATCATGGTCTTCGTGCCGCTGGTCTTCCTCGGCGGCATCACCGCCGTATTCTTCCGGGCCTTGGCGATGACCCTGGTGACGGCCCTGCTCGCCTCCCTGTTCCTGGCTATCTTTTTCACTCCGGTGCTGGCCCGGATCTTCCTGCGCGGGCGCGCTCCCATCGCTCGCCTGGAGGAATCGGAGACAGCCGGTCTGGAGCAGGCCGAACAGGCCGGCGAGGGGCGCATTCTGCGCTGGCTCACCTTCGGCTACGAGCGCGTGCTCGGCTGGGCCCTCTGGCATCGCGCGCCTGTGCTGGGGGCGGCCGTGCTCCTGTTCGCCGGCTCTGTGGCGCTCTACCAGCAGTTGGGCAGCGGCTTTCTGCCGGAGATGGATGAGGGCGCGTTCGTGCTGGACTACATCATGCCCTCCGGGACCTCCCTCCAAGAGACCGACCGCGTGCTCCGCCACATCGAGCACATGCTCTCCCAAACGCCGGAGGTGGAAAGCTACTCGCGCCGCACCGGCACCCAGCTCGGCCTGTTCGTCGGCGAGCCCAACACCGGCGACTTCCTCATCAAGCTGAAAAAAGATCGCGACCGCTCCGCCGATGAAGTGATCGACGATCTGCGCAAACGGGTCACCAAGGCCGAGCCGGTTATCGATGTGGAGTTTCCCCACATTCTGGAGGATTTGATCGGAGATCTATCCTGGTCGCCCGAGCCCATCGAGATCAAAATTTTTGGCTCCAGCGATGCCGCCTCCGAGCAGGCCGCACAGCGCATCACCGACTGGCTGCCCAAAGTGAAAGGCGTTGTGGACGTGGTGAACCGCACCGTAGTGATCGGCCCTGCCGTAAACTTCCGCGTAAATCTTGCCAAGGCCGAACGCGCCGGGTTTGGAACCAGGGATGTCGCGAATCTGGAATCGGCCATCCTGGACGGGGAGGTGGCATCCAACATGATTCGCGGCAACCGGATGATCGGCATTCGCGTGCGCTATCCGCTCGAATATCGCTCCTCGACCGATCGCCTGCAGGCGCTCCAGCTCACCTCCCCGACCGGGCAGACCGTGCCTCTGTCGAGCATCGCCGATCTTGAGGTGGAGCAGGGGCAGACCGAGATCCATCGCGATAACTTGCGCGATATGACCTCAGTCTCCGGGAGGCTTTCGAACCGCGATCTTGGTTCCGCCGTGGGAGAGATCCAGCGGCGGCTCTTTCGGGAAGTCGGCCTCCCCGCCGGGACGGAGATCGAGTTCGGCGGCCTCTATCAACTCCAGCGGGAATCCTTCCTCGCGCTCACCCAGGTACTGCTGGGCTCCATCCTGCTGATCTTCATCATCCTGGTCTTCGAGTTCCGCTCCTTCTCCCACCCCATCTCCATCCTGGTGGCTACGATTCTCTGCGGCTTCGGAGCGCTGTTGGCTCTATGGATCACGGGCTCCACCTTGAACGTGGCCTCTTTCATGGGCGCAATCATGGTGGTCGGCATCGTGCACAAGAACGGCATCCTGATGCTGGATGCGGAAAAATACTTCACCGAACGCGGCTATGCGCTGCGCGAGGCGGTCTTCCACGCCGGACGGCGCCGTCTGCGGCCGATCCTGATGACCGCGCTCGCGACCATCTGCGGCATGCTGCCGCTGGCGCTGGGCATCGGCTCGGGAGCACAACTGCTTCAGCCGCTTGCGATCGCCGTGATCGGCGGCGTGACGGTCTCCATGGTGCTCTCGCTGTTGATCACACCGGTGCTCTTCTGCGTTTTGCGCGAGCGAGGGTGGTAGCCGCTTGCGCCATAACCCTGCCCGGGGTAGGTTGGAAGCGAGGGATGGAACGCGCCCAGCCCACCGACGAAGAAGTGGCCCGTCTGATCGCCGAACTGCAATCTTTGCGCAATGGCGAGCAGACCGTGGCCCTGCTGATTGAATGTGGAGAGCGGGCCATCGCTCCCCTCCGTGAGTTTCTGCTGCACGGCCGTCCCAGCGGCGTTTACGAGCCGCGGCGCTGGGCCGTCGAAGCGCTGGCGGGCCTGGGCGCCCGCCACGTGCTGGTCGAATATCTGTTCGCGCCCAAAGAGATCGCCGATCCCGTATCGCGCTTCGGCGAAGAGGCTGTCGAAAGCGCCGCCGCCCGCGAACTGGCCGCCTGGAGAAGCGAGACGGTCTTCCACATGCTGCTGGAGTTGGCCGGCCAGCACCTGCGCATCGGCCTGATTGAAGCCTTGGGAGAGTTCCGCCGTAAAGAGGCCATCCCCATCTTCGATCGCGCGCTCGAAGACGATTACTATCGTCCCGCCGCCGAACAGGCGCTGCGGCTGCTGGGAGAGGAGGCGCGGGAGGCGCTGCTGCTCTCGGCCGCGACGCCTCTGCCCAACACCGTGGCGGAATCCACCTCCAGCCTGCGCCGGCGCCGCAGCGCCCTGGGGCTTCTGACAGAACTGAAGGCTGGTCCCGAAGGCATCTCCATCCTTCATCCGGTAGTGGAAAGCAGCGACCCGGAACTGGTAGTCGGCGCAGCGCGCCTGATGGCGCCTTTCGTATCGCCGGAAGATCGCGCCTGGCTGGCGCGCCGCCTGCTGGACGTGCTGCTGGCGGCGGGCTGGTTCCTGCAGGAAGATATCGAAAACTGCCTGGTCCTCCTGGGCGTGGAGGCTCGTTCTCTGCTGGATGCCGAGGTCGCCCGCTGGATCGCCATGCCCGAAGAGGAACGCGCCGCCCTCGGCGCCTACCAGGTGCTGGAGCGAGCCAGCCGCCGCCTCCACGGCTCCGCCCCGTTACACTGAAGAAACGGAGGGCACGGGCGGTTGGAGCAATATCTGATGGTAATGGCAGGCGGGGCTGTAGGTTCGCTGGCCCGCTATGCGGCCGGCGTGGCGATTATGGGACGCTTCGGCGGGCGCTTCCCTCTGGGCACCATGGTCATCAATGTCACCGGTTCCTTTCTGATCGGCTTGTTGATGACCTTGCTGACCGAGCATCAGGCCAATCCGGCCTGGAGACTGGTGCTGGTGGTGGGATTTCTCGGCGGCTACACTACGTTTTCCTCGTTTGAATGGGAGTCCTACAGCGCGGTGCGCGACGGCGGCTTCTGGATCGGCGTTCTGAACATCACCGGCAGCGTCGCGCTGGGATACGCCGCGGTGTGGTTGGGCGCGGCCCTGGCGGGGCGGAGGTAGCATGCTGGCAAAAGGTCCCGCCAAGAAGGTCACCATCTACGTCAACGAGGACACGCGCCATCACGTGGGTCCGCTCTACGAGGCCATCCTCAGCTTTTTGCTGCACAAGCAAATCGCCGGCGCCACCGCCACGCGCGCGCTTTCCGGCTTCGGCCGGCAGAAGGTCCTCCACACCACCAAGATCGAGGTGCTTTCGGAGCACCTGCCCATCCGCATTGAGTTTGTGGAAACGGCCGAAAAAGTGGACGAGATCCTGCCGACGCTCTACGACATGGTGCAGGACGGGCTGATCGAAGTGCAGGACACCGTGGTCGTGAAGGCCGCAGGCCGCCAAGAGCAGCCCGAGCCCGCCCTGCCTCGCGAGCGCCAGGCCGGCTCCGCCAAGCTGCTGCGCATCTTTCTGGGAGAATCGGACCAGTGGGACGGACAGCCGCTTTACGACGCGATTGTCAAGCGTCTGCGCATGATGGATATCGCCGGCGCCACCGTCTACCGCGGCATCCTGGGCTACGGAGCCAGGGGCCACACCCACAAAGACCGCTTTCTGCACCTCTCGCACGACCTGCCGGTGATGATCGCTGTGGTCGATCGCGCCGAGAAGGTGCGCCAGGCCGCCGCGGTGATCGAAGAGATGATGCAGGACGGACTGCTGGTGATTTCGGATGTGGAGATGGTCCGCCTGGTGCACGCAGGCCCGGCCGGGGCGGCACAGGCATGAACATCCGCCCCGCCAGAATCCTGCGCGTAATGCTCTCCGAGCACGACCGCTACCAGGGCCGGCCGCTCCACGAGGCCATCGTGGCCCGCTGCCGGCAACTGGGCATCGCCGGAGCTACGGTCTTTCGCGGTCTGGAAGGATACGGAGAGACCGCTGATATCCGGCGCGCCCAACTGCTTTCGCACGACCTCCCCCTGGTGGTCCACATCGTGGATACAGCGGAAAACATCACCCGCCTGGCGCCCGAAATCGAAGCCATGATGGATAAGGGCCTATTGGCGGTGTCGGAAGTCGAAATGATCCGCGTCCAGAAGACCGCTTGACGACGGCCGTGCAGTAAATATGAGGAGTCTACCAAGCCGCGTATAAGCGGCACTCTCGGCTCGCGGCCCAGGCCAGGACGGTTACGAAAGTGGATAAAACCGTAGCTCGGGCATCGGGAAATCCTTTCGATTTCCGGTTACCAGGACCAAATTGTTGGCCAATGCGACGGCAGCGATGGTTGTGTCAGGCAGCGAAAGAGTGCGGCCTTGTTGCCGCCATGCATTCAGGAGTTCACCAGCCTGCTTGGCGACCTCCCATGTGACGGGATAGTACTTCAAACTCCGCAGAAGCCGTTCCGTTTTAGTCTCTTCACATGGCCGCAATCCCGCGTAAATCTCAGTGACGTTAATCGAGCAGCAAGCCATCTCAGCGCCATCTCGAATGAGTTCCTCAATGAGTTCACGCCGACCGCGTTTGCCATTGAGAACATCAATAATGATTCCCGAATCGAGCAGACAGGTGGCGATCATTTATTCGGCAGCTCGCTGCTGATCTATTTTTTCCAATCGCTGGGCGGCTTCTTGACGGATCTTACGAACCCACGAATCTGCACCCTTGGCGAGTTCGGGATGGTTCTCGTCCGTCCAGCTTCCTGCAGCCGCCCGAAGTGCCTCAAGCTGCCGGCGCCGGCGGAGTTCCCGCTCCACCAAATCGATAACGAACGTGGCTCGTTGCCTCTGGCCAACAATCCTATCGATCTCACTCGCAAGGTCGCGGGGAATCTGAACGAGTGTTCGTGGTTTGCGCATGCTTTTAGTTAAGCACGTCGGCAACCACCTATACAACTATGGTGGTTTCCATTATGCCATCCACGTCGGATTCCCTTTTGGGATGAGCCGGCGACGTTTCCCGCTACGTCACCGGGCCGGGGTTGAAGGGGGCCAGGGCGTTTTGCAAACCCCAATGTTCCGCCCAGGTCTCGCGGCGGCCGCTGGCTACCTCCAGCAGGAAGCGGAAAATCTCCCAGCCGACGTCCTGTATCGTGGCTCTACCGGTGGCGATGCTTCCGGCATCGATATCGATCAGGTCCGGCCAGCGTTCCGCCAGGGCTGTTCGCGAAGAGACCTTCACCACCGGCACCAGCGCCAGTCCGTAGGGGCTGCCCTCCCCCGTGGTGAAAACGTGCAGGTTCATGGAAGCCAGTTGTTGGGTGCCGCAGATAAAATCGCTGGCGGGAGTGGCCGCGAAGACCAAGCCCTTGGTGGTGACCCGCTCTCCGTGGGTTGCTACGGCTCGAATCGCTGTGCTGCCGGCCTTGGCTACCGATCCCAGCGCCTTTTCGACGATGTTGGCCAGCCCGCCCCGCTTATTCCCTGGCGTTGGATTGGCGCTGCGGTCGGCGGATCCGCGCGCCAGGTAGCCGTCATACCACTCCATCTCGCGGATGAGGTCTCGCGCTACCTGCGGGTTCGCCGCACGCGGAGTCAGCAGGTGCACGGCGTCCCGGACTTCGGTCACTTCCGAGAACAGGACCGTCGCTCCGGCGCGCACCAGCAGATCGGCGGCATAGCCTACCGCTGGATTGCAGGTCACTCCGGAGAATGCATCGCTGCCGCCGCATTGCAGCCCCACCACCAGGTCCGCAGCCGGGCACGTCTGGCGGCGCCGCTGGTCCAGTTGCTCCAGCCGCTTTTCGGCCGCCCGCAGGATCGCGCTCACGATCTCACCGAACCCGCGCAGGTTTTCGTCCTGCATCCGGATCACGTTCGCTCCGTCCTCCCAGATGGGGAACAGCCGCGACGGCTGGAGCTTTTCGCAGCCCAGGCTCACCACCAGCGGCGCTCCGCTTACGTTGGGATGCAGGCTGATATGCCGCAGCGTGCGGATCGGAACCGCGGCTCCCGGAGCGTCGATGGCTACCCCGCAGCCATAGGTATGGGTGATCGCCACCACGTCGTCCACGTGCGGAAATCGCGGCAGCAGTTCCTCGCGAATGCGCCGTACGGCGTATTCCACGGTCGGGGCCACGCACTGCACGGTAGTCGTAATGCCCAGGATGTTCTTGGTTCCCACCGATCCATCGGCATTGCGATAGCCCTCGAAGGTATAGCCTTCGAGCGGTTCGGGCGGCGGCGGTACCGCGGTGGCCAGCGGCAATTGATCGAGCGGAGGAGCCGCCGGAAGGTCCAGCAGGTCTTCGCGTACCCAACTCCCGGCCTCGATGGGCCGCGCGGCATGGCCGATCACCTGGCCGTAGCGCACCACCGGCTCGCCCGCTTCCAGACTTCGGAGCGCTACCTTGTGCGCCTGCGGAATGGGCTCGGCCAGCACCAGACCGCCGGAGAAAGCGGCGCCCGCCGGCAGCCCTTCCGGATTGACGATGATGGCGACGTTATCGCGCTCATTGACCCGTATGTAGAGAGGTTCCACACTTACAGTCTCTTACAATGGTAGTTGTGTCCGATGCGATTCTGCTGGTTTCCTTCGGAGGTCCCGAGGGTCCCGAAGACGTGATTCCGTTTCTCGAGAACGTTCTGCGCGGCAAGAACGTCCCACGAGAACGCATGCTGGAGGTGGCGGACCACTATCAGCGGTTCGGCGGCCGCAGCCCGCTCAATGACCACAATCGGGCGATCCTGGCCGCCCTGCGCCAACTCCTGGCTGCCGAGGGACCGGCCTTACCGGTCTATTGGGGCAATCGCAACTGGCATCCGCTGCTGACGGAGGCGTTCGCTCAGATGCAGGCGGACGGCATCCGGCGAGTCTTCGCGTTTGTGACCTCGGCCTTCAGCTCCTACTCCGGCTGCCGCCAGTATCTGGAGGATATCGCCCGGGCGCAGGCGGAAACCGGCACCGAATCCATCGAAGTTCTCAAGCTGCGGCCGTTCTATCGTCATCCGGGCTTTCTGGAGCCGGTGGTGGACGCGCTGCGCGCCGCGCTGGCCGGGATTCCGGAAGAGCGGCGGCAGGCGGCTGTGCTCCTCTATACGGCGCACAGCATCCCGCTCTCGATGGCGGCGAGCAGCCCCTACGTGGCGCAACTCGAGGAGGCCTGCCGCCTGGTCTCCGCGGCGGTGGGACGTTCCGATCACCGCCTGGTCTACCAGAGCCGCAGCGGGCCACCCCAGCAGCCCTGGCTGGAGCCGGACATCCTGGAGACGCTGCGCGGCTTCGCCCGGGACGGCAGCGTGCGAGACGTCGTCGTCGTACCCATCGGCTTCGTCTCCGAGCATATCGAGGTGCTGTACGATCTCGACACGGCGGCACGCGCGGTCGCCGAAGATCTGGGCCTCCGGATGGTGCGGACGCCTACCCCCGACAGCGACCCGCGCTTTGTGGCCATGATTCGGGAACTGGTGCTCGAACGGCGGAACCAGACGGCGCTGCCCGAGGCGATCGGCGAGACGCCGGATGCGGCCGGCCTGTGTCCGGCGGACTGCTGTCCGGCCCCGGCGCGCCCGCCTTCGCGATCGTAAAACCGAAACGGCAGTTTCGGTCGCCGGTCTTCAAATACTTTCTTTTCAACAAATGTGAGAGAATAAACCGTAACACAGTTTCGTTTTTACGATCGCACGCCGGGCCAGGAATGACCCAGTAGACAACGGCCGGGGATGCGAGTACACTACAAATTGGCAATATAACTTGCGCAAATCTTTTGATCTCATCCCCGAAACTTCCCAGGCGTCCTCGCCGGGGCACCCTTCTGCGTGCCAGTATCCCAGTGTTATCATTCCAAAATTAGTCGCATAAGCATACATGGTTCCTGGCAGAAATTTTCCTCCCCGCAGGCCCAGTCGCAGAGAGAATGTGAATGAGTCCATCCGCGCTCGCGAAGTGCGCGCGGTGTTTCCGGACGGCACCGCTGAAGTGATGCCGACCGCGGCCGCTCTCCGGCGCGCGCAGGAGTTGGGGCTCGACCTGGTGCTGATAGCGCCCACGGCCGTACCCCCGGTGGCTAAGGCGATCGACTACGGCCACTACCAATACGAACAGAAGAAGAAACAGCACGAAGCCAAGAAGAAACAGCACGTGGTGCAGGTGAAGGAGCTGAAGTTCCGCCCCAACACCGACGATCACGACTACGACTTCAAGAAAAACCACGCCATCCGGTTCTTACAGGAGGGCAACCGTGTCAAGGCGGTGGTTCAGTTCCGCGGCCGCGAAATCGCCCATGCCGATTTGGGGCGGAAGCTGCTCTCGCGGTTCGCGCAGGATCTCGCCACCTACGGTACCGCGGAGGGAACTCCGCGCATGGAAGGCCGCAACGCGCATATTCTGATCAGTCCGGTAAAATCCAAGTAACCCCAGGGGCGTTATGTATCGAGCCTTTTTCGGCTTTACGGAAAATCCGTTCAGTCTCAGTCCGGATCCCTCCTTTCTGTATCGCAGCCACCAGCACGAGGAGGCCCTGGCCAATCTGATCTACGGAGTCGAGAGCCGTAAAGGCTTCATCGCGCTGACCGGCGAGGTAGGCACGGGGAAGACCACCATGCTCGAATGCCTGCGGGATTTCCTGAGCGGGCAGGACATTCTCTACGCTTCCATCTTCAATTCCCGCCTTACGGTGGAACAGTTTTTCGAGACCGTGGCCTACGATTTCGAGCTGCGCTGTAACAAGTCTTCCAAAACGGAAGTCCTGTTTGCGCTGAACGAGATGCTGATCGAGCGTGCCAATCGCAACGTTACCACGGTCCTCATTGTGGATGAGGCTCACAATCTGGAATGGGATGTACTGGAAGAGGTTCGGCTACTGGGCAACCTGGAAACACGCCGGGGGAAACTGCTGCAGATCATCCTGGCCGGCCAGCCGGAACTGGACCGCAAGCTGGATGCCCCCGAATACCGGCAGCTCAAACAGCGCATCGTGCTGCGCTGCGCCCTGACCCCCTTCCAGCTCGAAGATACGCACCATTACATCTCCACGCGCATGACGCGGGCGGGAATGCCCGAGCAGACCGTCTTTTCCCCGGAGCTGATTGCGGAAATTCATCGCCGCTCACAGGGAATTCCCCGGTTAATTAACGCCATTTGTGACAATCTCTTGCTGACTGCCTTTGCCCTGGAGAGTAAGAGCGCGACGCTGGAGATGCTGGAGGAAGTGACGGCGGATATGCGCTTACAGTGGCCGGAAGAGCCGCAGTTCCGTCCCGGCTCGTATCGCCAGCCGGAAATGCGATTCTCTCCTGGAAATTAACCCGGAAATGTGAAAGGGGCTTTCCGCGCTACGCACGGAAAGCCCCTTTTTTACCGAGTCAGAGTTACCTCACAGCCTTCCTATTACTTACTTACTGCCGCGCGCTGAGCTGCGCCATGGCCTGGTCGGCTGTGTAAATCTTCACTTCCACCCGGCGATTCTTGGCACGAGCTTCCTTGGTGTGCGCATCATCCACCGGATTCATATCGCCGAGTCCGAGCATGTGGATCCGATAGAGCGGCACATTGTGGTGCCCCACCAGGTATTCCACGACGGCATCGGCGCGCCGGCGGCTCAGGCCTTCGTTATAAGCGGCCGACCCGACGTGGTCCGTGTAGCCCTTCACCGTGATGAAGTACCGCTTATAGGAGTTCATGTTGGAGGCCAGTTCGTCGAGCTGCTGGCGGTCCTCGTCCGTGAGCCGGTACTTATCGAATTTGAACGGGATGACGATGTCCTTGGCTTCTTTATAGTCGTCCAGATTGGCGACGACCGAGCGCAAGCCGGCCAGATCCTGGTCGGTCTTGGCAGCCATCTGCCCCACTTCGTTGGCCTTCTTCATGGCGTCGGAAGCGTGGTTGTCGGCGTTCTGCGCAGCCTCTTTGGCGGCGCCGATGCCGGACTGTGCCCTCTCGTCAACCTGTTTGACCTCTTGGTTGGTCTGTTCTATTGCCTGTCCGTTCTTGGTTGTCTGTTCGCCGACCTGGTCGACCTTAGCCTGGATAGGCGCAGCGGTGTTCCGCACATACTTCTTCGTCGCGCACCCTCCGGCGAGCAGTGCCCCTGTCAGAATCATTGTGGTAGCGAAGATTTGCTTCATAAACTGCCCTCTTTCACACCAACAAGCAATTCACGCGCCTTTTTGCGAGGTGATTGAAGCATAAGGAGATAGCTGCTTTGAGCCGATTTGACTCTGTGTATTCCCTTACCACACCAGGAATTGTTTACCCGCCTGGCTGAATTTCAGGTAGCATGGGGTGGAATACCGGATACAAGAGAAAGGTAGCATCATGCCGGAAAGTCGAGACTCCGTCAACCGTAGGGACTTCATGAAAAGCGCGGCCGCCGTCGGCGCCACGCTGGGAACCGCCAGGGAACTGCTGGCCAGACCGAGCAAAGCGGCCTCCACGGGCCGGGTGCTGGGAGCAAACGACCGTATCCAGGTAGGGATTGTCGGCGTCGGAGGGCGAGGGGCTTACCTGGCCAACCAGTTTGCCAAGGTGGGCCAGGCGGACAATTCCTGCCAGATTGTGGCTGTGGCCGATGTCTACGAAAAGCGCAAACGGGAAGTGGCCGCGCGCCACAAATGCGACGGGTATCTGGACTACCGGGAGATCGTGAACCGTTCGGACATCGACGCGGTCGTGGTGGCGACGCCGGACCACTGGCATGCGCGGGTGGCGCTCGAAGCGATGGATCAGGGCAAGGACGTCTACTGCGAAAAGCCCATGACCCACAGCATCGATGAGGGCAAGCAACTGGTGAATACGGTGAGGGAGACCAAGCGGGTCCTGCAGGTGGGCTCGCAGACCACCTCCGCGCTGCAATGGCACACGGCCAAGCAGTACATCGCCGACGGCGCCATCGGGCAGATGCTGATGAGCCAGGGATCGTACCACCGCAATTCCAAGGAAGGCGAGTGGAACTACCACATCGACGCCGAGGCCGGTCCGGAAGCCAAAGGCGAAAACTATATCGACTGGAAAATGTGGCTGGGTTCGGCGCCCAAGCGCCCCTACAACGCCGACCGGTTCTTCCGCTTCCGCAAGTACTGGGATTATTCGGGCGGTATCGCCACCGACCTGTTCTTCCACGTGGTGGCGCCCCTGAATATCTGCTGGCCGCAGCCGCAGTATCCTTCGCGCGTCTCGGCGATGGGAGGCATTTTCGTATTCAAGGACGAACGGGAGGTGCCGGACACGTTCAACCTGCTGGCCGACTTCCCGGCTGGGCACTCGCTGATCCTCAGTTCGTCCATGGCCAACTCCCGCCACATCCCCGGCCTGATCCGTGGGCACCTGGGCTCCATCGTGATGGTGGACCACGGCATGTTCGAGGGGAAGACCGACCACATCACGCTCTATCCCGAGAAGCGGGTGATCGACGAGGCCTACAAGTCCAAGTTCGGCGACAGCGAGAAGAGTATCCCGATCGAAGAGCAGGACTCCATGGGCAAGCACATCCGCAACTTTCTGGAGTGCATGCGGACCCGCCAGAAGCCGACTTTGGACGTCGAGACGGCATTCCACGCGCAGGTCACTATCTCGATGGCAGTGCAGTCCTATCGGGAAGGCCGGGTGCTCTATTGGGATGAGAAGAACCTAAAAGTTACCAACAAGCCGCCTAAAGCGTAGGGCTCAGAAAGACAGCCGCACGCCCTGGCGAGCGCAAGGGAACGGTGGGTGCGCAATGGCGCCCACCGTTTCCGCTTTACCGTTCCTTCCGCCGGCTTTTGCGATCCCGGTGCACGCCCGGCTTCCTTTTGGAACGGGAGGGTGCAAACCCGGGAAGATCCCAGGCGGGGCTTTCATAGATCTCCACCTCCTGGTCAAAATCCAGCGGCCAAAACTTGTGAACTGTCATAAGGTTATTCCCTAACGTGCCGGTCAGAAATGCTCTGAGGGGTACATCCCTATTTTATCGGACTCTTCGACCTAATTCCAGTTACGAGATAAAGTATTTATAATCAATTAGTTGAGGAAGTTTTTGCGGTTTGGGCATCGACAGGAGTATCGACGCGGCCCGATGAATCGGGCGCTACGGGAGGTGGACGGCGGGTGGGGCGGCCGGATTACAATGGGCGACAACCCCGATGGCTTCCGACGATGCGATTGCCCGATTAGCGCGACAGATTGAAGGCGATGCCCGCACCCACCGGCCCAGCCTTCTGCAACTCGAAGACGTCACCCGCATGCGGCGCGGGGGCGCCGCGGAACTGCACTCCATCTGCGCCGAGTTCGTTGCTTCGGTGAACAACCAGCTTTCCAGCCGGGCGCTCGAACTGGCTCCAGCCGAATACACGCCGGATTCCTTCCGCGACGCGGGCACCAACCTGATCCAGATCAGCAGCCGCGGGCGGCTGGTACAGATCGCGTTCAGCGCCACGCGGGAGCTCTCTTCCACCGAGAAGCACGTGATTCCCTACATTCTGGAGGGCGAGGTGCGGACGTATAACCAGGAGATGTTGGAGCGTTTCGACGTCCACAGCCTGGGGCTGTTCTACTGCGTGGAGGAGAAGCAGAACGTCTGGCGCTATTCCGATTGGCTGCGGAACCGCAACGGCGCTTTCGGGCGGACACTGCTGGTCGACCTGATGGGCAACCTGTTCTGATTCCGCGACCGGTCAGGCGTCGAGAAAGCTCATCTGCCGGGGATCGGGCTGGACTTCGGCGGGCGGAGCCGGCTTTTGCAGATCATCGTGGCTGGGGTTGAATTTGCGGATGAGGGCATTGAGCTTCAGGGAGGTTTCCCAGATATCGGCCAGTAAAGAGCAGCGCGGGCAGCCTCCCCGGATGCCTCCGCGGCCATCGACGGCGGGATTGAATCGTTTGTGTTTGGCGCAGCGGCCCTCAAAGCGGCGAGTTCGAATCTTCAAGACGCAGGTATCCTTGCCTGTAACCTACGATTCATAGCAGAAAACGCTATTCGGTTGCAGCCAGACGCACCCGCCGGGAGGGATCGATAAAGAACCACGCGACCAGGCCCAGCAGGATGACCAGGCTGCCGAAATAGAGGCCGGCGGCCCAGCCGAAGCGGGCGGCGAGCAAGGGGGTGAGCGTGGGTGCGAGGATGCCGCCCAGATTGCCTCCGGTATTCATGATGCCGCAGGCCGCGCCTACCTGGGAGCCGCTGATCTCGATGATGGTCGCCCAGAAAGGTCCTTCGATGCTGGTGCAGAATCCGAAAGAGAGCGAGAGCAGCGCGACGGTAGCCACGGTCCCCAGGCCTCCGGCCCCGACATAGAGCAGAATGGCGCTGAGCAGCATGCCGGCCATGGGGACCACGCGGCGGCCGCGCCGCAGGCCCATGCGGGCCACCATGCGATCCGAGAGCCAGCCGCCGAACGGGGTCATCACCACCATGGTCAGCATCAGGATGGTGACATAAACGGCGCTTTCGTCCTTGCCCATGTGGCGGATTTCGCCGAAGTAGTAATAAATCCAGTAGAAAAAAATGTACTCGAAATAATCCACACAGAAATAGCTGAAGGTGATGAGGAGCATATTGCGGTCCTTCAGCAGTTGGAGCCACTGGGCCTTTTCGGGGCGCTGGGGGGCGGGAACATCGGGGCCTGGTTCGGGCGGGTAGTCCCGCACATACCAATACCAGACGCCGTAGACGACGGCGGCCAGCACGGCGGCGATCCAGAAAGAGGTACGCCATCCGAAGCGCGCAATCATGGCGGCGAACAGCACCGGAGAGAAGGCACCGCCCACGGCGGCTCCGGCCATGATGACAGCCTGGACGCCCGCGCCCATGGAGGGGGGGATCCAGTTCGCGCTCAGCCGGCCGGTGGCGGGATAGAGGGGCGCGGTACAGACGCCGAAGGCCATCCGCACGACGACGAACTCGCCCAGGCGGCGGGCCAGAGCGGTGAAACCGGTGAAAACGGCGCAGAGAAAGCCGCCCAGTCCGAGCACCAGGCGCGCGCCGAAGCGGTCGGCCAGGGCGCCTCCCGGTCCCATGAACAGGGCGTAGGTCAGCAGGAAGGCGGAATAGACCGTGCCCATCTCAGTCTCCGAGATATGGGACTCTTTCATGATGACCGGCCCGGCGATGGACATGATGGTGCGGTCGAAGTAGCTCATGCCGCTCAAGGCGCACATAAGAGCGACGATCATGAAGCGGGTGCGGGGAACGCGCAGACGCCGAGGAAGCGTAGGGGCGGCAATACTCACAGGCCGGTTATCTTATCACAGGGAGGGAAAAGGCCGGCAGGGGCGCTACCGCTGACGACCATGGCGCTGATTTCGTCGCCACAGCCGATTTTGAAGGTGATGGGACCCTCGCAGACGATGCGTCCGGCGCCGTGGATGCGCACGTTTCGCGCGTAGACGGCGTGGGTGTTGGGTACTTACGAAATTAAGACCATGGCACTGACGGGGGTGCAGTATACGGATGGCCGAGGAAATCTGACGGGGCTAGGGCGTGGAGCTTCAGCTACGATGGAGAGAACCGGCTGGTCTCGGGGCAAACGGATACGGGCGGGGCCGTCTATGCGTACGACGGGAATGGGCAGCGAGTGAAGAAGACGTGGGCTGGGTAGACGACGTACGTGTACGACGCGATGGGAAATCTGGCGCCCAGCAGCACGTGCGATGTATCGGTGGATCAATTGGGGAGCACGCGGGACGGGCAAGGGTAGGGGCACGACTACATGCCGTTTGGCGACGAGTCTCGGGCGGTGGCGGGCGGACGGACGGCGCGGGGATACCTGAGTTCCGGCGCCACGCCGGGGGTAAGCAGCTTGTTCACGGGCCGGTACCGGGATACGGAACTGGCAAGCTCGGCGATGCCCAGCGGCCTCGATTACTTCGGAGCGCGGCATTATGCTCCGGCCTTTGGACGGTTCATGCAACCGGACCAGCCATTCGCAGACCAAGACACAGCAGATCCTCAGAGCTGGCACCTGTTCGGGTATGCCCGCAACAACCCGTTTAGCTACACGGATCCGACGGGCCAGGAGGTGACGTGCTCGGGAGATGGCGACAATTTTCGTTGTGTTGACAACGTTCCTCCTCCATCGCCCGAGTCCGATCCGTGGGCGCCAGGTGGCGCGTTATTCGACCTTTGGTGGCATTCGTTGTCCAACACAATCTCCACTGCGGCTGAGATTGCGCAGCAGGTACAGCAGGTGGCTCAGCCGGTTGTAGATTGGTACAGTCAACCTCGAAGCCCGTCATGCATGGCCGGCTAC
>CAZMRK010000603.1:0-9748 GCA_964568355.1 uncultured Solibacteraceae bacterium | reverse complement strand
TCTTGAGCATAGAAGGCATATTGGTTGATATTTTTCCGGGCGTTGAACTGAAAAAGCCCTCCGCCTCGTGTCAGATCGTAAGGCACAAGACCGGGGAGTAAGTCCGGATTCTCCTGAAATCCAAGGCCCGTGCATTGCCCTGGATCCGTTACGCCGGGGAGGTCCTGCGGCGATCCATCGTCAGCTACACAGACGGCATTAAATGTGGGATCGGTGAGGCCGAGAGAAAATTCTTCGTGCAGGCGGGTCTGCATGAGTTGCGTACCGAATTTCAGATTGTGCCGCCCGTGGGTGTACGAAATATCGGCCTTTAGACCCCAATTGGCGAGGCTCCGGCTCTGCCCAAGTGTTGCAGGGGTATCGCCAAACGGATCACGACTGGGATAGTAATTCACATGATCGATCCGGTAAAAGGGATTCACTGTGAGTACGGTACTGGTGCCAAAGGTATGTTGATAACCAGGAGCGAAGTTGAAGGTGGTAATCTTCTGGTGCTGATCCTGGACCGGCTGGTCGTAGGTGTTGGGGATCTGGAACCAGTTGCGCGCTCCGAAGAGGTTCAGATGAAACGCATCTCTCGCATTTGGCTGATAGTCGAAGCGATCGAAGATAGATCCGTTGTTGCCGATTGCGTGGATGGGAGTAAATTCCGGCGTGTCGAGAAAGCGCCCGGAGCGAAGAGCATTGACGGCCAGAAAGTTGCCGATTTTCGACGTGCCAAGCGCCAGTGTCGCTTCTTCGGAGTAAGTACCGAAGGACCCCCATTCTCCGAGAAGGCTGCCTGTCGCCTTTTGCCCGAGCCCGGAGCGCGTCACTGCGTTGACAATCAGGCTGGTCTTGTCGCCGAATTCCGCCGGTGGAGCTCCGGGGATCAACTCCATGGATTGGATGGCATCAAGCGGGATCTGAGTCGAGAAGTTTTTGCTTTGCTGATCGCTGATCGGTTGGCCGTCGATCGAGAAGCTGGTTTGGGCGTGATCGCCGAGAGGATGAAAGAAGCCATTGGAATCGGCGGCGACGGCGCCGGTTCCGAGCATGACAGCGTCACTCAGGCCGGATCCCGGAGAAGAAGCCGGCAGCTTGCCAAATATCTTTGTATCTAAGTCGTTGTGAGCATAGGGAACATTCTCCAATAAGTCGGCGCTGGCGCTCTCTACGGTTACTACTGTCTTTGCCCCTGCGAGGTCAAGTTGAACTTTCAGGTCGACCGGTACTGTGCCGCGTACGTCAACGTCGCGTTCGAAAGGGGCGAAGCCGGAAATTGTAACCTCTACGTGATAGGAATTAGGGGGCACATTGGTGAATCGGAACGCGCCGGCGTCATCGGTGACGGTCCCGCGCTGATAGCCGGTGAGACGATTGAGAATGGTCACTGACGCCTTGGGGATGGCAGCATGGGCAGGATCGGTCACCGCGCCGGTCAGCGTGCCGGTGGTTCCCAATGATTGGGCAGATGCGGCCCAGGTGAATAAAGATAGACCAAGCGACGCGAGAACAAAGACTCTCTTCATGGCATCCAGTATGCGAGTGGTTTCACAACATCCCTAGCTGCAGATGATGGGCGGGTACGGGCAGCCAATCAGCGGGCGAGAAAGGCCGACGAGCGGACCTGGCTCTCTTGTCCTTGCCGCACAGATGGATTGGTGCGTTCGGATCCGGATATGATCAAGACATCGATGTGGACGACTTATCCAGGCGATGAGCAGGCATTGATCAATACGCTAGGCCATGCGGCCGGGGTCTTGATCTTCAGCATTTTCCTATTTCTCGCGCTGCGTCGCCGCTCCGGAGCAAGCCCAGCAGTGCAAAACCTGTCGCTGGGAGCAGCCGCCCTGGCGCTTTTCTGGAATTTATCTTCGTTGATTGTCCTGATCGCAGGAGATGGTGATGGTCGGGCGCAGCGGCTGGTGGCGGGCTTCGGTTTCTCGGTGTTGAGCATCTTACCCGCGGTCTTGCTGCGGCTGTGCTTGCAGGATCGCTATCGCTGGCTGTCCCGAGCGGCATATGCGCTCAGCGGCGTCGCTGTACTGGCGCACATTGGCGAATTCTTTTGGGATTCCTCCGGTTTGCACCGTCTGGGATTATTCCTGATCACGTTCGGCTTCGGAGTGCTGACCTCGATTGCCGCCCTCAACGGCCTCCGATCAGATCCGGAGCTACCGCGTTCCCGGATCTCCCAAACTCTGGCGGCGATGGGGCTGTTTCTGTTCGCGATGTCCTTCCTTCATTTCGGAGAAGGGCACGGGTATCGCGCCTGGTCCGAAGAGCTGGCAATTCACCATATGGGGATCCCCGTCGCCCTATTTGTACTGCTACAGGATTACCGGTTCGTGCTGCTGGATGCGTTTGTCCGGTTTCTGGTCAACATTCTGCTTGCGAGCTTGTTCGGCGTGGCAACGGCGTGGGCTTTGGGTGGAAAGCCTTTCCTGATCCAGGCGCTGCTTGCCGGATTTTTCCTGACCCTATTCGCATTGTGCCGGGCTTTCTTCCAAAAGGTACTGACGCGACTGGTCTTCCGCCAGCCTGGACCGGAGCGAATCGACCAAACCCTACGGGAGCTTCGCGTCCCTTGCGGAAGCGAGGCAGAGTATTTTCAGAAGGTATCGGCTCAGATTGCGGACGTGATGAACGCGGCTGTCATCCCCACCACAACACCAGTGGCGATCGGCGAAGAGTTGCTTTTTCCGGCGTCAGTGACCGAGGTGCCGGACTACAGGAAGTTACAAGGCTTGGGCGTCCAGGCGGTGGTGCCTGTCCGGGTATCCGACAGTCAGGTACGGCATATCCTGCTGGGGGAACGCAAAGGGGGGCGGCCCTACCTGAGCGAAGATTTCGCTGTTCTGGCGCGCATGGCAGCTTCGGTTACCGAGCAGATGGAACATGTCCACGCGGCGGAGACACAACGGCTATTTGCGCAGGCGGAACTGCGGGCGCTGCAAGCCCAGATTCATCCGCACTTTCTGTTTAATGCTTTGAATACGCTTTACGGAACAATTCCGCGAGAGGCAGCCACTGCTCGCAGGATACTGCTCAATCTGGCGGACGTGTTCCGCTATTTCCTCTCAACCAACCGCACGCTTGTCCGGCTCGCGGAGGAGGTCAAGATTGTGGAGGCTTACCTGTCGATTGAACGGCAGCGGCTGGGCGACAAGCTAAAAGCCAAAATCGTGATCGACGAAGGAGTGATGGGGGACGAAATTCCCGCGCTTTCGATTCAGCCGCTGGTTGAAAACGCGGTCAAGCACGGCGCTGCCACACGGCCGGAGGGTGGATCGGTCAGCGTAGAGATTCGAAAGTCGGAGAGCGGATTACACGTCTGTGTTCGGGATGATGGACCGGGATTCGAACACTCGAGTGGGCTCTCTGCGAAGGCAGGAGCGGGGGTCGGCCTCGAAAACGTCTCGAAACGTCTCAGTCTCTGCTATGGCCCGGAGACGAAACTGTCGATTGAGAGTTCTCCGGCGGGAAGTTGCGTAAGCTTTCTCGTCCCTTCCGTTTCGTCCGTTCATCGGGAAAAAGCGGCCGCTCATTTGCTGTGACCGGCCGTTCATCTGGTGTTCCTATGGCGTTGAGGTTTGCCGTGGTACATGAGAAAGAAACGACATGAGCAGCGCGCCGATCAAAGTGCTTGTGGTGGATGATGAACCCGTGGCGCGACAAGTCTTGCGCGAAGAGCTGGCAGAGTTTGACGATGTCGAGGTGATCGGAGAGGCCGAGAACGGCGGACAAGCGCTCGAGCGGATTTACACGCTTCATCCGGACCTGGTGTTTCTCGATCTGCAAATGCCGGGAATGGGCGGATTTGAGGTGGTGCGGAACCTGAATGGACCGGTACTGCCGAGTATCGTCATTGTGACGGCATTCGATCAGTATGCGATCCAGGCGTTCGAAGCAGGAGCTATCGATTATCTGCTCAAGCCGGTGGGGCAGGAGCGCCTGGCCAAGTGTCTGGATCGGACGCGCCAGGCGCGCCGAAATTCCCAAGCCGTCGCCGAGAGCTTCCTGCGCCTGCAGGAGATCGCTCAGCAGCCCGCGGCCCAGCGGCCCACCAAGATTGTGGGACGGGTGGGTGAGGAGTATCATCTACTCGACAGCAGCCAGGTGCTGGCATTTCAGGCGGATCGCGAACTGGTCTGGATGATCACTAGGAAGCAGCGGTATCTGGCCACGCAGCCTCTGAAAACGATCCAGGCAAAGCTTTCTTCCCTCAATTTCGCCCGGATTCATCGCAATGCTCTGGTGAATCTGGACCATGTCGCCAAGATGGCACCGCTCAGCAGCCAGCGCTGGCTGCTGACGTTAAGCAACCAGCAGGAGTTTATTGTCAGCAAACGCCAGGCTCGGGCAGTGCAGAAGTTGTTGCAGTGGTGATGATTTACACGACCAGCCCGAGGGGCAATTTGAGGCTGGATGGTCAGCGGCGGTCGGTGGCAGCAGCGCCAGCGGGCTTCGCCAGGGTGCTGTGTTTTCGTCCAAATGGGAAATAGATCGCAAAGCCCACCAGCAGCCACACCACAAAGCGAACCCAGGTCTCCAGGGGCAAGGCCATCATGAGCACCACGCAGAAGAGAATGGAAATCGAAGGAAGCACTGGTGCCCAAGGTACGCGGAAACCGCGGGCGCGCTGTGGCTGAGTCCGGCGCAAAACAATGACCCCGGAGGAAACCACGATGAATGCAAAGAGCGTGCCGATGTTGGCCAGGTCCGCGAAGGTCCCGATATCCCATATGCCGGCGGGAATCCCAACCACCAACCCGGCAATCCAGGTGCTGACATGCGGCGTTTTGTGCGTCGGGTGTACGCGGGAAAATGCCTTCGGCAGAAGCCCGTCGCGCGACATTGCAAACCAGATACGCGCTTGGCCGTACTGGAATACAAGCAGCGAGGAGACCATTCCCATAATGGCTCCGACGCTGACCCATTGGCGGATTCGGTCGTATCCGAGCGATTTTAGAGCATTGGCTACCGGGGCGGCGTTGTTCAGCGTCTTGTAGTTCGCCACCCCTGTTAGTACGAGTGCCACCGAGATATAAAGCGCCGCACAGACCACAAGGGTCGCGATAATGCCGAAAGGCAAATCGCGCTGGGGGCGCCTGCATTCTTCCGCCGCTGTCGACACGGAATCGAATCCGATGTAGGTAAAGAAGACAATGGCGGCACCGGTCAGCACGCCGGAGAACCCGTTCGGCAGGAAAGGATGCCAGTTGGATGATTGCACAGCCTTCGATGCGCCGAACACGAAGATCAGAATCGCTCCGATTTTGACGAGCACCATGACGTTATTCGCGCTGGCGCTCTCCCGGATGCCGCGTACTAAGAGATAAGTGAGAAGCAGGAGAATCAGCAGGGCAGGTAGGTTAAACCAGGCTCCCGTGAAGCGCCCGTCTGCGATCATGGGGCCGGAGAGTTCCGGAGGCAAATGGACGCCGAAGAGGGCGTCCAGGATGTCGTTCAGGTAGGCGGAGAAGCCCACTGCCACGGCCATATTGGAGACGGCGTACTCCAGGATGAGGTCCCAACCGATGATCCACGCGATGATCTCCCCCAAGGTTGCGTACGCATACGTATACGCACTCCCGGCAATTGGAATCATCGATGCCAGTTCCGCATAACATAGCGCAGCAAAACTGCACGCAAACGCGGTTAGCAAGAAGGACAATGCAATGCCTGGACCAGCTCCTGGACGTCCGACGGTAGACACTGCGTTGGCCCCGTACAGAAGCAGGTCCAGCACAGGCGCGTGCAGAATCGATTTAAAGCTGAGCGTCTCGCCGGCAGCGGCTGTGCCGGTCAGGATAAAAATCCCGGAGCCGATCACGGCGCCCACGCCAAACGCCGTCAGACTCCAAGGGCCCAGGGTACGGCGCAGCCGCGTCGCCGGCTCTTCCGAAGCGGCAATAAGAGCATCGATACTTTTCGTGCGAAGCAGTTGGCTCACGAAGTCCTAACGTCTGGCCGTCCCTGAGCTAGCCCCGAGCGGATGTGGCTCGCCGGATTAGCGCTTGCGCTGGCCCTGGGCCATCTTCCTGACTTTTCGCTTCATGGAGCCGCGAGCCACTCCAGAAGCCCTTTTTGCTTTTGGAGCCGCCTTCTTGCGGGCTACCCGCTTCAACTTCTTACGCTCGGTCTTGTCGGTGATTGCTTTGGTATTCATGGTTCTCTCTTCAATCCTGCATATTTCTCTACCAGTTTCTTCAGGCCATATCCCGGGAAACTGATAGTAAGTTTGGCTTCGTCTCCCTCGCCCTCGCGCCGGACAACCACGCCAGTGCCGTACTTGGGATGTTCGACGGTCATTCCGGCCCGCGTTCCTCTGGACGCTGTCGTGCGAGGGGGCGGGGAGGAAGAGCGTGGAGCGGACGCATTTTTCGTTGCCGATGTCGGCGCCCCTGGCTTTACGGGTGCATAGGAGCCAGACAAGGAGCCACTCATGGGAGGCTGTGACGGACGGGCCATTGGACGGCCAGACGCCCCGCCTGGCCGCGAAGCACCAGGAAAGGCCATCCCGCGCTCCTGAAAGAACTGGGAGATGTTATCCAGCGAGTTGTAGGTTTTGCCCGTGAACGTATTGCGCCTCGCGGTTTGCCTCACGTCGTACCGTTCGGCCGTCAAATCCACTTGCGGCACCTTGTCTTCCTCTCCCAGGTTTACGATGAGGTGCTGCGGAACTTCTTCCAGAAAACGTGAGGGCAGAGAACGTTCCTGCTCACCACCGCCGAAACGTCTACGGTAACGAGCCCAGGTAAGGATCAGCCGCTTCTCAGCACGGGTCATGCCCACGTAGCAGAGCCGCCGCTCCTCCTCAAGCATCTCCTCGGAATTCAAGGAGCGGCTGTGCGGGAACAATCCTTCCTCAAGGCCGGTCAGAAAGACTATTGGAAACTCCAGCCCCTTGGCATTGTGCAGGGTCAAGAGCGTCACCTGCGCCCCTTCGTCAATGTTATCTGCATCGGCTACCAACGACGCATGATCCAGGAAATCGACGACGCCCTCTCCGCGTTCCTCAGAATCTGCCGCGGCGTTGGCTAATTCCATCAGATTCTCGAGGCGTGTCTGGGCTTCCGGCGTGTTTTCTTCCTCCAGCATCTGCCGGTAGCCCGTGCGCTCGATCAGAAATCGGACGGTTTCCCCCAGGGGCTTTGATGTCACAGCCAGGCTCAGCTCATCCACCAGATTTTTGAAGGCCACCGCCGCCGATTGCGCCCGCGTCGGAAACAGTTGCTGGTCCAGCATGCGGCAAAGAGCGGCCCAAAGGCTAAGACCGTTTTGGCGGGCGTACTGATCGATTTGCTCAATGGTGCTGCGTCCGATGCCTCGGGCCGGCGTGTTAATCACACGCAGGAGACTCATCGAATCGTGGTTTGAACTGGCCAGCTTGAGATAACCAACGATGTCTTTGATTTCGGCGCGCTGATAGAAACTGAATCCGCCGACGACCAGATATTTTCGGCCGTATCGGCGCAGCGCCTCTTCGATCTGGCGCGACTGGAAGTTGGTGCGATATAGAACTGCCACGCGCTCGGCCGGATTTGCTGCCAGGACTCGCTCGATGGTATCGGCAATGAAGAGAGCCTCATTTTCGGCATCGAATCCTGCATAGTAACCCAAAGGCTCGCCGAAATCAGAATCGGTCCATAGCTTTTTGCCCTTCCGAGCCTTGTTGTGTGAGACGACCGCGCCTGCTGCGGTAAGGATGTTCTTGGTGGACCGATAGTTCTGCTCCAGGCGGATGGTCAACGCGGTTGGAAAATCCTGCTCAAAATCCAGGATGTTCCGAATATCGGCGCCACGCCAGCTATAGATCGACTGGTCCTCATCCCCCACTACACAAATGTTGTTGTGGCCCCACGATAGCAGGCGCATCAACTCATATTGGGAGCGGTTGGTGTCCTGGTACTCATCGATCATCAGATAGGCCAGACGGCGGTTGTAGGCGTCGCGAGTGGTTTCGTCGTGGCGCAACAGACGTACGGTTTCGAGCAGCAAGTCGTCGAAATCCAATGCATTGGCGAGGCGAAGCGCCTTTTCGTATTCCTCGAAGAGTACGGCGAGCTTGCTGATCCGAGGGTCGGTTGCCTGGTTGTACAGATCTTGCGGGGTCTGCTTCAGGTTCTTGGCATGGCTGATGCGAGAAAGCACCGGCCGGTACTGCATGAATTTTTCATCCAGGCCAAGATGACGGAAGGACGCTCGGACGATCGCGAGCTGGTCATCCTCATCATATATATTAAAGCGCCGGGTAAAGCCGGGGCGAATCTGCGCTAAGGAATCCCCATCCCGGCGCAGCAGCCGTACGCAAAACGAATGGAACGTGGAAAGATTGGTACGCGCAGACAGTTCGGGATCGTCCAGCAGGGAAGCCACCCGGTCTCGCATCTCGCTCGCCGCCTTGTTGGTGAACGTGACCGCCAGCACCGCGGAGGGCGGGACGTGGAGGTCGCGAATGATGTGCGCGATGCGGTGCGTGATCACGCGGGTTTTGCCGCTGCCTGCACCGGCCAGGATCAAAAGCGGCCCTTCCGTATGAGCGACTGCCTCACGCTGCTGGGGATTCAACCCTTTGAGAAAGTCCATGCGAGGGGAAACATTATGGATTTTACCATGAGTGGCTTAGCCACCTCGGCGTAAGCGGTGGAATTGAGCCACTTTCGCTTCCGGTTCGCCTTCATTCCGTCGTTTTCCAAGGTCTTGCGTGGCGAGTGGACGCAGAAACGTGTAAACTGAGTATTTTCGGGCCGTGGCGCAGCCTGGCTAGCGCGCTTGCTTGGGGTGCAAGAGGTCCCGGGTTCAAATCCCGGCGGCCCGACCATTTAGAATCAACAATTTACGAAGGTAATTTAGCCTGCCTTTGAAACTGCCTGTAGATAATTTTGTAGACGAGATTTTCTTGGCAGATTGGCGCCTTGATCTGCCCGCTGTTGGCGCCGTCCAGCAAGTACTTCTCTCTTACCAGATGATCAATGGTTTCAAGCCCTTGCCGGTACGAGCAGGCAAGGAAAAACCATTATCGTTGTCAAGTTGCAGTAGACAGACTCAAAAAAAAGAGCCAGCCGCAGGAAGTGGTTGGCTGATTGAGACACCCCGGGTGTGGGCTATTCGTTCATTCGGCGCAGGAATTCGCGGTAGAGTTCCGGGGCGAGGTAGAGGCCGTTTTGGATGAGTTGACCTAGGACAGGCTTGACGGTGGAGATAATGCCCGATCTTTGAGCTCCTTGAGAACACGGAGACTGCCGAAATACGGAATCCCGAGAAGTTGAGCCTGCAGGCGGGCGTCGCGTTCATCAACGAGCAACGTCGCCCCTAATTCTTTCGCCGGAACAAGCGCTTCGCGTTCGCCCGCATGCGGTTTGGCCGGCAGTTGGCTGACCAGTATGCGGTTGGCGACCACTTGGTGCCTAATCCAGGTGGCTTGCGCTATTTCTGCTGCGCCGGGCGCCGAGGTTCGTGCTAAGGTAGTTCTGCGGTAGACCGCCTCGGGAATGAGGATCTTGCCCGTGGCCGCTTTGAGCAAATCCAGGCCGCCGGCCCGAGCAAAAGGCAGGAGCGGACCGGCGTCAGACACAATTGGCGCGGTACTGGCCCTCGCTCACTGTCGGGGAAAAGGCTGATCCAAGTCCTTCCCAAGTTCTTCGGCCGACAGATCGATAGTCGCGATCCGGTATTTTGCCATCAGCGGGAAAAAGTCAGAACGGCTGACGCCAAGCAATTCCGCTGCCCTTCCCTGGGAAAGCTGGTGCTCGCGCAGCAG
>CAZMRK010000602.1:0-8055 GCA_964568355.1 uncultured Solibacteraceae bacterium | reverse complement strand
GCGCATCTTCGGGTATGGTTTTGTGGCTTTCTCGAGCGTCGCCATCGCGGTGCTGGGCTTTCTGGTGTGGGGGCATCATCTTTTTGTGAGCGGCCAGTCGGTCTATGCCGGCATGGTGTTTTCGTTCCTGAGCTACTTCGTCGCGATTCCTTCGGCGATTAAGGTGTTCAACTGGACGGCAACGCTCTATCGCGGCTCCATTTCCTACGACACGCCGATGCTCTATGCGTTCGGCTTTGTCGGCCTGTTTACGATGGGCGGTCTGACCGGGCTGTTTCTCTCGGCGCTGGGCATGGACGTGCATGTAACCGATACTTACTTCGTAATCGCCCACTTCCACTACATCATGGTCGGCGGAACGCTTATGGCGTATCTGGGAGGGATGCACTTCTGGTGGCCGAAGATCACCGGGCGCATGTACCCCGAGGGCTGGGCCAAGCTATCGGCGCTGGTGATCTTCCTTGGTTTTAACCTGACGTTCTTCCCGCAGTTTGTTCTGGGCTATCTGGGCATGCCGCGCCGTTATCACGCCTATCCGGAGGAGTTCCAGGTGCTGCACGTGATGTCGACGGCCGGCGCTTCGGTGCTGGCTGTGGGCTACCTGATGCCACTGGTGTATTTCATCTGGTCGCTGCGCTACGGAGCGGAAGCTCCGGCGAACCCATGGCAAGCAACCGGTTTGGAATGGCAGACCGCCTCGCCGCCGCCCACTCACAATTTCGACGAGCCGCCGGTGGTGACACACGATGCCTACGACTTCGCTCATCAGATGGAGGAGGCCAAAGTTGGCTAGCGCCAATCCACTCGCCCTTCGCGAGCAGTTCGATACCGCCGAGCAGCAGAAAGACGCCTCCATCCTGGCGATGTGGATCTTTCTGGTGACGGAAATCATGTTCTTCGGGGGCATGTTTCTGGCGTACACGGCCTATCGCTCGTTGTACCCCGAGGTGTTCGGGGCGGCCAGCCGCACGCTCAGCGCCGTGCTGGGTGCGGTGAACACGGCCGTCCTGCTGACCAGCAGCTACACCATGGTGCTGGCGGTACGCGCGGCCCAGATGGGAAATCGCAAGGCGCTGATCTGGTTTCTGATCCTCACTATGCTGTTTGGAACCGCGTTCCTGGGGGTGAAGGCGGTGGAGTGGCACGAGAAGTTCGTGGAGCACCATGTGCCGGGACCTTCCTTCCACCTGGAAGGGGAAGTCTCTCAGACTCACGCGCAACTGTTTTTCTCGCTGTATTTTGCCATGACCGGACTGCACGCCCTTCACATGATTATCGGTCTGGGCATCATGATCGTCATGGTCTACCGCGCCTATCTGGGGCGCTTCAACGCGGAATACTATACTCCCATCGATGTGGCCGGCCTGTACTGGCACTTCGTCGATGTGATCTGGATTTTCCTGTTCCCGTTACTTTACTTGATTGACCGCCACCTGCCGAAATAGCCATGTCCGAGCATATTGACTCTATCAAAACATATACGCTGGTTTTCGTTGTACTGCTGGGCTTGACGTTCGCGACGTCGGAGGTGGCCTATATCGACCTGGGCCTGTTCAACGTCGTGGTCGCGCTGGCGATCGCGGTGGTCAAGATGCTGCTGGTGGCGCTGTTTTTCATGCACGTCCGCTACAGCACGAAGCTGACCAAGATCGTGGTAGTGGGCGGGATGCTGTGGCTGGTGATTCTGCTGCTGCTGACCATGGCGGATTTCTTCGCGCGCGGCTGGCTGAGCGTGACGCGGTAACGCGGTTCCCCGCGGCCCTCGGCCGCTGTCATAGAATGAAGAGACAAGCTGCGGGCGCGTAGCTCAGGTGGATAGAGCATCGGCCTTCTAAGCCGAGGGTCGTGGGTTCGAGTCCCGCCGCGCCTGCCATCAAGATCGCTTATGGTTCTCCTCTGACTGTTGGAGCCAGAAGCACATGTCGCGTGCCGTGTTTCCCGACTTATTAGCCACAAGTGTCGATTGGGGGATTCGGTGGGTATGTTGTAGCGCTTGCGATGCGTTGTAAATCACTTGCGATTTGAAGCGCACGCTGCTCATCGTCCTTGCGGAACGGAACACCAGTTATGTTGGCGTGTGTGGCGCTGTCCGGCTCAACATCAAGACCTTCGATGTTCCGAATGTCCCCAGTAACTAACATGCAGCACCCGAAGTGATATTCAAGGTGCTCGGTAGCAGCGTCTGGCGAACTGCCGACCGACAACCCCTTCCGGTCGCGGGGCCTACGCAGAAATAACTTCCAACTCGGTCGTCCCCTGTCGTCGCAATGATTGTCGTAGAGGTATGCCCGGAAAACCTCTTGGGCAGAACGCACACCGGTAGGGTCAAACACTCTTGGCGTTTAGGCTTCCAGCATCCACTGCATTGACTGGGCCAGATCGCTCGCCGATGCATTAGCAAGCATCTCCGTCGATTTGGCGCGACCGTTTTCGATCCGCTCCCGGTAAAGTGATGGCCCTCTGTTGTTCGTTGCGGGACACGTGAGAATTAGCCCTTTGCCATTAGCCTCCCAACGCAGGAACAGATCATGCTCGAACTGGTCTATCGAGATTGGCGAAATTGCCGATGCCGTTGTGGCTGTGCACTCGGTCAGCAGTTGCTCGGCGGTCCTGCGGGCGTGCTCAGTTGCGGCGTCGTCCGGATCAGGATCGGCGCGGAGAGTTCGTACTTTTTCGGCGGTCCAGAGCAATGCCACCGGCCCAACCGTCAGGGTTAACCCCTTCTGTTGCATCGAAGTATACAGGGCAATCTTTTCCCCAAGCACGCAGGGGTTCACGTCTTGAATCTCCGTCGGCCTGGGCAACGAATTAACGAGAATCATTGCGTGCCTCCCTTCATATCGGTTGCTGGATTCGGTTTTCTTTGCTGTTCGCGCGCCTGATCCCTCATTTTCTTCAGTTCAGGAAGTGCAGCTAAGAGCGCATCGAGCACGTCTGCACCCATCACAATCCGGGTGTGATAATCAGAGTCCGTCGGGGTTTGCACCCCAAGCTGCGGCCTCGGGAAAAAAGCCCCGAAGTCAAAAATTACCTCCGTCGCATTAACGGTATAGTTTAGAAGGTTTGCGAACTTTGGCTCCACCCGTCTCCTTTTGGCTGGCTACGTACCACCGCCACAGGTGGTATACGCAACGAGAACTATCTTCGTTGCATGGCACCATGGTGCCATGCAATGCAGGCAAAAATCAACCGCGTACACTGGCCACCATCGGTGGTGGGGCTGTTGAACATTGCTCTCGTCAGGGGCGTTCCCCAAACGGTCAGAGCCTCTTCAGACACTGCCATCGGCCATGTTTACCGGTTGAGTAAGTGGTACTTCGTTCGTGGGAGCCGAAAAGGCGGCCGCTAGTGCTTCGCTACGGACGGCTACGGCGCTTTCGTGCCACTCATGGAGTACTGCTTCAAAATCGTCCCATGAGATTGTCTCATCCGATGCGCGCTGAAACGCCTGATACACTTCTGTAAGAAGGTCCCCGACTTCATCCATGTCAAAGGCATTGAGCCACTCAAAGGCATGTCCTGCCGGGATGTCCTTACCGGCTTGCCTGTATTGTGAGATAGCGGTGGTAAGGCCAACCATCTGCTTCGCGTTCGACGCTACTGCCACCAGGCGGGCAGCCTCTTTGCGCGGCAAAAGCGCGAAAGCCTCATCATTCCGGGTGATTGTCACAGCGTGGCCCTTGGCCTGATCGAGAACATATCCCGCCCGGCGATTCAGATCGGTCGCTGTAAAAAGCTCGTCTCCGAAAATTGTGTTCGAGGCAGTCATAGTTTCCACGTATGATTATACGTGGAAATATACGCCCTGGCAAACCTTTTGCTTTATTCCCAGCGCAACGCGCGCATCGGATCCACCCGCGTGGCCCGCTGGGCGGGGACGTAGCCGGAGACGATCGCTGTGCCGGCGATCCCGACGACAGCCAGGGCCAAGGTGTAAGGATCGTTGGGCGTAATGCCGTAAAGCTGGGTCTGTACCAGGCGAGTAACTCCCCACGCGGCGGGCAGGCCGATGGCCACGCCGATGCCGACCAGCGTCAGTACCTCGCGCATGACCAGCCACACCACCGATGGGCTGGTCGCTCCCAACGCCATGCGGATGCCGATTTCGCGCGTGCGGCGCGCCACCATGTAGGCCATCACCCCGTAGAGTCCGATCGCGGCCAGAAGCGTTGCCAGAAATCCGAAGGCGGTTGCGAGCGAGGCCAGAAGCCGCTCGGTCAGCAGCGATTTGTCCACCTGTTGCTCGAGCGTGCGCATCTTGTACACCGGTACGTTGGAATCCACCTGGCGGACCGCCTGCCGGATGCTGGAAAACAGGTTGTCCGGCTCGCCCAGAGTGCGCAGGTAAGCCGTCATGCCAATGACGAAATCCACCTGCTGATAAGGCCGGTACAACTCGTAGGGGATCTCCTGACGCATGTTTTCGTACTTGGTGTCGCTGACCACGCCGACGATGGTGATATCGGTTTTGGTTCCCGGATCGCCTCCCATACCGATGTGGCGGCCGATCGGATTGGCGTCTCCGAAGTAGCGCTTGGCGAACTTCTGATTCACGATCGCCACCAGCGGAGCCCCCTTGACGTCGCGGTCGTCGAAGTCGCGGCCCAGCGGCATCGCGATACCCATCGTGGCGAAGAAGCCGGGCGAGACGAACTGCATATGCGGATCCACCCACTCTCCCTGCTTCGGAACATAGCCTTCTACCGTGACGGTGCTGTCCCACTCGTTGTCATCCAGAACCGGCACCACGGCAAGCGCTCCCGAGCCGACGCCGGGGATGCGGCCCATGCGCTCGACCAATTGCCGGTAAAACTGCAAGCTGCGCTCCGGCTTGTATCCGTTTAAGGAAGGGTCCACGGAGAAGGTCACCAGCTTGTCGGTGCGGAACCCCGGGTCCAGATCCTTCAGGTTGCGGAGGCTGCGGATGAACAGCCCCGCACCAATCAGCAGCAGCAGCGAGAGGGCGACCTGCGCCACAACCAGGCCCTTGCGCAGCGAAGTAGAAAAAACGCCGGTCACGGATCCGGCCTGGTCTTTCAACGTTCCTGCCAGTTCGGGACGGGTCGCCTGGAGCGCCGGTACCAGGCCGAAGATCAAGCCGGTCAGGACCGAGACGCTCAGGTTAAACGTCAAGACCCGCCAGTCGGGTGTGCTGGAGAGCGTCAGCGTGGAGGTCTCGTTGGGGAGAAAGCGGAGAAGCATTTCATCCATCCAGACGGCCAGCAGCAGCCCCGCCAAACCACCGGTGACCGAGAGCAGCAAACTTTCGACGAGCCACTGACGCACCAGGCGAACGCGTCCGGCGCCCAGAGCGAGGCGCACGGCGATCTCTTTCTGCCGCGACGTAGCGCGCGCAATCAGCAGGTTCGCCACGTTGGAGCAGGCGATCAACAGCACCAGCGCGACAATGGCCATCAGGGCTATCAGGGGCTTGGTGAACTGTTCGCGCAGGAACGAACGGCCCTTGGCCGCAGGCAGCACGTCCATCCACATACGCAGGAACTGCTGCTTGGTGTGGGGCGACGCTTTGGCGAATTCTTTCTGCTGGACCTCCAGATTGAGGATCTGGTGAAAAAGCGGCTGCAAACCAGCCTTGGCCTGTTCCAGAGTCCCGCCTGGCTTCAGGCGGCCGAATGCCTGCACGAATCGTCCCCGGCGGTCGTTGAGGCTGTACCACCGTCCCGCGGTCATTTCGTGCTTCATCATCATCGGCACGCGGATTTGCGGAGAATATCCCGGCTCCACCCCGTCAAAGCCCTTCTGACTGACGCCGACGATGGTGAGCGGATATCCGTTCACCACGATCTTGCGCCCGATGACATCGGGGTCCGAACTGAAGCGGCTCTTCCAGAAGCCGTAACTCAAGACCGCCAGGGGGTGGCCGCCTTGAATCAGATCGTCGCCGGCGGTAAAGGTCCTGCCCAAAGCGGAGCCCACACCCAGAACCGGAAAGTAGTTGCCGGATACCAGTTCTCCCGAGACGCGCTCGGTCCGCCCATCCACCACCAGGCTCATCGACATTCCGTAGCGGCAGAACATCCCGCGGAACACCTGGTTGCGATCCCGAAAGTCCTGATACATGGGATAAGAGATGGCGTTCGATCCGGTGTTGCTGCCATAATGCTGCCCGCGGGCCGTCAGCAGCACCAGTTCTTCCGGATGCTTGACCGGCAGCAGTTCCAGCAGAAGCTGATTAATGAGGGTAAAGATGGCCGTGTTCGCGCCAATGCCCAGAGCCAGGGAGAAGATGGCCACAGCGGCAAACATGGGCGCCTTTCGCACCGTGCGAAAGGCGAAACGCAAATCTTGCACAACCTGCGACATGTGAACTATACCGTAAGACGCCGAAAAGGTTACACCGATAGCAAAAGAATCCGGCGAGGGCTACAGGCCGCGTTCGATGATTTTTTGCGAGATCCGTTCGGCCATGGCGCCGATGGTTTTTGAAGGATTGCGGCCTACGGCGGTGGGAATAATCGAAGCGTCGGTGATAAAGAGATTGGGATAGTGAAATACCTCACCATCCGGCCCCACCACTCCGTGCTGGGGGTCCTCTCCAATGGGACAGCCTCCCAGCGGATGGACGGTAATCAACTGCTTTTCGGCGCTCCAGGTAGGATTGAGCATGAGATTACCGTCCAGCCCGGGAGGAGGCGTCTGGGTGATGGCGCGCAAGGTCCCTTCCATCTCCCGCCATAAAGACATGCTGCGATCGTTGCGCCAGTCGATTTGCAGCCGGCCTTCCGCGTCAATGGACATCTCGCCGTCGGCGGCATCGGCGCCCATGACCAGGTAAGGCATGGCATCGCGCGTGGTTTCCAGATCCAACTGATCGAAGATGCCTTGGGCAAACTGGCGGCGGCCGCTCAGGCTCAGCAGATTGCGCAAGGCATCGAGCAGGCTCCGCCCGGAGGCGAGGCCGCCCGGAAGGGTTTTCAGGCCGGCGCGCAACAGGTCGGGGAAGCCGCCGTCCTCGACGATGAACCCGCGATTGTTCAACTTGTCGGCATACTCGACGGTGGAGGTGATGGTGGGACCATCCATGGGATTGATGAGGCGCCGCGTCTCAAAGGCCACCGCTCCGAAGTCACCATTGCCGGAAAAGTAGCGTCCCAGCATGTCGCTGAGCAGCGGCAAGGTGGGACGGTACGCGACCCCTTTCCGCCGGTAGCCGTATTTCTGGCGCAGAAGCAGTTCGGTGGTGCCGAGGCAGCCGCCGGCGACAATCACCTTCGAGGCCAGCACCGAGCCTTCGAAGCCCCATCGGAGGTCCCGGAACGCGATGCGATAGGCGCCGTCCTCGGGCGTAATGGAGAGGACCTTGTGCTGGGAGTAGACTTCCGCGCCCTCGCGCTCGGCGAACCATACGTAATTGAGGTCCAGCGTGTTCTTGGAGTGGGTATTGCAGCCGATGAAGCACTCGCCGCAGTTGGAGCACGCGAACTGCGGTGGGCCGCCCCAGCCGTAAGGATCGGGATGGAGCACGCCGGGCTGGCTGCCATTCTGCCCCCAGTAGATTGCCAGGTCGAGCATGTGAAAACGCGCGCCGTCTCCGATGGCCGCGGCCCCCGCCTGCAAGGCACGAGCCTTGAGATTAGGCTCGGGCATGGGGGTGGGGTGGAGCATCTCCTCCAGCCGGCGATAATAGGGCGCGAGTTCGGCTTTCCAGTCCCCTACCGATTGCGGCCAGCGGGGCGAGCCTTCGGCCTTGCCCTGCTCGAAATCCGAGTCGAAGGCGTTGAGCTGCACGTCCAGATAGATCAGCGAGGTGCCGCCGACTCCGCACGCGCTGCCGACGGCAATGTTATGAAAGGTCCGATAATCCACCAGGCCGTTCCAGCCTTTTTCCCCTTCGTTGCGCCAGAACCACTCCTTGGCGCGCGCCAAATTGCGCGGAAATTCTCCGAGGTTGTAGCGCTTGCCCCGCTCGAGCACGCAGACCGAGACTGGCTTTCCGGCAGCCTGCTGAGCGCGGGCCAGGCGCATAGCCGGAATGGCTCCGCCGAAGCCGGACCCGATAATCAGCACGTCATAGGCAGGCCGCATCACTGGTAC